>JAQUVY010000138.1 GCA_028693155.1 Eubacteriales bacterium
GAAAGTGCTTCGTCACGGGGAAGATGCGATCGTCGGGCTTTAAGCCATACAGCGACTTGATATAGTCCTGCATCTCGGCGCAGAGGAATTTGGAAATATGGATGATTCGATTGCTTTTAGCCGTCTTGGGTTCGGTCACTACATCGCGTCCTTTGAACCGCTGATAGGATTTGTTGATTCGCAAAGTCTGACGCTGGAAGTCAAAGTCCGCTGCCGTAAGTGCCAGCAACTCACCTTCTCGAATACCGCACCAGTAGAGAACTTCAAAGGCGTAGTAGGCCATTGGCTTGTCCATGATGGCATCCGCAAATTGCTGATACTCCGCTTTCGTCCAGAACAGCATCTCCTTGTGCGTGTCGCGCCCCATATTGCCGGCAATCTCGGCCGGGTTTTGCTTGAGCCGATAGTAACGCACTGCATGGTTGAAGATGGCGCTGAGCTGACTATGCACTGACTTAAGGTACGTCGGCGTGTAAGGCTTTCCATTTTCCATACGCGCTGCCATCACCGTGTTCTGCCATGCAATCACGTCCTTAGGCTCGATCTCGCTGATGATCCGCTTAGCAAAGTATGGAAGAATTTTGGTGTCAATCATGTTGTCCTTGGACATCCACGTGTTTTCTCGAAGCCGATCCTTTTTGTCGGTACGGTAGATTGCTATAAAGTCGCCAAAGGTCATGGTTAGATCGGCGCTTTTCTGGAGAAGAAACAGTCGCTCCCATTCCTGCGCGTCGCGCTTCTTGGCAAAACCGCGCTTCATCTTCTTGCGGCGTGCACCTGTGTAGTCGGCAAAGTAGAACGATGCGTAGTAGGTTCCTTGTTTTTCATCCTTATAAACTGGCACGCTGGTCACCTCCCTGATCCATCCCATAAAATTGTTCCTGAAAGAAGCGGCGGTTCACTCTGCCAGATACCGTTGTGTACCCTCTGGCCTTGAGCTTTTCGTTCCATTCATGAATCATCTTGTAGGCTGTTGCCTTGGAAACTCCCAGTTCTTGCGCTACCTCCTGTGCTGTTGCAAAGACGTTGTTTTTCATGTTCTCACCACTTTCACTATACAAAGTTGTTTGGTAACAGCGACAATTATACACTAAGCAAATTTGAATAGCAATACTGTTTTGGAAATTATCTAAATATTTTTATTTAGTATTTCTTGATACCAGATCATCTGTGTGGTATACTGTGAAAAACACGATTGTTTTAAGGAGGTTTCTTATGGCGGTTGGAGATCGGATTAAGCGAGCGCGCAATTTTCGGAAGATGACCATGATGGAATTGGGGCTTGCTGTCGGATTCGATGAAAACAGCGCCGACGTCCGCATTGCGCAGTATGAGAACAACTCACGCAAACCCAAAGAAGACTTGCTGCGAAAGATTGCAGAAGCCTTGGATGTCAATTATCGCTCGCTGTATGAACCTACGTTGTATGCAGCCGAGGATATTATGTATATGCTTTTTGAGTTGGATGAACACTATCCATCCATTCGACTGTTTGACGTGGTAGATGACACAGATGCAGACGATCCCGAAAAGCGCATCGCCGTTTGCTTCCGTTACAAGCTGGTTGAGAGCTTCTTGAAGGAATGGAAGCTGCGCAAAGAGCAGCTGGCCAGCGGAGAAATTTGCCAAGCCGAATACGAGGAATGGAAGCTCAACTGGCCACAAACAGCGGATGATTGCGGCAAGTTTCAGCCCAAGAAGGAATGGCGGCAGAATCCATAAGTACATAAAAACCCCTCCGAAACTTACCGTTTCGGAGGGGTTTACTATCTGTCCCTCTGATTTGGAGAATAAAGCAAAATAGTATCAAATCAGTATCGCAAGGCATTTTGAAGTCTTGAAAGCCTTGATTTTACTGGGTTGTTTCGTATTTCGTGCTCATTCCCACTCAATCGAAGCGGGTGGCTTGGTGGTTACGTCCATCACTACCCGGTTCACGTGGGGAACCTCGTTGACGATGCGGGCGGAGATGGTGCTTACCGTGTCGTAGGGGATGCGCGCCCAGTCGGCGGTCATGAAGTCGTTGGTGGTGACGGCGCGCAAAGCGATGGTGTAGTCATACGTGCGCTCGTCGCCCATGACGCCTACGGAACGAATGCCGGTCAGGACGGTGAAATATTGGTTGATGCTTTCGGCCAGGTCGGCTTTTTGCACCTCTTCACGCAGAATGGCATCGGATTCGCGGACGATGGCGGCCTTTTCGGGGGTTACCTCGCCAATGATGCGGATTGCCAGGCCGGGGCCGGGGCAGGGTTGACGCCAGACCAGCTCGTGGGGGAGGCCCAGCGTCTCGCCCAGACGGCGAACCGCGTCCTTAAAGAGCATGCGCAGGGGCTCGACCAGGCTGGTGAAGCCCAGCTCCTTGGGCAGGCCGCCCACGTTGTGGTGGCTCTTAATGACCGCGCTGCCGGTCACCGCACCGGACTCGATCACGTCGGGGTAAATGGTGCCCTGGGCAAAATGATCCAGCTTGCCCAGTTTGAGCGCCTCGTCCTTAAAAACCTTTACAAAGTCCGCGCCGATGATCTTACGCTTGCGCTCCGGATCGGTAACGCCGGAGAGATCGGCAAAGAAGCGCTTGGACGCAATCACGTGAATCAGCCAGACGGGGAAGGTGTGGGTGAATACATCCACCACCTGCTCGGCCTCGCCCTTGCGCAGCAGGCCGTGATCCACAAACACGCAGGTCAGCCGGTCGCCGATGGCCTTGTACAGCAGGGCGGCGGCGACAGAGGAATCCACGCCGCCGGACAGGCCCAGCAGCACGGTGCCCGTATCGCCTACCTCCGCCTGAATGGCGGCAATGGCCTGCTGGGCATAGGCGGCCATGCTCCAGTCGCCTGTGCAGCCGCAGATGTCGTAGAGGAAGGAATGAAGCAGCAGGTGGCCCTCCGCTGTGTGGGTCACCTCTGGGTGCAGCTGCACCCCGTAAAGCTTGCGTGCAGGATCGGCCATGGCGGCGATGGGGCAGTGCTGGCTGTGGGCCAGAGCCTTGAAGCCGTCGGGCAGACCGGTCACCTGATAGGTATGGCTCATCCAGCAGGTGGACTCGCTGCTCATGCCCTTTAGGAGGGTGGCACGGTCGTCCATCTGCACCTGCACCTTGCCGTATTCACGGCGCTCAGGCGCGGTGACCACGCCGCCGTTCACAACGGCCATCAGCTGCATGCCATAGCAGATGCCCAGCACGGGAATGCCCAGACTGAAAAGCGCCGGGTCGCACTTGGGAGCATCGGGCTCCAGCACGCTGGCCGGGCCACCGGACAGGATAACGCCCACGGGAGACAGCGCCTTGAGCGCGTCCAGAGAAATGGTGTACGGCACGACGCTGGAAAAAACATTGTTTTCCCGGACGCGCCGGGCAATCAACTGTGTATACTGGCCGCCGAAGTCCAAAATCACGATCTGCTGGTTCTTCTGCATAAGCAACCTCCTGTACATGGATAATGAAAGGAAGCCCTGCCCACATGAGCAAGGGAGAAGCGGGCGGGCCTGCATAGGATGCGTGCGCCGCCGAATAAGCGTTGGAAGCGGTATGAGAGAAGCCTTGCCGATGGCGGGATGCTTTGCCGCGCAATGCTGTGCCGCCGCTGGCTTGTCATTTTTTTCATGATTCCGCTCTATAGACAGGCTGGCAAGGCTAGGCCTTGCCAGTGTGATCGGCAAAGGAAAGCATTCTTTGCCGATGGCGAGCGCCCTTTCTTGGCTAGTTGGCGTGGAAAAGGGCGGGGAAATCATTGAAAAAAAGATTAGTCGTCGTCTTCCTCATCTTCGGGCAGGTCGGCGTTGTGGAAGACCTCCTGAACATCGTCGCTGTCCTCCAGCATTTCGAGCATGTTCACAATCTTATCGATGGTCTCGGGATCGTCCACCTTCACGATGTTTTGCGGAATCTTCTGCACCTGGGCAGAGAGGAAGGAAAGGCCCTGAGTCTCCAGCGCCTCGCGCACCTTGGAAAACTCGCTGGGCGCAGTGTAGATTTCAAAGGCATCATCGGTGGTCTGAACGTCGGTCGCGCCGGCATCCAGAGCGATCATCATCATTTCGTCCTCATCGGCATCGGGCGCGCGCTCCACCACCAGCACGCCTTTTTCGTCAAACATATAGCCCACGGAGCCGGTGGTGCCCAGATTGCCGCCATTCTTGGCAAAGCAATGGCGGATATCAGAGGCGGTGCGGTTGCGGTTGTCGGTGATAACGTCCACAATGACGGCTACGCCGCCGGGGGCATAGCCCTCGTAGGTGATCTCTTCATAAACCACATTGCCCAGCTCGCCCGCCGCCTTTTTGATGGAACGGGTGATGTTGTCGTTAGGCATGTTGTTGGCCTTGGCCTTGGCGATAACGTCGCGCAGCTTGCCATTGACGCTGGGATCGCCGCCGCCTTCCTTGACCGCAATCGCAATCTCACGACCGATCTTGGTGAAAATCTTGCCCCGCTCGGCATCCGCCTTGCCCTTTTTGTGCTTGATATTGGCCCACTTAGAATGTCCAGACATGGTATCCCTCCCCCAGGAATCGCTCAGAATTTTTTCATTAACGTGTTATTATAGCATTTTTCTTGCGAACTCGTCAACCAGTAATTCAAAAAGGAGAATACGGCGGGAGGCGGCTTTGCAAAAGGGATGAATCAAGAATGAAAATCGCTATTATTATGGAAAAAAATATATAAGCTTAACTCGCCTAGGCGTGGAATCCGGGTAGCAATTTACGGGTCTTTCTGCTAAAATGAAAGGGGTATATCATACTGCTTTGTATTGTGACTGATTGAGGCAGATAGAGGCGAGCAAATGGCTTTTACAGAGTTACCGGATTTCCAGCGCAGGCAGCTGCGAACAACCATCATTCTGGCGCTGATTATTGCGGCGCTGATTGGGGGATATTTTGGCATACCATCGCTCATGAAGCACTTTGAACCCGCCAGCGTATCAAACGATGTGGATGCGGCTGTGCAGGCGGCGCTGGCGAATTATGCCGGTCGGACCGCCGACGACCTGACCCCTGTGGCGGCCCGGACTTTGGATGAGAGCGAGCAGAAGCTTCAGCTTGTTTTTGAGGGAGTGGCCGACAGCGCGACTACCCGTGCCGTGCT
>JAQUVY010000026.1 GCA_028693155.1 Eubacteriales bacterium
TTAAGCCCTTCAGTGCCGACGATACTTGGCTGGACACGGCCTGGGACAATAGGGCGCTGCCGCATCCCAAACGAACAGCGTACTCTTATGAGTACGCTGTTTTGTTTTATTTCGCTGTGCCTGCCGCTGTTTTCCCGTCGCCACACATGGCTTACTGGGCGGTTATTCGGGCGCACCTGGGGCCTCTGCGGCGCATTCTTGTGCTGGAAGCTTTTGCGTGGGATGTTTCCGCCCCACAATGGGGTGTATATCGTTGGACACGAAGGAGCAATCTTTCTTGCCGAAGCGTGCTGCATGAATGGCAGAAGCGCTCAGTCCCCAATGGCCATTGGTATATCGCCCATGACACGAGCTTTGTTTTTTATACGCGTGGAAGTGTACAGTTCCTTATAGACGCATGTGAACGCATGGTGTGCAAATTTCTCCGGGACTCTGACGTCTTGCCTGATATGCCGTGATAAATGTTTTTACGGGACGGCGTTCCTGCTTTTTGACGAGCCGCTGCTGATGCGCAAAACAAAAAATATTGGAAAGACATCGGGCTGTGCGCTATACTTTAACAGACAGAACATGGCCGCCGTGCGGGAAACGGGCGCGCGGCACACAGGAGGCAAAGCGTATATGGAGACACTGTACCTGACCGATCTGGACGGCACGCTGCTGAACACGTCTGACGCCATATCCCAGCGGTCGGCAAGCATACTCAATGAACTGACCCAGGCGGGGCTGTTGCTGTCTTACGCAACGGCACGCTCTTATTCCTCGGCAAGCATTGTGACGCGCGGCGTGGACTTTCGTCAACCCCTCATCGTCTATAACGGCGCCTTTTTGCTGCATCCGGTTTCCAAGCAGCGAATGGTCTCAAACTTTTTCAGCATGGAAGAAAAGGAAAGGATTCGCGCCGATTTGGAAGCGCGAAAGATATTCCCGCTGGTATATGCCTTCGTGGAAGGGGTGGAGCATGTCTCCTGGCTGGCAGGCCGGGAGAATGAAGGAATGCTGCGCTACCTCTCTTTGCGTGTGGGCGATCCGCGGCTTCGCCCTGTTGATACGGTGGACGCGCTCTTTGAAGGCGAAGCGTTTTATTTTACCTGCATTGGCACGCAGGAGGAGCTGACGCCGGTCAATGCGGTTTGGGGTCAGGATGCCTGCTGCAACTGCATTTTGCAGCAGGAGCTGTACCGGCCGGAATACTGGTGCGAGCTGATGCCCAGAGGCGCAAGCAAGGCGCACGCCGCCCGCCAGCTGAAGAACCTGCTGGCATGCGACCGGCTGGTTGTTTTCGGGGATGCGCGCAATGACATTCCGCTTTTTGAGGCGGCAGATGAAAGTTATGCGGTGGAAAATGCCGTGCCAGAACTCAAAGCGATGGCCACCGGGGTGATCGGCGGCAACGACGACGATGCCGTAGCGTTGTGGCTGAAGGCCGCGTGGGAAAAAACACACATTGGGTGAATCCCCCTTGTAAGTCATTTTTTAGGGTGGTATCATGAAAGAAATGCAAATGCATTCATTGCAATAACAGGAGGAATGAATATGAGCAAGTTGCCCGTGGCGCTGCAGGTTTATTCTGTGCGCGAAGACGCTGAAAAAGATTTTAAAGGAACCATGCAGAAGGTCAAGGAGATGGGATACGACGGTGTGGAGCTTGCGGGGCTCTACGATATGTGCCCCTGCAAGGTCAAGGAAATTCTGGATGAGATTGGCCTGCAGGTTGTTTCGGCTCACGTTCCCTATGCGGAGCTGGTGGAGGATATGGAAGGCGCGGTCGATAAGTATGTAAAGGCTGGCTGCCAATATATTGCCGTTCCCTACCTGGTGGATGAAATGCGCCCGGGAACGCAGGCCTTTTATGCGGTGATCGACAACATCGCCAAGCTGGGCAAGGTATGCGCGGAGAAAGGCATTCAGCTGCTGTACCACAACCATGATTTTGAGTTCGTAAAGATGCCCGACGGCTCTTACGGGCTGGATTATCTGTATGGGCATGTGGACGCCGACCTGCTCAAGACCGAGCTGGATACCTGCTGGGTCAAGGTGGCAGGGGAGGATCCCGCCGAGTATGTGCGTAAATATACCGGCCGTGCGCCGGTGGTGCACCTGAAGGATTTTTACCGGGAGGGTCACCCCACCCGGATGTATCAGCTGATTGGTCTGGATGAAGAAGAGGAGAAAGAGGCCAAGAAGGACGGCTATTTCGAGTTCCGCCCGGTGGGCTCGGGCATGCAGGACATTCCCTCCATTTTGGCGGCGAGCGTGGACGCGGGCGCGAAATGGGTCGTGGTAGAGCAGGATTTCTCCGCCGGCCGTACCCCGATGGAAGCGGTGAAGATGAGCCGCGAATATCTGAAGTCGCTGGGCTGGTAAGCAAAAAAATTGATTTGAGCAGGGCTGGGTATCCCATTGCCCTGCTTCTTTTTTGGAGGGTAAGCCATGAGAGAATATGATGTGCTGGTATGCGGCGGCGGGGTAGCCGGGGTGGCGGCGGCGCTGGCCAGCGCGCGCCAAGGCATGAAAACCTGCCTGCTGGAGAAGGAATACGCGCTGGGCGGGCTGGCGACGCTGGGGTTGATCGTGATCTATCTGCCCCTGTGCGACGGCGACGGGGTGCAGATGTCGGGCGGGCTGAGCGAAGAGCTGCTAAAACTCTCTTTGCAGTACGGCCCGGGGCAGATCCCAGCGGCTTGGGCAGACACGAAGGCCGACCGGCCGCAGCGTGCCCGGGAGCGGTATCAGGTGCAGTACAACGCGGCTTCCTTTATGATGTCGGCGGAGGAAGCGCTGCTGCGGGAAGGCGTCACCATTTTTTATGACGCCCGCCTCAGCGCCGCCGAGGGCTACGCCGATCAACTCAAGCGCGTGGCCATCGAAACCAAAAAGAGGAAAGAGTTCATCGCGGCAAAGGCCTTTGTGGATGCCACGGGCGATGCCGATCTGTGCTATTTCAGCGGAGAGCCGGTGGTGGACGATCCCACCAACCGCCGCACCGGCTGGTATTTCAGCTACAACGGGGAGAAGCTGCAGCTGCACGGGCAGACCGATCCCATCTACACGGACATTCCCGCGGGCAGCCGGCTGTATTCCGGTACGGAGCTGGAGGATATTTCCCAGCACATGGTGGATATGCGCCGCATGATCCGCGATCACGTCATGCAGTTGCGGCAGCAGGGGGACAAAAACGCGTATCCGCTGCTGATCCCCACCTACCACGGCCTGCGCATGACGCGCCGCCTGGACGCCTTCGGGTTCAGCGAGGACGCGCACGAGCGCGTGTGGTTCCGCGATGCCATAGGCATGATCGGCAATTGGAAGGAGCAGCATTTGCGCTACAGCATCCCCTATCGGTGCATCACCGGCGTAAAACACACGAACCTTTACGCGGCGGGGCGGTGCGCCAGCGCGGAAAAGGGCGGTTGGGATCTGACGCGCGTCATCCCCACCTGCGCGGTCATGGGGGAGGCGGCGGGGATCGCCGCGGCCATGCAGGCCAAAACCGGCAAAAGACCGGGGTTTGAGGCCGTGCAAAACGAGGTGGTCTCCCGGGGCGGCCTGTTGGACGAGAGCTTGTTTGACCGCGTGGAGGAGCCATGATCGTTGAGCTGGCAGCCTGCGCAGCGGATGTGCGCAGCCAGGCGGCTTGTCTGCTTCAGGAGGCGTTTCCGCAGGCCTACGCCCGTACTGCCCGGGAGGAAGTCGATAAAGTGACGGCGTCCCCCTGCATTGCGCTGGGCGTGATGCGGGGCGACGAACTGCTGGGCATGGTCTCGGCGCGCCCGCAGTACGGCGTGACCGCCTGGGAGCTGCATCCGCTGGCGGTGAAAGTCTCGCTGCGCGGCCGGGGGATAGGCAGAACGTTGGTGAGCGAGCTGGAGCGGCGGGTGGCGCTCTTAGGCGGAGTCACGCTGTATTTGGGCTGTGATGACGAACGGGGCGAGACCTCTTTGGGCGGGGTTGACCTTTATGACGATCTGCCCGGGCGCATTGCCGCGGCGCGCGCCTGGGGCAGCCACCCCATGCCTTTTTACCGCAAGCTGGGCTATCAGATCGTGGGCGTGCTGCCCGACGCCAACGGCAGCGGGAAGCCCGACATTCTGATGGCAAAACGGCTGGACGCTTGATAAAAACGCCGCACAACAAAAAGAAACATGCCCTCCGCACGATTAGGGGGTGCAAATTAGGGATATATAATCCCGGAAAAAATATCGGCATAGTTTGGTATGTATTTACCGGCTATGCCGATTTTTCCTTTTCAGTAATAGCTGGCGGTGTAAACTCGCCTATGCAGTTCCATACGATTCGGATGCGTTGTACCTTCTGTCTATCTATGCGCTCCATCTGGTGAACGTAGATTTTCTCAACAAATTCCCGGATAATCTCGGCTGTGAGTTCTTTGACATCAGTGTACTTACGCACAAGACTGAGGAAGCGGTCAACATTGATGGCGCTTTCTTTTGCAGAATCAATGAGCCTTTTCAGCTCTTTTACCCTGTCGCTGAGTACGTGCTGTTCTTCCTCGTAGTTAGCGCTCATCTTGGCAAAACGCTCATCGGAAATCTTACCCTCAATATTATCCTCGTAAAGCCTCTGAATAATCTCGTCCAGCTTGTGGATGCGGTTCTGTGCCTGTTCAAGCTCACGCTTTCCATCCTTGAGGCTCCGGTCAAGCTCAGCCTGTGACTTCTGCGTAACAAGTTCTACGAACTCTGCCTCGTGCTCTCTGGCATAAGCGGTCACAGTCTGGATTCCGTCAAGGAGCAGTTCTTCAATTACCTCGTTACGTATCTGGTGAGAGCTGCAGCCGCCTTTAATCTTCCGGTAGGTTGAGCAGACCATGTATTCCTTCTGTGGAAGGTTCCGTCCACGCACTTGGTAAAGCTTTTTGCCGCAGTCCGCACAGAACACAATTCCGGAGAGTAGCGGCATCTCACCCATGGGCGTAAGCCTAGCACCTCTTTATCGAATCACGGATGATGAAACTAAGAAAAAACTGTCATCTCTCCGTCCTGAGGATTTGAATGACGAGAAGATCATCGAAATAAAGGCGTGGTGTAAGGAATATAATTGGGGAAGCAAATTCAAGGGAAAATATAAGATTTCTATGGTTAACACAACATCAGAATTAGCATCTCTTATTCCGGAGTTTGAACCTATACACATTTTGATCAATGAGAGCAGTTGCTTTCGGGATTCAAGTATTCTACATCAAGAGCTGGAAAATGAAGTTTTCAGAATGTTGAGTAGTAGAGAAAACATCTCGCTAGCATTGAGTATTCTGTTTTATCAAGGAAAGTCTAATGAAAACGCAGTTGATGATTATGGTTCAATTTCAATCGCGCTGGAAACGCCCAAATTGATTGATATAGGAATCCCAGCGATCAGCAACAAGTTTACTTTAGCACTTAATTCGGCTTTACTATCAGCGGATTCATCGGAGCACAATAATCTTGATATGCTTAATGTTGATGCCTTCGGTATTCCGTTTAAGCCGATTGAAGAACCTATGCCGGATGTGAAACTTGCAGGCGGAATTGAGGTTAAGCTGCGCACGATGTTTAAAGAACAGCGTTGCCAAACGAGATACCGTAGGATTGAAAATGCGAGTTACCCAATCTCTCCACAAATGCGTAAAAAACTTCAATCGGCGCTTGGCTGGCTTGGCAGTGCAGAGCGCAAAAACATTACCTGGATCAATACAGATAAAAATGAAGTTCTGTTTGCATACCCTACCACGCTGCCTGAAGTAGAGATCTCATATACAAGAGTGTTTAAGCGCCCGGAGAAAAGAGATATCGCCTTTGAAGAACAGGCAAAGAAGTTTATTGCCGAAATACATCAGAGTAAAAAAGCGGGAACCGATTCACATGCTGAGCAAATCCAGCTATTCGTTCTGAGAAAGATCGATAAAGGCCGTACAAAGGTCGTTTACACCCGCCAGACCGAACCGTATGAACTTGAAAAGCAAAGCGAAGCATGGACAGCGGGCTGCTTGAATCTCCCTGTTTTTGCGTTCGGTCAACCAAACGTCCCGTTTCCCTTGGATGCGGCGGATATTCTAAACCGTTTCTGGAACCAGAAGGGAGAATCAATAACGGACAAGTTCAAGCCGGTGCCCAAATATCATGGGATAGAGCTGCTGATGGATAGCAAATATCCAGTGTCTGCCGACCTTCATTGCCTGGCTGAAAAGGCAATGGTTATTGGCGCGTTTCTCGGTAATAAGCTTGCCGAAGGAAACCTTTATCATCCTATATGGGATAAAATCAAAGATATGCTGGCATTGACGGGGCTGATGCTCTATCGTGACCGCATAGGAAAGGACGCGTATATGGAAAGTTTACCTTATCTCTACGGACAATTGCTCAAGGTATCGGATGAACTGCATGCGCTGTATTGCAAAGTGGTGCGTGATAGCGAGCTGCCGACGCAACTGGCTGGTGGAAGCATGTATCAGGCTGCGGCTGAAGCCCCAATTCGAACACTGAACCTGTTGGGGCAACGAATGAACCCATATATCTTATGGGCAAAAACATATCGTACAAAAAACGTATCTGAAAAAGGGAAAGAGAGCTGGAAAGCAGGATGGCTTATTTCGTTGTATGAGTACATAGCCGCAGAACTCTTTACCGGATGGAGCACCCAAACCCGATTCAATGATGAGGAAAAAGCACTGCTGTTTCTCGGATATCTTGCGAACTTTCCAAAGAAAGAACAGACCACAGATGGTACAGGAGATATAAATAATACTGAGGAGGCAAATGGCCATGAGTGATATGATTAAGCGCGCAACAGGTCTTTTGGTGATTGAAGTTGTCAATTCCAACCCTAACGGCGACCCCGACCGTGAAAGCGATCCGCGTCAGCGACCAAATGGCTGCGGAGAGATTTCGCCGGTTTCATTCAAGCGTAAACTCCGTGATCTATTGGATGACCACGACGCTCCGTTTTTCAAAGCGCTGCCCGATAAATTTTCCCTCAATCCCGACAACTATACTATTTTAGAGCATCGCGGACGCGATAGAAAATCAATTACAGCAGAGATGGGAAAAGACCCTTCAACGTTTATGGAAAGCGAATTTGTACGTAAATACTGGGATGCCCGTGTCTTTGGAAACACGTTTTTGGAAGATGGCGGTGACAAGGGCTTTATCAAAACAGGCGTGGTTCAGTTTGGCATGGGTGTCTCCATTGCTCCTGTTAATATTCTCCGCCAGACCAATACAAACAAAGCCGGTGTTCAGGAAGGTAAAAATGCCGGTATGGCGCCGCTTGCTTATCGTATCGTCGAACACGGCGTATATTGTATGCCTTTCTTTGTAAATCCAAATTACGCTCACAAGAGCGGCTGCACCGTTGATGACATCGAGCTTTTGAAACTGCTGATCCCCTACGCCTATGAGATGAACCGCTCCGCCATCCGCCCGGATGTCCGTCTTCGTCATGCTTGGTATGTCGAGCATAAAAATATGCTGGGAAGCTGTCCAGAACATCTGCTCTTTGAAGCGCTGACGCCGGAAAAGCTGGGTAGCAAAACCGATCCCTCCACAGCATGGAGTGAGTATCAGGATAAAACCGATCTGCCGGAGGAGCTTCTTTCCCGCGTGGACAGTTGCATCGATCTGGTCAATCTGTAATGGAGTATCTCGCACACAGTGCAAAGGCAGACAGCCCTTCACAAACTTATGCTGCCCATCCATCCGCCGTGAGAGAATCAAGGCATGGGGTCTGAAAGAACTTGCAAAGGGTGTATTCCAGTGGACACTGCGCTATGACTCCTTTCTGGGATATATGCGCGGTGTATTGGACCTTGAGAGATGTAAGAACGATACGCTGATTATTTAATCAAGTGCGGTTCACTTCATGAAGCTGTATTACAACTTACACAGGTTAGTGGACAGAGGTCGAAGGCGGCTTTTTTCGATGGCATTTTGTTAGTGTCTGTATATTGGGGTTAAACCCCTCACCTTTCAGGCGAAACCTTTAGGTTAACCATAAGTCGATTATAGGTGAAAGTTGTTATGCCGAGAAAAATCGGTTAACCGCACGACTTACGGTGGTGGAACGTTCCCCTTGCTTTAGGCGGCTTCCAGCCGCATGTCGAACCTACCGGCTTTCAGCCGCTAGTAGTTCAGTTACAATATCTTTATTGAACAAAGACCACACTAAAGGTTTTATCCTTCGGTGTGGTCTTTGGTTTTTGCCTCCGCTTGAAGTGCCGGTTAAAACTTCTCTTGTTTCAAAGTATCCCTAATCGGCCTTACCTTTGGGGAGGGCATGTTGTTTATTTTTTGGGGGTCTACTTTGTGCAGTCGCGGAAGCCCTGCGGGCTCAGCTCATAATCCACCGAGGATTGAAGCTCACCCACCTGGTTTGTCCACGCGTTCTCCCGGATGCGAACCTTTCGGAAGCCCAGCTGCTCATAAACATGCTGCGCGCGGTGGTTGTTCAGGTTGGTGTCCAGAATGATCTTGGTGAAACCCAGATCGTTGTACAGGGTGCGGATCAGCATACTCAAAAAGAGCTTTCCGCTTCCTTTGTTTTGCGCAGAGAAATCGCAGATCTTGATGCCGATTTCGGCCACGCCGTCGCCCAGATTGCTGTAGCTCATTTCTCCCACGGGAACCTGGTTGATCTCCAGAATCAGGCGCCGGTGAACGTCATCCCGATCACCTTTCAGGTTGTCGGCGATGGACTGGGCGCTTTGCCCCAGCCCGTTCGGAAACCCTGCGTGAGCCATCACTTTTCCGTCGCTCCACCACAGAGCAAGCTGCTCGGCATCAGCCGTTGTTGCGTTTCGAATGGTCAAATTGCTATAATTTACAAGCATTTCTTTCCTCCAAATGGTTGGAGGGTCATCGAATCGTTACCCTCCTGCTTTGTGTAAAAGGATACAATGCCGTGTTCTTCATCTTCCATCACCCTTTCAAAAAAATTATGGTAAACGGTATCCCCTTGGGTCAACCGGTTATCCCAAAGCGAAGCACGCAGGGCTCCCTGCCCATGCTGGCCAGAGGGGAAGAGACGACCTCCAGCGTCTGGAGGGATACACCCAGCATGAGCTGATAATGATAGCGGAAATGCCCCGCGCAGCACAGGCAATAATGCGCCGGCAGGGGCGTGTCCAGCGTTGTTTGGTGATAGGTCGGGCAGGCGCAGCGAAACCCGTTTTCGCCGACAAAGGACACGGCATGCACCACGAGCGTGCCGTCGTCATCCAGCGTGGCGGTGCCCATATAAGGAACCTCGCCGATTTTTTCAAGGCGCTGCGCAAGCGGGAGGGCGGCGTATTTCGCCGCGAAGGCGCGGGACGCTTTGTCGCGGGCACCGCTTTTGCAGCAGCCGTTCCAATCCATCACATCCCGCTGCACCGCAAAATCCAGCGTTTCGTCCATCGTGGCCACCGCGTGGGTGAAGTATGCGGCGCGCTGGGGCTTGGGGGAGCGGTCGTTCAGCTTTTCAAAGCCCTCGTCGATGCGCCCGATGATTTCTTCCGGAATGCGGAAATGCTTAAGCGACGCGCGGAACTTCTCAACACTTGGCATGGCCTGCCTCCCTTATTGTTGGGGGTCTATGATATACTTGCCCCGGGCGCGCAGCTCCGGGCGGGAGAGAATATCCGGCAGCTGTTCCAGCGGCGCAAGCTCCGCTACCATGGAGGATACGTCGATGCGCCCCGAATTGATGAGATCCACCGCCCGTCCCATGGTATAAGGGTTGATAAAGGACGCGGTGATGGTCAGCTCCTTTTGAAACACGGTGAAGGGCTTCAGCGGTATGGTGTCGTCGGGCTTGGTCAGGCCGAAAAGCATGACGGTTGCCTGAGGGGAGGCCAGCTCAATGGCCTGCGCTGCGGTGGCGGGCAGCCCCGCGCATTCGATCACCGTTTCCAACGTTTCAAAGCCCGCGGCTTGGAGAGCGGCGGCCACGTCGCATCCCCGCGGATCCAGCGTCAGATCGGCACCCAGCTTCTCGGCCAGCGCGCGCTTTTCCGCCACCGGCTCCAGCAGAGCCACCCGGTGCGCGCCCGCCAGACGCGCCAGCTGCATCATAAGTAGCCCGATCATGCCGCCGCCGATGACCAGCACCCGGCTGGAGGGCTGAATGCGGCAAAGGTCGATGCCATGCAGGCAGCAGGAAACGGGCTCGCCCATGGCGCCCTGCGCAAAGGTGACGCCGTCGGCCAGCGGGTAGACCTGCTTGGCGCGCACGCTGACGTACTGGGCAAAGCCGCCGTTTACGGTGGTGCCGATGCCCGTCATGTGCTGGCAAAAATGCGCCTGCCCGCTTAAGCAGGGGCGGCATTGCCCGCAGGTGTCGTTGGGATCCACGCAGACACGTTGCCCTACCCGCACCGAGGTGATGCCCTCGCCCACGGCTTCCACCACGCCGGAAAATTCGTGCCCCAGAATGGTGGGCGGGGTAGTGGCCGCCGCGCCCTTGTCGCCCTCGTAAATATGCACGTCGGTGCCGCACACGCCGCAGGCCATTACCTGAATGAGGACCTCGCCGGCTTTGACAGACGGTTTGGGAGAATCGACGATATTTATGTCGTGCTTTCCGTAAAAGACTGCGCTTTTCATGGTGGAATTTCCTCCTGCATCTGCGATATACTTAGTGTTAGTTTAAAAGCAGGGCGGGACGGATACAAGGGGAAAACGAACCCCCCCGGTCGCTTTAAAAAAACCTTTGGAAAAGGGAGGCAGCGCAAAATGAAAAAGTGCCGGCTTATGGGCGTGTTGCTTATGGCGGTTTTGATGGGCTGCGCGGCGGCAAACCCGTTTGCGGACAACCTGAGGGACGTCTGCACGGCGGTGTTTACCCTGCCGGACGCGCAGGTGCACGAGGCGGTGACCCGGGCAAAGCAGCCGGACGCGGCGCAGGAGATCACGCAGACGGGGGATCCCTCGGATATTTCGCAGAACATCCGCAGCAAGATCGCGCCCGCTTGCAGCGACGCCGGGGTAGAATCGGTGGTGAGCAAGTGGTACACCTTCGGTTCACTGTGCGCCGGGACGGACTGGACGACGCAGGTGACGGCCTTCACCAGCGAAAAAACCGGCGAGAACACGCGTTCCTTTTCGCTCACGATGACCTATTCGCACCCCGATGGGGAAAAGGGCGAGGTGTCGCTGCGCGGGAAAGCCCGCTGCGACAAGGCGGGAAAGGTGGAATACTGGGCACTGGACGGCGACAGCGAGCTGACGCTGGCGCAGCTGAGAGAACGCTTGAGCGAGCGGGAGGAAAAATGATTGCCATACAGCAAGTGAAGGCAGGCGACGCGCGGCCGCCTATGCGCGGAGCTGCTCCTGGCGGGCGGGCGCGGCATTGGCGCGCAGGATGGACGCCAACGCGTTTCAGGATTGGGAGCGAGTATTCACGGCGACACAGCACGGCGTCATCGCCGGGTACTGCACGCTGGCAAAGGCGGACTGTATTCCCGATGTGCCTTACACGCCCTATATCGGTTTCGTGTTTGTGGGCGAGGCTTTTCGCGGGCAGCGCCTCAGTGAGCGGCTCATTGACGCCGCCTGCGCCTATGCCAGGGAGCTGGGGTTTGACAGGGTCTATCTGGTGAGCGACCATGTGGGGTTATATGAGAAGTACGGCTTTGAAAAAGCGGATGCGCGGCCCGCGCCGTGGGACGCGCAAACCATGGAAACGATTTTTGTGAAGCAGACGGACGGGCAATAAAAAAGACGCGCGGAGCGAGGCTCTGCGCGTCTTTTTTTGGCGCTGAGGGTTTTACTCGCACAGCGCGTGAAAATCCATGCCTTCACAGTCGGTGAGTTCCTTGATGAACAGCCCGCGGCGATAAGCGCGGGAGGCGTCCACCTCATAAACATAAAACCCGGCGGCGTGATAAAACCGTGCCAGCGGAATGAGCTTGACCGCCGTGTGCAGCGCGATGGCTTTTGCGCCCTGGGCTTTGCTCCAAGCCACCGCCTGCTCCATGAGCAGCGAGCCCGCGCCGCTTTTTTGCCAGTTGGGCAGCACGGCAAAGCGGCTGATATACGCCACCTCGGGCGTAAGCAACCGCACCCGGATGGAACCGATGGGCTTCATCTGGTTATAGATGGCCAAAAAGACGGTGTTGTCCCGCAGGCCTTTGGCCACCTCCGCTTCGCTTTCGGTAAGGGCGACCGGAGGGGTCTCCAGATGGAGCAGCGATTGATACTCCCGGAAGGAGAGCTGTTGAATCTCCCGCACGACAGCCGCTTCGCTGCCCAGAGCCTTGCGCACCACCACGCCCATTAGTCGTCGCTCCCCATCAGCAGCGCCAACACGCCCTTTTGGGCGTGAAGCCGGTTCTCCGCCTCGTCAAACACGATGGATTGGGGGCAGTCCATCACTTCGTCCGTCACCTCATCGCCCCGGGGGGCAGGCAGGCAGTGCATAAACACCGCGTCGGGCTTGGCCTGCTTCAGCAGCCCCATGTTCACCTGATACCCTGCGAAGTCCTTCATGCGCCGGGCGGTTTCGTCCTCCTGACCCATGCTGGCCCAAATGTCCGTATAGATGGCATCGGCGCCCTGCACGGCTTTCTCTGGGCTGGCCGTCATCACAAAGGCACTGCCGGAGGCCGCGCAGTTGGCGCGGATCATCTCCTGCACCTTCTCAGGCAGCTCGTAGCCCGCAGGCGAGGCAATGGAGAAGTCAATGCCCAGCTTGGAGCAGATGATGCCCAGAGAGGACGACACGTTGTTTCCATCGCCCACAAAGCAGAATTTCAGCCCTTTGAGCTTGCCCTTGTGCTCATACAGTGTCATCATATCGGCCAGAGCCTGGCAGGGGTGATAATCGTCGGTCAGGCCGTTGATGACGGGAATGCTGCCAAAGGCAGCCAGCTGCTCGGGGTCGCTTTGGGCAAAGGTGCGAATCATGATGCCATCCACTAAGCGGGAAAGCACCTTGGCCGTGTCGCCCACGCTTTCGCTTTTGCCTAGGTGGATCTCGTCGCCGCTGAGCACGATGGGCGTGCCGCCCAGCTGCAGCATACCCACCTCGAAGGATACGCGGGTGCGCGTGGAGGACTTGGTGAAAATCATGGCCAGCGTTTTGCCCTTGAGGATCTGGTGGCGAATGCCGGCCTGATATTCTTTTTTGATGTGCAGCCCTACGGACAGCACATGCAGGATGTCCTCGGGGGAGTATTCCTGCAGGCACAGCAGGTGCTTGTGCGGGAAGGTGAGAGAAGTGTTATAGGTCAGCAGATCCATGAGAGGATACCTCCGTTAATGTTTCGTCCAGCGCCGCAAAAAGCGCGTCCATCTCCGCCGAGGAGATGATGAGAGGGGGTGCGAAGCGCAGGGTGTTGCGCGCGGCGCTGCCCACCACAAAGCCCTTTTTTTGCAAGGCCGCCACGATCTGAGCCACCGGCACGGTGTCCAGCTCCATGCCCAGCAGCAGCCCCAGCCCGCGCACCTGCTTTACCACGGGGTGCTTACGCGCCAGATCTTCCAGCCCGCCGCGCAAATAGTCGCTTTTGGCGGCCACGCCGGATAAAATACCGTCGTTCAGCAGCGCGTCCATCACCGCCAGCCCCGCCGCGCAGGAAAACGGATTTCCGCCGAAGGTGGTGCCGTGATCGCCGGGGGTAAAGGCCGAGGCAAAGGGCTCGCGCGCCAAAATGGCGCTGATGGGGATGCCGTTGCCCAGCGCCTTGGCCAGCGTCACCACGTCGGGCGTCACGCCGTAATGCTCATAGGCAAACAACTTGCCGGTGCGGCCTATGCCGGTCTGCACCTCGTCCACCATAAAGAGAATGCCGTGCTTGCGGCACAGCGCCTCCACGCCCTGAATGTACGCCTTGGAAAAGGGAACGACGCCGCCTTCTCCCTGCAGCACCTCCAGCAGCACGGCAGCGGTATGCTCGCCGATGGCGGCTTCCAGCGCGCTCAGGTCGCCGGGGGTCACGTTGACGAAGCCTTCGGGCAGAGGGTGGTAGGGCTTTTGGTACTTCTCCTGACCGGTGGCGGCCACCATGGCCAGCGTGCGGCCGTGGAAGGAATTGTTCAGCGTGATGACTTCATAGCGGTTTTCCTGCCGCGCGTAAAAGAACTTGCGCACCAGCTTGACCGCGCCTTCGTTGGCCTCGGCGCCGGTGCTGGCGAAGAATACGCGATCGGCAAAGCTGTTTTCCACCAGCTGCTGCGCCAGCAGGGTCTGGTTCTCAATGTAAAACACGCTGGAGGTGTGCAGGATACGATCCAGCTGGGCGTGCATGGCCGCCTGAAAGGCGGGGTAGCAATAGCCCAGGGAATTGACGGCGATGCCTGCGAAAAAATCGGTGTATTGCTTGCCCTCGGTGTCGGTGAGGGTGCAGCCGCTGCCCGAGGCAAAGGCCACGTTTTGCCGCGCGCCGAAGGTGTGAAAGTACACCTGCTCGTCCAGCGCGGCGATTTGCTTGATGTCCATATAAGTTCTCCTTACCGGGTCACCATGGTGCCGATGCCCTTGTCAGTGAAGATCTCCAGCAAAATGGGGTGCGGCACGGTGCCGTTGACAATGTGAGTGCGGTTGACGCCCTGCTCGATGCCGCGAATGCAGCCCATGACCTTGGGGATCATGCCGCCGGAGATGACCTTCTGCTCAATGAGGCGGTAAATATGATCCACCGAGATCACGGAAATGAGCGAGGAGGGGTCCTGCGGGTTCATGCGCACGCCGTCGATGTCCGTGAGGAACATGAGCTTTTCGGCCTTGAGCGCGGCGGCCACTTCGCCGGCCACCGTGTCGGCGTTGATGTTGTAGCTCTCCCCGTCGGGGCCGATGCCGATGGGGGCGATGACGGGGATATACTCATCCTGCGAGAGCATGGTGAGCAGCTTGGTGTTTACCTTGGTGATCTGACCCACATAGCCCAGATCCACGCCGTCCTTTGAAGGCTTCTTTACGGCCTCCAGCAGCCGGGCGTCCTTGCCGCACAGGCCGATGGCCTTGGAGCCCATGCCGTTGAGCAGGGAAACCAGCGTTTTGTTGGTGCGGCCTACCAGCACCATCTGCGCCACGTCCATGGTGTCGGCGTCGGTGATGCGCAGGCCGTTGTGAAACTTGCTCTCAATGTTCAGCTTTTGCAGCATCTCGTTGATGGCCGGGCCGCCGCCGTGCACCAGCACCGGGTTGACGCCCACATACTTGAGCAGTGTGATGTCCTGCAAAATGGTTTCCATCTGGCCGTCGCCGGCCATGGCCGCGCCGCCGTATTTGACCACCACGGTTTTGCCGCTGAGCTGTTGAATGTAGGGCAGCGCTTCGATCAGAATATTTGCCTTGTCCAAAAAGTTTTGCATAGAATTGGTCTCCTTCAAAACTTATAAATACCAGGGAGGGGTGGAAAGACCGGTGGCTTGGGCCAACCCGAACATGAGGTTCATGTTCTGAATGGCCTGACCCGCCGCGCCCTTCACCAGGTTGTCCAGCGCCGATAAAATGATGACGCGGCCGGTGGCGGGCTCGGGCACGAACCCGATGTGAACCATATTGGAGCCTGCAACCATCTTCAGCTGAGGCAGCGTGCCCTGGGGATGGATATATACAAAGGGCTGCTCCTGATAGCACGCGTAAGCGGCGTACATGGCCTCCACCGAAAAGGCGGGGGTGACCGAGGCGTAAATGGTGGAAAGGATGCCCCGTTTGACGGGCAGCAAGTGGGGGGTAAAGGTCAGGCGCACGGCCTTGCCCGCTGCGGCGGACACCTGCTCTTCGATTTCGCTGGTGTGCCGATGGGCGGCCACCTTGTAGGCCATGTAGTTTTCATCGGTCTCGGGGAAGTGGTAGGCCTGGGCGGGTTTGCGCCCGGCGCCCGTTGTGCCCGAGGCGGCGTCAATGATGATGCTGGCCGGGTCGATCAGACCGGCGCGCACCGCCGGGATAAGCGCCAAATTGGCGCAGGTGGTGTAGCAGCCGGGGTTGCCGATGAGGCGAGCCGCGCTGATCTGCGCGGGATAAATTTCACTGAGGCCGTAGACGGCTTCGCTGAGAAGCTCCGGGCAGGGGTGGGTGACCCCGTAAATTTTTTCGTAGGTCGCCAAATCGGCATAGCGGAAATCGGCGGACAGATCGATGACCTTACAGCCGCCTGCCAAGAGCGCAGGCGCGTTTGCCGCGCTGACGCCGTGGGGCAGCGCCAAAAAAACAACGTCGCATTCTTTCCCCAGCTGTTCGGCATCCAGCTTTTCCATCACCAGCGGGCAAAACCCATGCAGACTGGGATAAACCTCGGCAATGGGCGTGCCGGCCGAACTGTCGGAGATCAAATGAGTGACCTGAACCTCAGGATGGGATGACAACAGGCGCAGCAGTTCCGCGGCGGCATAGCCGGTGGCGCCCACAATGGCAGCTTTCAGCATATTTTTTCACCTCTTCGAGTAATTATACAATCAAAAGTATAAATATGCAATACGGCAGAGCAAAAAAATTATGAATAACCCACTTCATTTTCAAGGTATCCATGCGCAAATATGTTATAATGGACGGCGTAAAGCAATGCGGAGTGAAAGAGGGATATACAAATGCACTTGGAAGAATTAAAGGAGCAGGCCTATCGCGCCAATATGGATTTGGTAAAATACGGTCTTGTCATTTTTACCTGGGGGAATGTCAGCCAGCTGGACGCAAAAGAGGGCGTCTTTGCCATCAAGCCCAGCGGGGTGGAGTATGATAAGCTCACGCCCGAGGATATGGTGGTGATGGACTTGACGGGGAAGGTGGTCAGCGGAACCTTGAATCCTTCGTCGGATACGGATACCCATCTGGTGCTGTATCAACGTTTTCCCGAGATCGGCGGCGTGGTTCATACCCATTCCACCTGGGCCACCGTGTGGGCGCAGGCCTGCATGAACATTCCCTGCTACGGCACGACCCATGCCGACACCTTTTACGGAGCCATTCCCTGCACCCGGCCGCTGACCCCGGCTGAGATCCAGGGGGAGTATGAGACCAGCACGGGACATGTCATCGCCGAGGCCTTTGCCGCGCGCAGCCCCATGCAGATCCCCGGCGTGCTGGTGGCAAACCACGGCCCCTTTGCCTGGGGCAAGGACGGCGCGGACGCGGTGCACAACGCGGTAATCATTGAGCAGGTGGCGAAGATGGCCTATTCCACCCGGCTGCTCAACCCGGGCATCCACCCGGTGTCCCAGCCTCTGCTGAACAAGCATTACCTGCGCAAGCACGGAAAAGACGCCTATTACGGCCAGAAGCAGCCCCAATAAACCGGCATATTTTTCAAGGCCTGCCGCATAAGCTTTTCCTGAGGTTGAGAAAGGAGAACGGCGGCATGAAGATGATAGAAGGAAAAAGCAGCGCGCCCCAACTGGGCGGGCTGCTTTTGTGTGTGGCGCGGGGGGCACTGGCGGGGCTCATGGTCTCGCTGGCGGGCGTGTTTCTCTTTGCGCTGGCCATCGGCTGGTTTCAAATCCCCGATGGCGTGATCGACATCGTGAATCAATGCCTGCGCATCGTTTCGGTGGTCATCGGCGTATGGGTGACCATCGGCAAAACGCCGCAGCAGGGCTGGCTCAAGGGGCTGCTTACCGGCCTTGTGTACGCCGTGTTGACCTATTTGGTGTTTTCGCTGATAGACGGAGCCTGGGCGCTGAACCTTGCGCTGCTTTGGGATGTGCTGCTGGCCATGGGCGCGGGCGCGGCGGCGGGGGTGCTGTTGGTGAACCTGCGCAGAAAATAATTTTCAGCAAAAAAGGAAGCCCGCGGTTTGCGCCGGGGACTTCCTTTTTTGCTTTTTCTCACACCGATGGCTCGCAGGTGATCTTTATCCTGCACACGCTGCCGCCGGTTTTGACGCTTTGGATCAGCTTCACATCAACATGCCTATCCAAAATGCCTTCAAACATTCTTTTGGTGTACCCCAGCGTGCAATAGCACCAGGAGCGGGGCAGAGGCTTGTCAAGCTTGTTTGCGCAGGCGCAGTAGCACCGGGGATATACCAAAAAAAGAAGATTGTCCTCATGCTCCATGGTAAAGCCCTGATCCAGCTTGCTTATCCGATCGATGAATTCATCCATAGTTGCCGAGGAAGCGTACAGCTTTTTCAGCTGCCGGATCTTCCCGGCCGCGGGCCCGCAAGCGCAGTCCATGCGCACTTTGCCCACGGAAGCATCGTCAAATTCGTCATCTAATATCTTGCAGACCTGCTCGGCCCAGGAAAACTTTTTTTCCGCGCCGGCCGATTTTGACAGCGGGGCGGCGCAGGCAATTTTTTCGGCCGCTTCCGGCCCCAAATGGGTGAGAACGCTTTGGTACAAGCGAAGGGAATGGGGGTTGTCGTTTTTTGCCACTGTGTGTTCCTCCTTTGGCATCCGGTGCGTGGGGCGTTAAAATCACCGCTGCAAGGCCTGCCATTCCTCATCCAGTATGGCGTACAGATAGCCGTCGTGCCACTTTTCGGCAAAGCAGGGACGGGTGGGACGGTTTTGATGGAAATGAGCCTCGCGGCGCATCCCGTTTTTCTCCATCACCCGGAAGGAGCCGGGATTGTTGGCGTCGCAGGTGGCGTAGATGCGGTGCAAATGCTGCCCCTCAAAGCCCAGGCGCAGCAGCGCCGCCGCGGCCTCGGTCATATACCCGCGGTTCCAATAGTCCGGGTGGAGCACCCAACCCACCTCGGCCTGCGCGCTGTTTTCCATCATCAGGCTGCACCCGCCGATCAAACAGGAGCCGCTTTTTTCCTCAATGGCAAAGCTGAAGCTCGCCCGGGGATTGGCCAGCTGTTCAGCCTGGGTAAGCCGCAAAAACTCCCAGGTCTCCTGCGTGGTGTTGGGTCCCCAAAATACGTACTTGAGCGCCTCGTCGTTTGTGGCGTAGCGATGCACGGCGTCGTAATCGTCCATGCGATATTCCCGCAGAAGCAAGCGCGGTGTTTCCAGCTGCATACAGATTCTCCTTAGTCCCAGACCTGGGCAATGACACATTTGAGGTAGTTGGTTTCGGGGGCGGCAAGCAGCGAGGGATGATCCTTGGCTTGCCCGCGCACCTCGATGATGCGCAACTGGCGGTGGGCATCCGCAGCGGCGTCGCGCAGCATATCCAGAAACAGCGGCGGCGTCATGTGCTGAGAGCAGGAGCAGGTGACGAGCGTGCCGCCCTCGCGCACCAGCTTAATGCCCCGCAGGTTGATCTCTTTATAGCCGCGGGTGGCGTTTTTCATGGCGTGCTTGTCCTTGGCAAAGGCGGGCGGGTCGAGAATAACCGTGTCAAAATGCGTGCCGTCGTTCTGCATCTGCCGCAGCGCGTCAAAGGCGTTTGCCGCTTCGTAGCGGCAGGCGGAAAAGCCGTTGTAATCGGCCAGCATACGCGCGCGGGAGACTGCTTCCTCCGAAACGTCGATGCCCAGTGCGTCGGCGGCGCCGTAGTGCGCGGCGTGCAGGGCAAAGGAGCCGATGTGGCAGAAACAGTCCAGCACGGTTTTGTTGCGCACATAGGGCGCAATGGCCGCGCGGTTTTCGTGTTGATCCAGAAAGTATCCGGTCTTTTGGCCGTTGGCCACGTCGATGAGCAGCTTGACGCCGTTTTCCAGCACTTCCGCATCGCCTGTCAGGTTTCCGTAAAGCGGCCCCTTGACCTGCTCCAGCCCCTCCAGGCGGCGCACCGGCGCATCGCTGCGCTCGTAGACGCACTTCACATCGGGCAGCTGCTCCAGCAGGATGGACACGATGTCGGCCTTGA
Organism: Eubacteriales bacterium; assembly: GCA_028693155.1. Lineage (GTDB taxonomy): Bacteria > Bacillota > Clostridia > Christensenellales > UMGS416 > STF2-111. Next base: position 19,681 of record JAQUVY010000026.1, read on the forward strand.
CCCGCTCAATGCCGGCGGAAAGCGCCTGCACCACCAGCACATCGGCAAATTTGTCCACGATGAGGGCGGGGAGGAAGTCCGACTCGGCGTGGATGAGGCGGCAGCAATCCAGCCGCCCCAACGCCCGGCGGTATTCCACCGCGCGGCGGATGCGCTCCTGCCAAAAGGCGCGGTCGATGGGAATGTCCTGATGGGTAAGCATACGAAGGGAGATCTGGGAGCGGGCGTTGAAATAGCCCCGTCCTAAAAACTGTCTGTTTTGCCGGTATACGCTGACCACTTCTCCGCCGGTCAGCTGGGGCGGGTCGATAATATCCGAAGAAAAGACCCAGGGGTGGCCGGCGTCGATGCGCCGCGCGCCCTTGGTGGATACGGTAATGCTGGTTTCCATACGTTCTCCCGTTGTGGAAAAGTTCCACGATGATTTCCTGCATATTATAGCAAAAAACCATCTTTGCGCATAGCATCTGCGGAAAATCCCTCCCGGAAAGGAAAAATATGATATACTGTTGCCATAAATTGCGGGAGGACACAAATGGATAAGGAATTGGTGCTGCAAGGAATACAAAAAAACGGATTGGTGGCCGTCGTGCGGGCGCAGAACGCCGACCAGGCGCGGCGAACCATTGACGCCTGCCTGGAGGGCGGCGTGACCTCGGTAGAGCTGACCTTTACCGTGCCCCGGGCGCATCACCTGATGGAGCAGCTGGCCGATTCTTACGCCCCGCAGGAAATGCTGCTGGGCGCAGGCACGGTGCTCGACCCGGAAACGGCGCGCATTGCCATGCTCAGCGGCGCGCAGTACATCGTCAGCCCCAGCTTCAACGCCGATACCATGCGCCTGTGCAACCGCTACCGCGTGGCCTGCCTGCCCGGGGTGGTGACGCCTCGCGAGGCCATCGAAGCCATGGAGGCCGGCGCGGATATTCTCAAGGTGTTTCCCGCCAACCTCTTCGGGCCGTCCATTTTGTCCTCCCTTTTGGGCCCGCTGCCCCAGGCAAAGCTCATGCCCACCGGCGGCGTGGAGGCGGAAAATGCCCACCTGTGGATCAAAGCCGGCGCGGTGGCGCTGGGGGCGGGCAGCTCGCTGACCCGCGGCGCAAAGGAAGGCGATTATGCCGCCGTCACCCGCAAGGCCAAGGAGTTTATGGCGGCCATTCGGGCGGCGAGGGGCTGACGCGGGAGGTATCACGGTGAAGGTCTTGATCGTCAACTGCAGCCCGGTGAGAAATGGAGCTACTGCGCTTATCGCTCAGATGGCCGCTCGATGCCTGAGCCGGAGATATGAGGCCAGATGCGTCTGCATCGACGATTATCGGTTTGGCTTTTGCAAAGGGTGCCGCACCTGCCACCAAACGGCAAAGTGCGTTCAGCACGACGACGTGGATCGGCTGATGGAGCAGTATGAATGGGCGGACAGTATTTTATCCGTCTCACCCTCCTACTGGGCGGATGTGCCGGGGCAGTTTAAAGCGTTTATCGACCGCTGCACGCCCTGGTGCAACACCCATGAGCCGCACGCGACTCTCAAGGCGGGCAAAAAAGGGTACGCCATCGCACTGCGGACCGGGCCGGGCATGAAGGAGTGCGAGCGGATCCTTGCAACGCTGGAGCATTTTTACGGGCATATGGAGATTGCGTGCGCCGGCAGCCTGGGGCTGTGCGCGGTGGACGGACGAGAAGCCGCCGCGCTCCGAGAAGCGGAGATCGCAGCGTTTTGCAGCAAAATATAGCGGGATAAACGTAAAAAAAGGCAGGCAACTGCGAGGAAGCAGCGCCTGCCTTTTTGTGACGGCACAAAGTCCGTTGCGGATCAGGATTTGCCGCGGCGGGCTCGCCTGCGGAAAATATCCACCACCAGATAACCGCCCAGCACGGCGGCGGCAACAAAGCCCAAAAAGCCCAAAACCGGGATGCCCAGCACCTGCGGTTTCATGGCCGTGGTGCACAAAATGGATGATCCCATCACCAGCGCCGCGTCGATCAGCGCCAGCACCGCGTTGTTGACAATATCGCCCAGCTTGCGAAGGGGCTCTTCCGAGCCCACCACCTCCAGATTGACCTTGCTCTGCCCCTTGATGAGCATACCGGTGAGCTCGGACATCATGCCGGGCAGCTCGGCCATGTGGCGGGTGGTGTGCAGGGCATACTTGGCCAGCCGCTGGCCTTCTTTTTTTACGTCAAATTTGCCCCAGAGATCGCCGGCCAGATGGGAGGCGGCGATGGTCATAAAGCTCAGATCGGGCGCGCACAGCAAAATGACGCCTTCTATGGTGAGCAGTCCGCGCATGAGCATGGTGACGCCACGCGGCATGGAGATGTCATGCGCCCGCGCCACATCCATCGCTTCGCTCATCAGCGTGCCCAGGTTGATCTGCGCCAAATCGGTGTCTGCATAGCGATCCAGCAGCAGGTCAATATCATTATACAGGCGGCTGTGGTTGACCGGGCTGTGCTGCACACCCATGCTCAGCACCACTTCTTTTACCGCGCTTACGTCGTGGTCGATCACGGCCTGAACGGCTTTTTTCAGCTGGTTGCGGTCGCGTCCGCTGATGGTACCCATCATGCCCATGTCCATCCAGATGATCTGGCCATCCCGCACGAAGAGGTTGCCGGGGTGGGGATCGGCATGGAAAAAGGCATCGTCCATGATTTGCTTGGAGTAGCTTTCGGCCACCTTTTCGCCGATCTCCTTCATATTGTAGCCCAGGGCGGTGAGGCGGGGAACATCATCAATGGGAATGCCGTCCACATATTCCATCACCAACAGACGGGGGGTACACAGCTCCATTTCGGCCTTGGGGCAGCCGGTATAAACGATCTGGGTGTGGAGCTCGGAAAACTTTTGCAGATGGCTGGCTTCCTGCAGGAAGTCCAGCTCCTGCACGGTCACGTTTTCCATTTCATCCAGCACGGCTTCAAAGTTGATGGTTGTACCGCCCAGTCGAGTGATCTCCAGCATGTGCGCGGCGCGGCGCAGCAAGTGAAAATCCTCTTTCATGATGCCTTCAATGCCGGGGCGCTGGATCTTCAGCACCACCGGGCGCTCATCGGGCGCCAGCCAGGCGCGGTGCACCTGCGCAATGGAGGCGGAGCCCAATGGAGCCTGCTCGATGCGCATGATCTGCGCATAAGCATCGCCCAGCTCTTTTTTGACCACCGCTTCGGCAGCCTCAAAGGGCAGGGGAACCACCTGCATCCGCAGCTTGGTCAGCTCCTGGCAATAAGCCGGAGGCAAAATATCCTCCCGCATGGACATGATCTGGCCGATTTTGACAAAAGTAGGCCCAAGCCGCTCCAAGATACGGCGCAGTTTTTCCGGCGTCATATCTCGGGCGGCCTTTTCCTCGGCTAAAATCTGCAAAATTTCTTTGAGCCGTTGCGGCATGGTTTGTGTCTCACCGGTGGAAGTTGATTTTGCTTTCGTGCCCATGGATCCTCATTCCGCCTTTGGCGGATTCTGGGAGGCGGAGAGGGCAGCCTTTAAGGCTGCAAGCTGCTGCTCATTGAGCGCTTTAACGGCTTTCAGTGCGCCTTCCAGTGCATCGCCGCCGCCCAGCGTAGTCTCGTCGGTCTTGGTGGTTTTGCCGTCCTCACCGGGCTCGCAGGCGGCCACTTTTACGGTGACCATTTGGTTCAGCTCGTCTTTGGCCTTGCGCTTCAGCTCTTCGTTGATCACCTTACCCTGCTCCACCGTCAGCTCACCCTTGGCGACCATCTGATCGAGTAGCTCCTTGGATTTTTCGGCCGTCAGCGCCATGGCGCCAATGCCTGCCAGAAACACCTTTTTGATCTCATCACTCAGTATCATATTCCAACTTCTCCTCTCATCAGTCTATTTCAGTTTACCACTGCTTGCCGCAGAAAAATCAGACAATAGAAGCTTTGTGTCTAAAAATCAAGAGGAGAGACAGCAGTTTTTGGTATTTTGTACGGTTATGGTAGAAGCATCAAGAAATTGAGGGAGGGATCTTATTTGCCATGGGGACGTTTTGATCCGATTTCCAATGCGGATGCCGGCGGAATCAAAAACTTAAACGATATGCTGCGCTACCTTTTTGCCAAAGTACAGGGCGGACTGACACGGAAGGAGCTTGCATCATCACTGGAAAATGTCATTGACGCAAAGGCCGAGGCTGCGGCGGTGAACGCGCTGGGGGAGACGGTAGGGCAGCACACCTCAAGCATTGCCCAGAATGCGGCTGCCATCGCCCTGCGGGTTACGCAGGCCGCCTATGACGGGGAGAAGCCCTATGTGGGCGCCAGCCCGCCCGAAAGCCCCGAGGCGGGGCGGCTGTGGCTGGACACATCGGTTACGCCGAACCTGCTCAAGCAGTACAACGGCAGTGCCTGGGAAACAGCGGGCACCGACGCGCTGAAAACCGCAGGGCTTGCCATTGACGCAACGGGAATCGCGCTGGACGGGCCGACGGTGGACATTTCCACCCAGACCATGGCCATCGACATTGTGGACGGCGACGATACCAGCGTGAGCAAGGTTGCCATCGACGCCAACGGCGTGTCGGCCGAGCGGGTCAACGCCGATGTGC
>JAQUVY010000139.1 GCA_028693155.1 Eubacteriales bacterium
GGCGCAGTAGGTGCGGACGGTGGCCACCACGTCGGGATGCGCCGTTTCAGACACCAGCGTCGCCCGTCTGCCCCGCTCCCGGCACATGGCGGCGGCTTCTCCGGCCGCGCTGGCTCCGTCGTACACCGAGGCATTGCTCACGTCCATGCCCGTCAGCTGGCAGATCATGATCTGGTACTCAAAAATAGACTGCAGCAGCCCTTGGCTGATCTCGGGCTGATAGGGTGTGTACGCGGTGACGAACTCCTCTTTGGAGGCCACATGGCGCACCACCGCGGGGATGTAGTGGCGATACGCGCCCGCACCGCGCAGCACGGTGGCATACACGTGGTTTTCCGCCGCCAGGCGCTCCATCTCGCGGCGCACCTCGGCCTCGCTTTTCCCCGCCGGCAGCTTCAGGCGCGCGGCGCGGCGCACCGCCTCGGGCACGTCGGCGTACAGCGCCTCCCAATCGGCATAGCCCAGGCTGTGCAGCATTTCCTGCTGCTGCGCGGGCGTGGCCGGGACATATCCTGCCATACTTACGCCTCCTGCGTTGCCTTTTCGTAGGCCTCGCTGTCCATCAGCTCCACATGCTCGGTGGTTTTCTCCACCCGCACCAGCCAGGCACCGTAGGGATCTTCATTGATCTTCTGCGGCGCGTCCAACAGCTCTTCGTTGATCTCGCAAACGACGGCGTCCACCGGGCTGTACACGTCGCTGACCGCCTTTACCGACTCCACATCGGCAAAGGGCTGCTCGCGCTCCATGGCATCTCCCGCCTGAGGCAGGTTCACGAAAACCAGATCTCCCAGCTCGTTTTGGGCATAGTCGGTCAGGCCGATCTCCAACCGGCCGTCCTTTAAATCGCGCACCCATTCATGGGTCTTGGTGTAATAAAGCTCCTTGGGAAAGTTCATCGCTCGTTCCTCCTTCATAAAAACAATATTATGCCTTGTGATAAAACGGCAGCGGCACGACCCGCGCGGCGACACGGCGCCCGCGCACATCCACCTCCACCTCGCTACCCGGCTCAGCGGCGTCCTTGTCCACCAGCGCCATGGCCACTGCCTTGCCCAAATAGGGGCAATGAGTACCCGACGTGGTGACGCCGATCTTTTCTTCCTTGCGGAAAACATCGCAGTGCTCCCGGGCGATGCCCCGCCCGGTCATCTCCAGCCCAACGCGCGCCACGGTGGGCTCGCCCCGGGCGATGAGCGCGTCACGGCCGATAAAATCGCCCTTCTCCGGCTTGACAAAGGCTCCCAGCCCCGTCTCCAGGGGCGTGATGTCGCCATCCATTTCATGGCCGTACAGCGGCATGGCGGCCTCCAGGCGCAGCGTGTCCCGCGCGCCCAGCCCGCAGGGAATCAGGCCGTCCTCCTCGCCCGCCGCCAACAGCGCGTCCCACAGCGCGGGGGCGTCGGCATTGGCGCAGTAGAGCTCATAGCCCCGCTCCCCCGTATAGCCCGTGCGGGAAACCAGGCAATCCAAGCCGGCCACCGGGATTTTTTTCACGAACGAGTAATATTTTTTGGGCAGACCCGCAGGGTCGGTCAATTTGCTTACAATGTGCTGCGCCGCAGGCCCCTGCAGCGCCACTTGGGCAATGCCGTCGGACAGATCCTCCATCCGCACCCGGCCAAACAGATGCTCCCGCATCCACGCCACGTCCTTATGGCGGTTTGCCGCGTTCACCACCACATAATAATGCTCCTCATCCAGGCGATATACGATGAGATCGTCCACCACGCCGCCGTGCTCATTGCACATGGGGCTGTAGCGCACCCGGCCGTCGGCCATGCCGCTCATGTCGTTGCACAGCAGCTTTTGCAGGTTCTCCAGCGCATCCACACCGGAAAAGAGTACCTCGCCCATATGGGAAACGTCAAACAGCCCGGCGCGCTCGCGCACCGCCCGATGTTCGGCGATCACACCGGTCGGGTACTGCACCGGCAAAATATAGCCGGCAAAGGGCACCATCTTCCCGCCCAGCGCCGTATGGCGGTCGTAAAGGGGCGTTTTAAGATCCATGGAAAGCTCCTCCTTTATTGCGCAATAAAAAAACAGAAGCGAAAATGGCAATGCCATTCTCGCCTCTGTTGCGTTTACCTGAAAGATTCCCACCGCAAAATGCGGCGGTTGCTTCGTCGGTGCATCCCGTGGGATGCTTTCCAGAGCTTCGTCCCGACCTGGTCTTTTTGCCTGAGAGTTTGCGCGAACAACTACCCCTTCGGCGCCGCGCCTGCGCGCGGTCTCTCCCTGGTCGCTCATCCGAGATCCTGATTCAATTTTCGTCTTGAGTCTAGCGCTGCGCCGCGCGTTTGTCAATCGTAAAAAAACCGGCTTTATCCGCGAATGTCCTCGCAGGGAGGGGAAACATAATCCACCTTCTCCAGCAGATCCAGCCCCAGATACTGGAAGTGCATGGCGTCGATCCCCTCTTTATAATAGCCACCCCAAGACCAGCCATGGCGCTCGAACACGTCGATGACCTGCTGGTTGATGGTATAAGGATCGCTCTTGTTGCGGCCGTCGTGACCCACGCTGTAAAACAGATTCTGGTCGTGGTTGATGTCGATGGCCGTGCCGAAGCTGTGGTGCGACAAAATGGACGTCTTTGAAAAATAGCTGGGGCCGTTGATCTTGCGATATTGGTAGGTATAGATTTTATTGATGGGGAACTGAATATCCAGCTCGTAAATCTCCTGGAAAATCGCCTGCGCGTTGGCCGCCAGCTTGCGGTTGATGGTAAATGTCCACGTGGAGGAGGCGCGGCCATTGGAGCCGGTCTTGCGCCAGATGGGCACGGTGACCTTGGTTAAATGCTCGCCCACCTCGCCGGCGCCGTAATAGCCCTTGGGCGGGTTTTCAAAGGTGGGGCAGCGGCTGTCGTCGTCAAACAAAAAGCGATAGCGCTCTTCCGCCGTGGCGAAAATGGCGTCCTCATCGCTCCAGGTGTCCTGCTCCAGCGTGGCAAAGGACAGAACCTGACCGTAGCTCTCGCCCTGCGCCGTCACGGCGTAGGCACGGTAATAATAGGTAGTTCCCTTGGTCAGCCCGGTGATCAGCTTGGTAAACTCGCCCTCGTAGGGCTTGTTTCCCTTCACGCGGTGGCTCAGCGCGTCTGCGCTCTCGCCCCAGTCAAAGCCCCAGGCCTTTGCCTCCACGCCCTGGGGAAGCGTCCCGCTTAAGGAGGCCATGTCGTGCTCGGCCACATAGGGCTCGTTGGTGGTGGGCGCATTTCCCTCGGCCAGCGCGGCACCCGGTAAGGTCATCAGGCACAGTGCCGCTATCAGCAGCACCCATCTCTTCATTCGCATAAAAGGCTCCCATTTCAAGTTATCTTTCTTCATTTTAGCCGCTGCGCGCTGCGGATGCAACAACTTTTCAACAGGAATGGGCTTGTATCACCCTTTCACAAAGGTTACAATAATTTATATATTTCTTACATTTTTGTTATTATCAGGAACAGGAGAGCATTATGAACAAACATGCCTTTCCCTGGTTGATTCTTGCACTGCTGGCGGGGCTGGCTTTTCCTCCCCATGCAGCCGCGCAGGGAATCACCGGCGAACCGCAAATTCTGTGCAGTCAGGATTTCGAAACTCTGCCCTGCTTTACGCAGGATTTTTCCGCCGTGGGCTGGGAAGCGCAGGACGGCGACGGCGACGAGACCTATATGATCGTCGCCAGCCGCGAGGGCGAAACGCTGCGAGAGTACGCCTTTGCGGGCTGCCGGGAGCCCATGTCCTTTCTGGTTTTCAACCCGGACAAAACCACGCCTGCCATCACGCCCATGCAGTCGCAGAATTACGACAAGCTGACCGCCCACGGCGGCGCGCAGTGCGCCGTCAGCTTTGCCTCCAAAACCAAAGCCAACGACGACACCCTGACCTCTCCCGCCTTTGTTCCCCTGCCCAAGACCACGCTGTCCTTTTATGTTAAGGGCTTCCTGGCCGCTTCTGGGGAGGACGTTTTTACCGAGAGCTATGAGGTGCTGGCGCAGCTTGAAAGCGGAGAAAAAACCGTGATCTGGGAAGGCGCTGCGCCCACCGACGGCTGGCAGGAGGTCAAGGTGGATCTGTCCGCCTATGCCGGCAGCTCCCTTCGCCTTATTTTCCATTATAAAGCGCAGAATGCCTTTCTGTTTATGCTGGACGATATTGTCGTAACCGGAGAATACGCCCCCGTGCTCATCGGCCACAACGGCGGCGCGCTGCAAACCCGGGTGGGCGACGCGCCGCAGGCGCTGCTGCCCGAGCTGGAGGGCGCACCCGATGGCTATGTGCCGGTTTTCACCTATGAAACGCAGGATGAGGGCATCGCTTCCGTGGATCAGGACGGTGTCGTGTCCCCCGTGCACATGGGCAACACCGTCATCACCGTTACCGAAGCCGGAACGGGGCTTGTCGCCAAAATCCCCGTCAGCGTATTGGCCGTTACCGTGGCCGGCGACGACCGCCCGCTGCCCAACGTGCTGCGCCGATATTTTCTGTATGGCGGCGCGGCTGTGCTGGTGATCCTGGTGGTGGTGCTGGGGCTGGTGCTGCCGCGTGTGACTCGGCGCGGCCGGAAAGCCCCGGCTAAAAAAACGCGGCGCGACCGGTAGAGGGAGTGTGTCTGATGCGCAAATCTCAACCATTGTTTCTTTGCCTGCGCTGGGGCGGGCTGTTTTTGGGGCTGGCGTTGGTGATCTGGGGAGTTTTGCGCGGCGAGGCGGAGGCTGTATTTGCCAAAGCGGTGCGCATCTGCCTGGAATGCATCGGCATCGGGTGACGCCATGAAGCAGGAACGCAAGCGTCATATCATACAGGCCGCCGCCGCTGTGGCGGCCAACCTGCACCTACGGACTCTGTTTTTGCACCCTGTATAATTTTTTCAATACCAAACGGACCATTTTCTGATTCCCAGCGTTCAACAAATTCTTTTGCGTTG
>JAQUVY010000027.1 GCA_028693155.1 Eubacteriales bacterium
CAGGAGAAAATGTTCGAACCCTTTACCCAGGAGTCCAATGAGGTCACTTCTCAGCTGCAGGGTACGGGGCTGGGGTTGGCCATCGTCAAAAATCTTGTTGAACTGATGAACGGCAACATCCAGGTGAAAAGCGAGCCAGGTAAGGGAACGGAGTTTACGGTGCATCTGGACATGCCGGTGGCGCAAGGCGCTAAGAAGAACGTGGAAAGGCATCCGAGAACTGCTCAAGAAGCACTTTTGGGCAAGCATATCCTGCTGGTGGAGGATCACCCGCTGAATATGCAGATCGCAAAAGCGCTGCTGGAGAAAAAGGGAATGCGCGTTACCAGCGCCCAAAACGGCAAAGAAGCGGTGGATCTTTTTGCCGGTTCAAAAATTCATGAGTTTGACGCCGTCCTGATGGACATCCGCATGCCCGTTATGGACGGGGTGGAGGCGGCCAGGCAAATTCGCGCTCTGCCGCGCAGCGATGCGGCGCAGACGCCTATTGTTGCCATGTCGGCCAACGCGTTTGAAGCGGATGTGCAGAACTCTTTGCGGGCGGGGATGAACGCCCATCTCGCCAAGCCCATCGATCCCAACCGGCTGTGCGCGGAGCTGGCCAAGTGGATGAAGCCGATAAAAAAATGAGGAACGGCGGCCGCGGGCCTTTTGCGCAAAAACGGGCGGCCGGGCAAGGCCTGCGCAGCCCGAAGGAGGAGAGCACAACCATGAAAATCAGACATGCCATAAGGGAGGATCTGCCCGAGCTTGCCGAGGTGGAGCGGCAGGGCTTTCCCCCGGCGGAAGCGGCGGGGGAGTCCGTGCTGGCCGGGCGCTTGGCGGCCTATCCCGATCATTTCTGGCTGCTGGAGGATGACGGCAGGGTGCTGGGCTTTATCGACGGCATGACCACCGACGAGCCGTCGCTGACCGATGCCATGTACGAGGACGCCGCACTGCACAAGGAAAGCGGTGCCTGGCAGATGATTTTCGGCGTGGTGGTGCGCCCGGAGTGCCGGAGGCGGGGGTACGCCTCGGCGCTGATGGAGCAGGTGATCGCCGACACGCGGGCGCAAAGGCGCCGGGGGCTGGTGCTGACCTGCAAGGAGGAGCTGATCGGCTTTTATCAGCGCTTTGGGTTTATTGCCCGGGGTGTTTCGGCGTCGCTGCACGGCGGAGCGGTTTGGTATGAAATGCACCTGACGCTGACCGACGAATAAAGAGCGGCGGCAAAAAAATATTTTATCTGGGGGAAGAGGATATGAGCGATACCTGGAAAATAATCGTCGGCGTGGGTCTGCCCCTGCTGGGCACCACGCTGGGCGCGGCCATGGTGTTTTTTCTCAAGGGGGATATGAAGGCCGGGCTGCAAAAAGCCTTGCTGGGGTTCGCCTCGGGCGTGATGATCGCGGCGGCGGTTTGGTCGCTGCTCATCCCGGCCATTGAAATGGAGAAGGCTGCCGGTGGGATCGGCTGGGTGCCGGCGGTGGTGGGCTTTTTGGCGGGCATCGGCTTTTTGCTGCTGCTGGACTATCTGATCCCCCACCTGCACCTAAACGCGGACAGCCCCGAAGGGCGGCCTGCGGGGTTGGGTAAGTCGCTGATGCTGGTGCTGGCGGTCACGCTGCACAACATTCCCGAGGGGATGGCAGTGGGCGTGGTGCTGGCGGGAATGCTTTCGGGCGGGGAACTGATCACAACGGCGGGTGCCTTTGCGCTGGCTATCGGCATTGCCATTCAAAACTTCCCTGAGGGGGCGATCATATCCATGCCGCTGGTGGGAACGGGCATCAGCAAGGGACGCGCGTTTCGCTACGGCTTTTTGTCCGGGATCGTGGAGCCGGTGGCGGCGCTGCTCACCATTGCGCTCACCTCGCTGGTCACGCCGGTGCTGCCTTATATTCTGTCCTTTGCCGCCGGTGCAATGATCTATGTGGTGGTGGAGGAGCTCATTCCCGAGGCGCAGGCGGGGGCGCATTCCAACATCGGCACCGTCGGCGCGGCGGTGGGCTTTGCGCTGATGATGCTGCTGGACGTGGCGCTGGGATAAGACGGACGCGCCGCACAGGCGCAGGAGGAGATGCAGAATGCCGGTATGGAACCAATTTTCAGTCACCGCGACGGCGGCGACCGTCACAACGCTGATGGGGGTGCAAGCGCCTCACGGCGCGGCGCAGCCGCTCTCCCCGGTGCTCGCTCTGGCGCAGCGGGCTTTTCACGGGCGAACTGCCGATCGGGTGCTGCTGTATAATCCCGACGCGGTGGCGCTGTGGCTGTTTCAAAAATATACCGCAGCGTTTGAGCCGGTGCTGAGCCGCACCCAGCTGGGGCTGCCGCTGAAAACGGTGATGCCCTCGGTGACCCCGGTGTGCTTTGCGTCCATGTATACGGGTGTACTGCCTGAGGCGCACGGCATCCGCACCTATGAAAAGCCGGTCTTGAAGGCGGATACGGTGTTTGACGCGCTGCTGCGGGCGGGCAAGCGGCCGGCCATCGTGTCCACGGCGGGGGACAGCATCTCCTGCATTTTTCAGGAGCGGGCGATGGACTATTTTCTGTTTCCCACGCCGCAGGAATGCACGCGCAAGGCGCTGGAGCTGATTGAGCGGGACGAGCACGACCTGATCGTGCTGTATAACGGGGAGTACGACGCAACCATGCACAAGGTGTCCCCCGAGGGGGAGGCGGCGCTGGCCAAGCTTTCGCAAAACGCGCAGGAATTCGCGCAAATGGCGGACGCCGTGCAGGCGCACTGGGGGGAGCATGATGCGCTGGCGTTTTTTGCGCCCGACCACGGCTGCCACGAGATTGACGGCGAGATGGGCTCCCACGGCTTGGAAATGCCCGAGGATCTGAACATCATGCATTTTTACGGGGCGTTCCCGCGCCAGGAAAAATAGCGGCCTGAGCCGGACAGTCGCTCCTCAAAATGGCACAAGGCTATGCAAAACTTGCATAGCCTCACCGAAAAACGTAAAATACGAAAAAATGTTGACAGAACTTGCAACACATGATATGATAACTTGCAATTGAATAGCAAACGCGCAGATGGAGAAAAGTACCCCGGGAGGTCGCCCTTCCAGTGAGCGGGAGACAGTGCAAACCCCGCGGCAGAACCCAGGCGAAGAACACTCCGGAGCGGCGAGCTGAAAAGCCTTTGGCGCAGTAGGCGAGACGATATGCAGGGCGTTACGCTGCAGGAGCTTGATAGAGCTTTCAAAAGTGACTGTGACAACGAAGTTACGGTAAATTAGGTGGCACCGCGGATCGACAGCAATTCGTCCTAAATTTTTTTAGGAAAGAATGCTGTTTTTTTGATTCGGAGGTGCTTTTTTATGTGCTCCATTTTGGGTTTTGAGACCAAGACCATCGGCAAGGAAGAACTGACTCGACATTTCGACAAGACGCGTTACCGCGGACCGGACATGAGCCGCCTGGAAGAGCTGCCCTGCGGTTGGCTGGGCTTCCATCGCTTGGCCATCATGGGCTTAAGCGAGGAAGGAATGCAGCCCTTCGCGCTGGGGGAGGATCGCGTGGTGTGCAACGGCGAGCTGTACGGCTTCCGCGCGCTCAAGAAGAAGCTGACGGGGAAGTATTCCTTCCGCAGCGGCAGCGACTGCGAGATCATTCTGCCCCTGTACCGGGAGTACGGGGTGGAGATGTTCCGCATGCTGGACGCCGAATTTGCCATGGTGATCTACGACGCCCGCCGGGGCAGCCTGGTGGCCGCCCGCGATCCCATCGGCATTCGCCCGCTGTTTTATGGCTATGCCGCGGATGGCGGCATCCTCTTTGCCAGCGAGGCAAAAAACCTCACCGGCTTGTGCCCGCGCATTGAGCCGTTTCCGCCGGGATATTATTACGCGGGCGGCGAGTTTGTGCAATACGCCGATCCGGGAGAAACGGCGGGGGTGTGCCGCGATGAGCTGGAAAGCGTTTGCGATTCCATCCGTGAGCTGCTTATTGAGGGGGTGCGCAAGCGTCTGGACGCCGACGCGCCGCTGGGATTTTTGCTGTCCGGCGGGCTGGATTCCAGCCTGGTGTGCGCCATTTCCGCGCGGCTGCTGGATAAGCCCATCCGCACCTTTGCCATCGGCATGGACACCGACGCCATCGACCTGAAGTACGCCCGGCAGGCTGCGGATTACCTGGGCAGCGAGCATACCGAGGTTATTATCACGCGCAAAGACGTGCTGGAGGCGCTGGAAACGGTCATCGAGCTTTTGGGCACCTACGACATCACCACCATTCGCGCCAGCGTGGGGATGTATCTGGTGTGCAAATATATCCATGCGCATACGGACGTGCGGGTGCTGCTGACGGGGGAGATCTCCGATGAGCTGTTCGGATATAAATACACCGACTTTGCGCCCAGCGCCGCCGCCTTTCAGCAGGAGGCGCAAAAGCGCATCCGCGAGCTGCATATGTACGACGTGCTGCGGGCCGACCGCTGCATTTCGGCCAACTCCATCGAGGCGCGGGTGCCCTTTGGCGATCTGGCCTTCGTTCGCTACGTCATGAGCATAGACCCGGAGATGAAGCTCAACCGCTATGGCAAGGGCAAATATTTATTGCGCCATGCCTTTGCCCAGGGCGATTGGCTGCCGTATGATCTGCTGATGCGCGAGAAGGCCGCCTTTTCCGACGCGGTGGGGCATTCCATGGTGGACGATCTGAAGGAGTACGCGCAAAGTCGCTATTCGGACGAAGCCTTTGCCCATGGGTGCGAAAAATATGACTTTGCCCGCCCCTTTACCAAGGAATCGCTGCTTTACCGGGACATTTTTGAAAAATATTACCCCGGGCAGGCGCAGATGGTGGCCGACTTCTGGATGCCCAACCGCGAATGGCAGGGCTGCGCGGTGGACGATCCCTCGGCCCGCGTGCTGGCAAATTACGGCGCCAGCGGCGTTTGATGCGCGCAGACACGCTCCATCTGTTATACTAAAAGATACAGGAGGGCAGATGGATGGACACGGCATCAAAGTTCTGGCAGGATGAAAAAACACTGTGGGAAATGACCCGGCACGCGCTGCAAAGGCCGGTGCAGCGGTTTTCCGCCCGGGCGTTGGACGGCGGCTTTTTCAACGCGGTTTATCGCGTGCAGGCTGACGATGCGGCGCTGGTGGTCAAGATCGCCCCGCAGAAGCAGGCCGATCTTCTCTTTCACGAGAGAGACCTGCTGCGAAACGAGGCGCAGATGCTCAGCCTAGTCAACCGCATGGCCGACATTCCCGCGCCGCAGATGATCTGCTACGATGAGAGCCGAACCTTATGCGCCGCGCCCTACCTGTTCATGAGCGCCATCCCCGGCGAGTCCTTTGAAAAGGTATCCGCGCAGATGTCGCCGCAGGAACGCGGGGAGGTAAAAGCCGAGATGGGGCGCATTACGGCTCGCCTCAACGCCATTTCGGGCGCGCAGTTCGGCCTGCCCCAAATCCCCACCACCCTGCGGGATACCAATGGAGCGTTCATGCTGAATTTTTTCCAGTCGCTGTTTCGGGACGGCCAGGCGAAGGGGCTGGATCTGCAGGAGATCACTTACGATGCGCTGTGGGAGCTCATCTGGGTCAACTGCGCGTTTTTTGACGAGGCGGAAACGCCCTGCCTGCTGCATACCGACCTGTGGGACGACAACGTGATGGTGCAGGGCGGCAGGCTGAGCGGCGTGATCGATTTTGAGCGGGCGGCCTGGGGCGATCCCATGATGGAGGACGACTTTTCGGGATACGGATCGCGGCCTGTGGCTTTTTTGCGGGGATATGGCAAGACGGCGTTCACGCGCGGGGAGGAGATCCGCATCAGTTTGTATAAGCTTTGGCGGCGCGTGATGATGCTTACCGAATGCCCCTACCGAAAATTTGCCGACGACAGCCGCTATAACTGAGTGATGGGCGAGCTGAGGAGCGAGATGGCACACCTAAAGGACATCGGCGGCAAATAATGCCGAAGTGCGCGGCACCCCGAGCCTCATTTTTTCCGTAAAAAAAGAAAACTGCCCGGCGGAAAGGCCTTGTGCCTTTGCCCCGCCGGGCAGCTTTTTGCGTTTTCAGCGTGGGGAAATCGGCGTTTCATAAATGTTCCGCGTCCCGTTCCATACGCCTAAAAAGATCGCCCCGTTGTTTTGAAAAATTCGGTTGGAGGCTGTGTTGTCCACTGCGACAAAGGATCGGATGCGGGTGTAACCCAAGGCGCTGCACTTTTTCAGCACCTGCACAAACAAAGCGTTGCCGTAGCCTTTTCCGCGGAACGATTTGGCGATGCCGTACCCGAAATTGCCGACACCTTGGCTTTCCAGCAAAGCCGAGGAGCGGTGCCGAATTCTTGCCATGCCCACGGGCAGCCCGTCTATATAGAGAAAATATACGGTTTGCGGAATAAAGTTTTCCGGCAAATTTTCCCCGCGGGAATAGCCGTCCTGCAGGAGAAGCCATTGCTGATACGCTTGGAAGGACATGCCCTTCACTTCGTTGGAAAAGCCGTTTTCCACTGCGTCCATGTCCTGCAGCATGGCGTATTCCGCCATGCCGTTTTGCGGGGTGAGCTGCCTTAACTCCACCATGGTATTCCTCCCTCGCTGCGCCGCAAAAGCATTATGGCTCGTCGTGTTTGGCGTGGTAGAGCGCTTGGTCTGCCCGGCAAATGGCCTCGCTGGGGGAAGCCGCCGCGTCTTGTGTAGACACCCCAAAGCACAG
The DNA here is from genome assembly GCA_028693155.1 of Eubacteriales bacterium. Lineage (GTDB taxonomy): Bacteria > Bacillota > Clostridia > Christensenellales > UMGS416 > STF2-111. Next base: position 6,678 of record JAQUVY010000027.1, read on the forward strand.
CCCCACGCCCGCCGCCCGCATCTGCGGGGTAAGCGAGGCGGAAAAAATGCGCGCCGCCTCGTGGCAAATTGCGCGCGCTTCTTCCCCGGTACAAGCGGAGAACAACAGCAAAAATTCGTCTCCGCCATAGCGGAACGCCGCAATGCGATCGCTCTCCATGGATAAAAAGATGTTGCCCAGCATGGTCAACACCTGATCGCCCACGGCGTGCCCCCAGTGGTCGTTGACCGTCTTGAAGTGGTCAATGTCGGCCATGGCGTAAAGCAGCTCGCCGTCGGCATCGTCGATATGCTGGCGCAGACCCAAACGGTTGCGCATACCGGTCAGCGGGTCGCGGACGGCCACCTGGCGCAGCTCCTCCAGCTCGGCCTGGCGCAGCACCACCGCCTGGCGCCGCCGCGCTTCCCAGCGCACAATCATGCTGCTGATGAGGTATACGCTCAGCTCAATGACCGCGGCCAGACAGATATTGATGAAAAAGGTATCGTTCCTTACTAAAAGCGGATCCCAATTGGTGAGGAAGGCCAGCGCAAGATGCAGCAGGATGGTGGTCAGCGCGGTGATGGCCGTCAGCTTTCGATCTCCATAGAGCGTGGTGAGGGCGATCACCGCCGCTCCGCTGGTGTAGACCACGACAAAATAGCTGTGGAACATGGAGATTGCCCCGCTCAGCAGGGCAAAGGAGAGGGAAACCACATAATTCATCGCTTTTCCCGATAAATGGGAAAAATGATACAGCACAACGGTGACAAGATCGATGGAGCAATAGGTGAGCAGGGGGATGCCGATGTATTTTGCAGCGTATTGCAGCCGGGGGATGGTGATCAGATTGTTGTACTGCAGCACGGCTGAAATGGCGATTTCTACCGCTACGGTGAGGATACTGAGCAAAAACATGGTGTGCAGATGGGTTCGGCGCCACTGCGCCTCCAGAGAGGCGGATTCTTCCTGATAGATCCGCTCCAGCTGGCTGGAAGCGGCGGAGGATTCATCGCCCCGGCGCCTCCATATTTTCTTGATTCCCATGTGTTTGCACCTCCAAAAATGAGCCGCAAAGCTCACAAACAATTATTTTAGCAATTTTTTTTTGCAATTGCAATGCCGCGCCGCGCTGAATGTTCACACATTTATCATTTGTGATAGAAATATGAAATAATCTGAAGTATAATGCTTTATATCATCCTATCACAGGAGGTGGATTCCGTTGGCAAATCAAAAAAGACGATGGGGAGATCGAAAAGACGGCACGCTGCTGCGTGATCTGGATTCTATGCACTTCATTGTGCCGCTGATCTATCCCAACCGATGCGATAACGAGGCCTATATCTCTGAACGCATCGACCTTACGGCGATCAACGCTTATCTGGCGGAAAAGAACCGCGATGGGGAGGAGTTTCCCTATACGCTGTTTCATCTGGTGGTGACGGCGATGCTGCGCACCATCACGCTGCGGCCCAAGATGAACCGCTTTATCGCCAATAAAAACACCTATCAGCGCAACGGCGTATCGGCGGCCTTCGTGGTGAAGAAGAAGTTTTCGGACAGCGGTGCCGAGGCGCTGGCCTTCGTTCGCGCCAAGGAGGAGGACACGCTGGACACCGTCCATGAGGAAATTCGCCGGCAGATCTTTGAATGCAGAAGCGACAAGGCGGATCAATCCACCGACAGCATGGATATTCTCAACAAAATGCCCCGGTTCTTTTCCAAGTTTTTGGTGTGGATCATCACCAAACTGGACAAGCACGGCAAATGCCCGCAAGCACTTATTGAAACGGATCCTTATTATTCTTCCGTCGTGCTGTCCAACCTGGGTTCCATCAAGCTCAAGTGCGGCTATCATCACCTGACCAACTGGGGCACCAACTCGGTGTTTTGCATCATCGGCGAGAAAAAGCTGTCGCCCTTTTTTGACGCGCAGGGCAACGTGACCATGCGCGAAACGGTGGATCTGGGGCTGACCATCGACGAGCGGCTCGCCGACGGCTATTATTATTCCAAGACCATTCGCCTGCTCAAGACTCTGCTGGAAAACCCGGCATTGCTGGAGCAGCCGCTGAACCAGGAGGTTGTGTATTGATGTGTGAACCGATTACGGCCGCCACGCCCTGGATCGCTCAGCTGGGCGATGTGCCGGCGCATCTGGATTATTTCCAGGGGTCCATGTTTGAGGCGGTGAAGCGTGCCGCCGAGCAGCATCCAAATCAGGTGGCGTTTGATTTTATGGGCAGATCCACCACCTATCGGACGCTGATTGCGCAGATTGAGCGGTGCGCCAAGTCCTTGAAGACCATCGGCATCCGCGAAGGCGATGCGGTGACCATCGCCATGCCCAACTGCCCGCAGGCCATTTATGTGTTTTACGCGGTCAACCTGATCGGCGGTTTGGCCAACATGATCCATCCCCTGTCCAGCGAGAAGGAGATCGAGTTCTACCTGAAGGAATCCAACAGCGTGTCGGTGGTGACGCTGGATCAGTTTTATCACAAGTTTGAGGCCATTCGGGAAAATACCCATGTGGTCAACATGGTCATCGCCAGCATCCGAGACGAGCTGTCCAAGCCGGTGAAGGCGGGGTATATGCTCACCGAGGGGCGAAAGGTGCGCAAGATCCCTTCGGACGCGCCGGTCATTCGCTGGAAGCAGTTTTTGGAGCTGGGGAATTCCTGCTTTTGGAACTATAAGGTGCAGCGCACCGCGCAGGACCCGGCGGTGGTTCTTTACTCGGGCGGCACCACCGGCACCACCAAGGGCATCGTGCTGACCAACCTCAACTTCAACGCGCTGGGGCAGCAGATCGTGGCGACCAACCCCATGTTCCGCCCGGGGGACAAGATGCTCTCCGCCATGCCGCTGTTTCACGGCTTCGGCCTGGGGGTGTGCATCCATTCCATGCTCAGCCAGGGCGGGCGGTGCGTGCTGGTGCCCCGTTTTACCGCCAAGAGCTATGCCAAGCTTATTGTCAAATATCGCTGCAATTTCATCGCCGGCGTGCCCACCCTTTACGAAGCACTGCTGCGCCAGCCCTCCATGGAGGGCACCGACCTGTCCTGCCTGAAGGGCGTGTTTTCAGGCGGCGATTCGCTGAGCGTGGAGCTGAAGAAAAAGTTCGATAAGTTCCTGTACGACCATAAGGCCGTCGTGCAGATCCGCGAGGGCTACGGCACCACGGAATGCGTGACCGCCTCGTGCCTCACCCCGCCGCACATGTCCAAGGAGGGCAGCATCGGCCTGCCGTTCCCCGACACCTACTATAAAATCGTGGATCCCCAGAGCAACGAGGTTCCTTACGGAACCGAGGGGGAGATTCTGCTGGCAGGGCCTACGGTGATGAAGGAATACCTGAACCACCCGCAGGAAACGGCCGATACGCTGCGCCGCCATTCAGATGGCCTCACCTGGGTGTACACCGGCGATCTGGGCACCATGGACGACGAGGGCTTTGTCTATTTCCGCGGGCGCAGAAAGCGCATGATCATCTCCTCAGGCTACAACATCTATCCCGCTCAGCTGGAAAACGTGCTGGAGGCGCATGAGAAGGTGCAGATGAGCTGCGTCATCGGCGTGCCCGATTCCTACAAAATGCAAAAGGTCAAGGCGTTTATTATGCTCAAGCCCGGCGTGGCGGCCGATGAAAACATCCGCGAGGAGCTGTTTGCCTACTGCCGCAAAAACATCGCCAAATACGCCATGCCCTACGACATTGAGTTCCGGGAGACGCTGCCTACCACCTTGGTGGGCAAGGTGGCGTATCGCGTGCTGGAGGAAGAGGAAGAAAAAACCGGCGACCGGGCGTAAGCCGCCGGTTCGCGCGGATCATAAAAAAGGGAGGCACTGCGCAGTGCCTCCCTTTTTATACCGCGGGGCGGATTTTCGGGAACCCGGGCAGGCTGACGACAGCCTGGTACAGCAGCACCAGCGCTCCGCTTATCAGCACACCGCCTAAAATATCGGTGAACCAATGCACGCCCGAAAGCAGCCGGCCGACCACCATCAAAAGGGTGAAGCCGCCGCACAAGGCCAGCACGACCCGCCGCGCCGTTCGGTTTTGGATGCGCTCATAAAACTGGAGCATGGCCGTGGGCAGGATGCACAGCACCAGCATGGTGGTGGAGGACGGATAGGAAGCCTCCAATACGCCGTCCAGGAGCACTGGGCGGCGGTTGATCACGGTGTATTCAAAAAACACATAGGCAAAAAGTACAAGCAGATAAAACCCGCCCAAAACCAGAAGGCTGCCGTCCACGCGCCGCAGGCTTTTGCGCCGGATGAGCTGGGCAAGCCCCAGCACCGCGAAGCCCAGCGCAACGAGGATCGCCCCGATGCTTGCCCAATCGGTAAGCGTATAAAGCGGTATCTGAACGCTGACAAGGCGGTGGATGCGCCCGTTTAGCCCGGCAAAGCCCACCGATGATCCTTGGGGGCCGATGGGCTGAACATCCACACGGGGAAGCGCCAGGGTGAGCAGCACAAAAAGGATCAGCAGCGCTGCGGATAAAACAAAACAGGTTTGACTTTTCTTTTTCATGGGTGCGGGCTCCTTTAAAATGGATTGGCAAAAGGCCTGCCTTTACTTTACACGAAGCCCCGAAAAACGCGAGAATGGCGCCGTCGCATCCCCGACACGCTGGGTGTCAGGGGCGTTTTAGCAGCAAAACCACCTTAATGAGCAGAAAAAAGAACGTAAACATGGCCGCATAGGGCTGCAGGCTCAGCATAAAAAGCAGGCAGCCGCAGACGCTGAGCGATAACGACAGCGTGCGCGTCCCCTTTTGCCAAAGCCGTGCGGGGCAGCCCTGTAAAGCCAGCGTGGCGATGCCGCAAAGGAGGGTTGCGGTGATGACGGCAAGGTAAGACCCCTTTGTGTACCATGCGCTTTGCGCCAGCTCCAGCAGGGAGACGCTGCCGATGAAGCCACCCATCTGCTGCCCAAAAAGCGGCAAAAAAAGCAACAGGGTAGCCGCGCAATCCAGCAAGCCGAACACAATATCGTGGACATGGCGCAGCTTTTGCCGGCTGTCATCCTGCGCCGCCGCCAGAAGCTCTTTTCCCGACAAAAGCTCATCCACGGAAACACAAAAGAAATCCGCAAGGGCTTTGAGAGAATCAATGCTGGGATAGCCACGCCCCGACTCCCACTTGGACACGGCGGTTCGGGAAACGAACAGAGCCTTGGCAAGCTCTTCCTGAGTCAGTCCCTTTTGCTTTCGAAGCTCCTGAAGCTTTTGGTTCAGTTCCATAACCGATGCTCCCTTTCCGCGCGCAGTGCGGTCGAACGTTTTCCCGATCAGCATATCACAAACCGACGCGCCTTGCCAACGGCGCGCCGGGTACAAAAGAGGCGACAGCCGCAAAGCAATGCGGCCGCCGCCTCTTTTATGGTGGCACAACAAGGGGCTAGGGGTGCTCGCGCATGATTTCGCCATGCAGCGTCACCCGGCCCTCATCGGGACATTTTACGTCGAAACAGGCGGCCGTGCCCTCGCCTCGGTCGAGAAGCGCGCCGTTTTGCAGCGCGTAAAACATGGGGTAGGCGCAGCTCCAAAGCTCGTGGCAAATGGGCGGGCAGACATCCTCCACCACAAATTCATCACCGGCTTTGCAAAGGCCGCAACGGCAGTTGCTGCGCACCACGGTGAGTTTGATCTTGCCCATACAGCCTGCTCCTTTTGCATCTTGTCAGCGAATGTTTTCCTTCAGCCAGGCGCAGTCCTGGGCAATGCACGCGTCGTGTTCGTCATAAAAGCCCTCGCGCTCCACCACCCAGAAGGCCTCGAAGCTCTGCTCATCCAGCGCTTTTTTGATTTCCTTCCAGTCGAGATTGGATTCAGCGGCGCCCATTTTGCACTGCACTGCAAAGCGCGCGCCGTTTGCGGCGGCGTTTTGCGTAAACCCGTCCAAAATCTTCTGCCGCTCCTCCACGGGCAGCTCCTTTACATGGGCAAAGGCCGCTGCGGGGTTGGGCGTGTCGGCGTGGCGCGAAGCGGGGCGCTCGCCCGGGCCGGCCACCCGGCAGTTCTCCTTCACATGGATGGACACGATGCGGTCGCGGTATTTGCGGATGAAATAGGGCGGGTACATGCCGCCGTTCATGGCCCAGCCGCAGTCCAGCTGGGAATAGCATTTGGTGCTGTTGTCCAGCAGGTGCTCCAGCAGGCATTTGCCCTCGTCAAAATAAAACTCCTGGCTGTGGTTGTGATAGCCCACCTTAATGCCGTAGGGCGCGGCCATGTCGGCCATCTCGTCCAGCAGATGCGCCACCTCGATGGCTTCGGCCTTGCTGCAAAAGGGCGTTCCCGCCCAAATGACGGCCTTGCCGCCCAGCACGGCCATCTTTTTCACGATTTCCAGCGTGGGTTCGGCGTGCACCGAGGTGACCTCCAGCCCGGTTTCGTCCAGCCACTTGCGGATGTCCGCCACGTCGTTTTCCAAATCGACGGGGAGCAGCTCCACACAGGAGAAGCCCAAGGCGCGAATGGTGCGGAATTTTTCAAGCAGAGAAGGACCCAGGCCCAGATAGCTGGCGATGCCGCCGAAGGAATAGGTGCCAATGCCGACGTTCATAAACGACCTCCTTGTATACGCGCCGCAGCGCTGTGATGTACGGTTTACTTTACTGTATCATACCACAGCCGGGCAGCCATGGCCAAAATTTTTGCCGGCGCAGAGAAATTATGGTATTGACAAACAAATAGACGCAGGAGATAATATGAATGAACGAACCATTCATTTCTGAAGAGGGAGGGATGTACATGGATGAAAGACTGACCGTAGCCTATGAGGCGGCGACGCGGCTGTTTATCACAAAGGGCTTCAAGGCCACGCAGATACAGGATGTGGCCAAGGAGTGCGGCATGGCCACCGGCAGTACGTACGCGCTGTTTACCGGAAAAAAGGCGCTGCTTCATTTTTGCCTGACCACAAGTTTTCGCTACGGCGTGTGTGAAGACACGGCGCTGCCCGTGGAGGAGTGCACCGAAGAGGAGCTGAACCGGCAGGAGCGCGTCTGGATGAACAGCATGTTCACCCGTTTTCAAGGCATATCCCAGCGCACGAACATGATGGGCATGCTCCACGAGCTGTACGATGAGCTGGTGCGCTCGCGTGGCGCCATCCTGCTGCTGGAAAACAACGGGGAAGTGCTGGGCGCGCTGAGCCGCTACTACTGGCAGCAGCGCGAGAAGCTGATTGCGCTGCTGAACACCGAGTTGGAGGGGTACATTGCAAAAGGGGAGCTGTGCCACATGACCGATTCCCGAACGGCGGTGCTGGCCATCGTGACCACTCTGGCCATGTGGGCGCTGCACTCCTCCTTTCGCTACCCGGGGCTGGCGCTGAGCGAGGAGGAAAAGAAAAAGATTGCCATCGACTTGCTGGCCAGCACCTACGGAGAGCTGGGGCGCAAGCATGAAGGAGCGCGGTATGGCGGGGAATGAGCGGTTGTGGACCAAGAATTTTACCATCATCACCTTGGGCACCGTCGTGTCCATGCTGGGCAATTCCATCAGCGGCTTCGCCATCAGTCTCATGGTGCTGGATGCCACCGGGTCGGTTTTTCTGATGGCACTGGTCAACGTGGCCTACAACCTGCCGCGTGTGCTGATGCCCATTCTGGCCGGGCCCTATCTGGATCGCTTTTCCCGTGTTAAAACGATTTTCGGGCTGGACTTTTTTTCCGCTGGGCTCTATGCGCTGCTGGGTTTCCTCATGTATAAAGGATGGATCCACTACGCGGTGATTTTAGCGGTGGCGCCCTTGCTGGGCACGGTGGACAGCGTCTATGGCGTTGCGTACGACAGCCTGTTTCCCACGCTGGTCGCCCAGCAAAACCTCCGCAAGGCCTACTCCGTGTCCACCATCATACAGCCGCTGTCCGCGGTGATGGTGCCGGTTGCCGCCTTTTTATACGATAAAGTGGGATTGGCGCCGCTGTTTGCGTTCAATGCGGTCACCTTTTTGGCAGCTGCCGTGTTTGAAACGCAAATCCGCACCAATGAAAGCCAGATCCGCGAGAGCAAGCAGCGAGTTTCCCCGCGCGAATACTTTGCCGATCTGAAGGCCGGGTTTTCCTACATGCGCAGGGAGCGCGGACTGCTCATCATCGCGGCCTATTTTTCCATCAACACGCTGCTGCTGTCCTGCAATGTATTGGCCCTTCCTTATTTCAAGGCGACGCCCACCCTGGGGGTGCAGTGGTACACCTATGTGATGGGCTGCGGCATTCTGGGACGGGTGATCGGCGGGGCGCTGCAATATAAGATCAAGCTGCCGGCGGCGAAAAAGTTTGTGATCGCGGTGTTTATCTATTTTTTCGCCAGCACGCTGGACGGCGTTTACCTTTTCACCCCGCTGCCGCTGATGATGGCCATGTCTTTCCTGACGGGCATTACCTATGTCACCTCTTATAACATACGTCTGTCCACCACGCAGGATTATGTGCCCAACGACTTCCGCGGTCGCTTTAACGGTGCGTTTGCCATGCTCACCACGCTGGGCGGGATTTTGGGTCAGCTCATTCTGGGAGCCTTGGGCGATGTGTATGACGCGCGGATGCTGATCGCCATTTGCCTGGGACTGAATTTGGTAAGCATCTGTGCGCTGATGCTGCCCAATGCAAAGTATGTTAAAAAAGTATATAACCGAGACTTATAACAAAAAAGGAGAAGTGCAATGGAACGCAAATTGGTAGGAAGCGGTGCGACCGCTGATGTGTACGAGTACGGAGCCGGAAAAGTCCTGAAGCTGTTTCATGCAGACCGGGACAAGGGCATGGCGGAATGGGAGTACAGCAAGTCTAAGGACGCGGCGAAAAATGGGCTGCCGGTGCCTGGCGTGTATGAGTTGCTGCAGGAGGACGGCCGCTGGGGCTTTGTGATGGATCGGTTTGACGGCAAAAGTCTTCTGGCTGTGCTTCTGGAGGACATCGCAAAGGCGGGGACGGACGCGCAGGCGCTGGAGGCGGCGCTGCATCGAGATTTTGGCATCGTGGCCGATCTGCTGGTGCAGACGCACAACAAGCCCGGCAAGGTGATGGACACCATACAGAACACCTGCCTGCGGATGCTGAGCTACGACAATCTGCTCAACCCCGAGGAAAAGGATTGGCTGCGCGGCAAGATCGCAGAGCTGCCTCCCAACAGCTGCATCTGCCACGGCGACCCGAACCCGGGCAATGTGCTGATCAGCCCCGATGGCCCCATCTTCATCGACTGGAACAATTGCGCCATGGGGAACCCGATCTTCGACGTGGAGCTCTTCTGCATGATGTTTGAGTACTTCATTATGCCCGAAGGCGTGCCCCAGGAGATGGGCGACTTCCTCCTAAAGAATCTGGATCTGTTTACCCGCGTGTTCCTGGAAGAATACTGCAAGCGCGCCGGGGACGACCTGAGCACGCTGGCGAACAACCGCTGGGCGGTCATCGCCGAGAAGCTGGGCGAGCCGTTCAAGCTGGAGATGCGGCAAGCCCTGGCAGAAAAGGTGCGCGTGGCCATGGCCGAAGAAGCAAAACAGAACGCAAAACAATAAAACAAAAGCGCAGCCCCGCTTGTCCGCGGGGCCTTGCGCTTTTTTGGGGGTACTTATGGATTTGTAGGGGGATCCATATCCGGTGGCGGCCGCAAGATGCGCTGGGGGAGCGCCGGCCGCGCCGGAATCTATTTATGTAATCCGCTTTCCGCGGTTGTTACCCATTGGTTGCTTCAGGTTTTTCGCTGTGGGCGATAGGCACCAACTCCTTTCGATAAAGTCGTGTGAAAATGGGTTTTGGTCTTATTGCATTGGCTTCACCTCCCTCGTTTCTCTTGATGCTTTTATTATACCTGCCAGCGTGATGAAGGTGTGACGGGGAAGTAACGCGTCGGTAAAAGGTAGGTATCGGCTTTATTTCCAAAAAATGACCAATTTATGAAGGGCAGGCAGGGTGCGCCTTTTGCGGCGTGCCTGCCTGCCCTTGCCGGTTAATACTCGGCCATACGTTTGCGGTAGTGCAGATAATTTTCGAAGGAAACCTCCTCGGGCACACCGTGATCGCAGCAGGGAATGTAACCGCCCCGGCTGACCATGAAGGGCATGATGCGGTCAAGCTCGGCGTCGATGGCGGCCGGGCCCTGGGCAAGAATGCGCTTGTCAATGCCGCCGCGCATCAGCAGATCGGGATACTGCCTGCGCAGCGCCACCACGTCGCAGCCCGACGCCACCTCAAAGGGAGACAGATAGTCCATGCCTAGCTCCTGATATAAAGGGATGGCGGGTTGGCAGTGTCCGTCGGTGTCAATTTGCAGATGGAGCGGCTTGCCCCGGTTGCGTCGGCGGGTGTTGGCGATGAGCTGCTGATAGTAGGGGAATAAAAACTCCCGCATCATGTCCGGGGAGATGAGCAGACCGTGGTTATAGCAGATATCCTCCGCGAGAAACAGCTCGTCCAGCGGCAAATACGCCTGATGGGCGGCGGTGATGCGGTCGGCCAGCGCCAGCCAGCTCTCCATGCACGCGGGGATCAACTGCGGGTCGTCGTAAAACCGATAGAGCAGATCTGCCGGGCCGATGAGGGAACGTAAATACATATAGCCGCCGATGACGTTCTGGCAGATGATGCCGCCGCGCTGCGCCTGCGCAAGGTAGGGCTGCATCCGCTCTTCCATATTGTCCAGCCGCCCGGGCGCGTCGGGGTCCAACCTCCAGCGCACGTTTTCCTCCCAGGTGCGGAGGTCTTTGACCGGGTGGTCCACATATTCGGGCATGAAGCCGCTTCGCCGCCCTTTGAAGCACAACACGCTGCGCCCGGCGCAGTCCTGCACCAGCTCGTGCTCGCCCCGGTCCTCCAAAACACGTTCCTCAAAGGCGGGCAGGAAAGCCGCCTCGCACCAGCCCAGGCCGCCCAGCTCAAACTTGGCCTGCGCGTCAAACCCAAACAGCTCGTTCAGATTCGTATCGCCGCAGAGGTGCCCCTCCCGCCGCCAGCGATCCAGAGAGTAAAAGCCGAACTCCTGCTGCACGATGGGCGCGCCGCCCTCTTGGGCGTAAAAGCGCTGCATCTTTTGGTAGTGGCGTTCCATATTGGTTGCATCCTTTCCCGTGTGATAATATAATTATACGAAATGCAAGGCCGGATTCCATGGAAAAAACGGCAAAATATATATATTATTTGGAGAACCATATGAATCAATGCCTCATTTGCAAAACACCCGTGCCGCCCGAGACGCTTTATGTGCCGGAGGTTCTTTGGCGGGTGGACGAAGGATGCGAATACGACGTGACACGCAGGGGGGACGGCGTTCCGGGTTATGTGGCCGTGCGTACGCTGCACGGCGAGGGTGTGATGGAGCTGCGCGAGAAAACCGTTCTTTTGCCCGCGGGCTCGTTTTTTTGCGTGGACAGGCGAGATATACGCCGCTACCGCACCCGGGAGGAGCGCTGGGCATTTTGCTGGTTTGAGTTTCACACCCGGCGAAGCCTGCCGCTGCCCGCGGCGCGGACGCTGCGCGACGCGGCGGATGTGCCGGTGATGGAGGATGTGGCCGACGCCATGACCCGAAACGATGCGGAGATGCTGGGCAGGGGATTTGATTATCTGATGCTGCGCTGGCTGGCGGTTCCGCAGGAGCCCACCGACGCGCTTGCGGCGCAGCTGAAGCAGGCGTTGGATACGCATCCGCCCCAGCAGATGTTTTGCCTGGCCGATGTGGCCAGGGCGAAAAACGTCAGCGAGCGCACGCTGCGCGATCATTTTTGCCGTGCCTACGGCGCGTCGCCCCGGGAATATTGGGAACGAAGGCGCCTGGAGATGGCGGAGCTGCTGCTGTGCTCCACCTGTATGCCCCTGCGCGAGATCGCCCAACGCACGGGCTTTGAGAACGAATTTTACTTTTCCAACCGGTTTCGCCGCGCTTTTGGGACGGCACCCTCGCGGTATCGCCGCAGCGGGCGCTAGACGGCTGTAAACATGTATGAAACAATTTTAGCATTTGGAAGTTTTGCGGGAGGTTTTGCCGGGGAGATTTCTTTGGTATTCAATGAAACACCGCGTGGGACGGGAAAGGAACCGATTGAAACCGGGAGTTTGCAAAATGAGACTTTGCCCCGTGTTTTCATGCGACCTGCACAAAGCTGCCCCGTTTTCCTTTTCTATTCCTGTCAATAGACGATGGATTGGCAAAATAGTATACTATATTTAGAAAATCAGAGAAGGACACGATAAAATACTAATATCCTTTCGGTTTTCAGATGTGGTTTTCCAGTTTACGCCCCAATGATCAATCGGAGGAAGGAGCCAAAGAGATGAAGAATTCAACAGCGACAAACTTGGATGTGACCCCCAAGCGCGTGAACCGCGTGGTGAAGGCCTTTGTTCCGGCGGCTCAAGACTATGCGGTTTTTTCGCCGCGCGCTGCGCGCTGACGAACAAACACGAATGCAAGGGAGGGATAAGATTGATAACTTACCGTTCTGATCCCAAAAGAAAGCTGAGCGTGAAGGAACGCCAGGAGGCATACTTGAAGGTATTGATGCTGGCAGTTCGCCGCTACTAAGAGAGATCCGCCGGGCAATCAGGCACTGCCCGGCACCATATGGGCGAAAGAAAAACGCGCTGTGAGCAGGCGCGTTTTTCTTTCGCTGTTTTTTTTATTGGATGGGCGCGTGGGCAGCCACGGCCTCCAGCAGGTGGGCGGCGGACTCGCGCCGCAGCGGAAACACCCGCCCGAAATACATAAAATAATCCAACATGGACCAATACACCTCGTAACCGCCCCGGTCAAACTCTTCCTCCGTGGGGAAGTAGCCGGTGCAGCCGTTGGTGTAGCCGCCCAGATAAAAGCAGGGGGCGTTCAGCCGAAGAGCGGCGCGCAGGGCGAATTCACACATAAGCTCGTTGGGCACGCCGCACAGACACCCGTTGGCAACGGAAAAATATTGGATCTCCGTGTCTTCGGCCTGCTGCGCGATGCCTTCCCGATGAAGCCGCTGGACTTCGGCAAGCCAGGCTTCGCCGTCGATGCCCGTCGCCTGCTTCGCCTCTCGGGCAACCGCCTGCGCGCGCTGTGGGGACGGCACGTCGGCATATAGCCGCAGCGCGGTGCTGTACATGCCAAGGGCAGCGCCGCCGCTTGAAGGCAGGGTGGGCAGGCAGCGCTGCACCGCGCGCAGGATCTCCCCGGCTATGTCGGCGGCGGCCGATGCCGAGCGGCAAAACACGTCGGCATCGTCGGCATCGGGGGGCGTGAGGGCGGAGCAGAAATAACGGGGAGCCACGTTGCCCGATGCGCCCTGCGTTATCATCACCGGGCAGCCAAAGGCCTGGGTCAGCGCATGTCACGCCGCGCCGAAGTAGTCGCTCGAGAGAAGATCGTTGTCCGCTTTATATACGTTTGCATGGGCGGTCACGCGCAAAAGGAGCAGCCGAAGCGCCCCGCTTTCGGCGTCCGTCACCTTTAGGATGCCGATCCGCTCATCCAATTCCCCGGCCTTATCCCTGCGGTTTACGCCGATGTGCGCATGTCCGTTTCCCTACACGGCGTCAACGGGAACGCACTGCTGCGCGGCTTCGCGCACCGCTTGGCAAATTTTTTCGGCGGCAAAGGCAAACCAGGACTGCTCCAGCGCATCGTTGGGCGCCGCGTGGGTGTGGGAAAAGCAAAGCATGACCTGCGCCGGCGTGATTCTCAGAAGCCGGGCAATCTCACCGCGTAGTTGCGCGCAGTGCCGCGCCGAAAACCCGATATGATCCACCGCAATCAGGCAGCAAAGAAAATCGCCCTGCCTCCATACCGATGCCTGCGCCGCCAGCGGGTCCATGACCCCGCGGGAGAAGGGATCCGCTTTGCCGAATCCAATGGTCTGCACAGACCCCGAAGGCGTGATGTCGCGCTGGGCAAAGCCCAGAAAAAGCTTTTCCATACCGAAACACCTCAAAACACAGGATTTTTGAAAAAACAGCGATCCGCCCGCCTGGTCGGCGCGCAAGCTGTGATAAATTCAGTATAGCACGGAATGCCCTGCACCAGCGCATCCGAGGCATGGCGAAATGGCGATTTTACCAAGGGGTCGTGACGGATGCCTTGAAATCAAGTGGGGAGCTGTCCGTGGAGGATCGATGATGGGTGTGGCCGGTGAGCGGAGTTGGGCGCGCACGACACCAAAAAAACAGGGCATCCCACATTTTAAACGGGGATGTCCTGCTGTCTTTTTGCCCGCGCGGACTGCGTGCCGCCTATTTCACCACGATATTGACAATCTTGCCCTGCACCACGATGACCTTGACCACCTGCTTGCCGTCGAGGAAAGCCTGCACCTTTTCATCGCTGAGCGCCAGCGCTTTCATTTCTTCCTCGGGGGTGTCCATGGCGATCTCGATGCGCCCGCGCACCTTGCCGTTTACCTGCACGGCGATTTCACGGGTCTGCTCGGTGCAGTACGCTTCGTCATAAACCGGCCATTTGCTTTGGCACACCATGGTTTTCTCGCCCAGCGCCGCCCACAGCTCTTCGCAGATGTGAGGGGCGACGGGGTTGAGCACCTGAAGGAGCACCTTAAAGTCTTCCTTGCCCAGGTGACCCACGGCGTAGGCATCGTTGACGAAGGCCATCATGGCCGCAATGGCGGTGTTGAACTTCATAGCTTCGAAGTCCTCACCCACCTTTTTGACCATTTTATTCAAGGGCACGCGCAGCGCGGCTTCGTGCTCTCCCTGCACCATGCTTTGCAGCTTCCACACGCGATCCAGGAACCGCCGGCAGCCCACCACGCCGCGGGTGGACCACGGAATGGCCTGATCAAAAGCGCCCATGAACATCTCATAGGTGCGGAAGGCGTCGGCACCGTATTCGTTTACCATGTCGTCGGGGTTTACCACGTTGCCTCGGGATTTGCTCATTTTTTCGCCGTTTTCACCCAAGATCATCCCGTGGCTGGTGCGCTTGGCATAGGGCTCCGCATAGGGCACCACGCCGATGTCATACAGGAAGTGATGCCAGAAGCGGGAGTAGAGCAAATGCAGCGTGGTGTGCTCCATGCCGCCGTTGTACCAATCCACCGGGCCCCAATAAGCCAGCGCTTCGGGGCTGCCCAGCGCTTCGTGATTGTGCGGATCCATATACCGCAGGAAGTACCAGGAGGAGCCCGCCCACTGCGGCATGGTGTCGGTTTCCCGCTGGGCGGGGCCGCCGCAATGGGGGCAGGTGGTGTTGATCCACTCGGTCAGTCCGGCCAGCGGAGATTCGCCGTTTTCACCGGGCTTGAAGTTCTCGGTTTCGGGCAGCTTCAGCGGCAACTGCTCCTCAGGCAGCGGCACCCAGCCGCACTTGGGGCAGTGCACCAGCGGAATGGGTTCGCCCCAGTAACGCTGGCGGGAGAACACCCAATCGCGCAACTTATAGTTCACCGTTTTCTTGCCAATGCCCAGTTCTTCCAGGTATTGGGTAATCTTCTTCTTGGCTTCGGGCACCTTCAAACCGTTCAGGAAGTCCGAGTTGACCAAAACGCCGTTGGCGCTGTCGGTATAGGCGGCCGCCTGCACATCTTCGCCCCCGGCGACGACCTCGATGATGGGAAGGCCGAACTTGGTGGCGAATTCCCAGTCGCGGGTGTCGTGGGCGGGCACGGCCATGATCGCGCCGGTGCCATAAGACATCAATACATAATCCGAAACAAAGATGGGAATGTTCTTGCCGGTCACCGGATTGACGGCGTCGAACCCTTCCAGGCGTACGCCGGTCTTGTCCTTGTTGAGCTCGGTGCGTTCAAACTCGGACTTGCCCTGTGCCTGCTTGCGATAAGCGCGAACCTCTTCGATATTGGAGATGCGGTCGGCATATTTTTCTATATAAGGGTGCTCCGGGGAGACCACCATGTAGGTGGCGCCAAAGAGCGTGTCGGGTCGGGTGGTAAAGACCTTCAGCTTTTCAGGCGCGGCGGAGAGTTGAAAGTCCGCCTCGGCGCCTTCGCTGCGGCCAATCCAGTTGCGCTGCTGGGTCTTGACCCGCTCAATGAAGTCCACATCGTCCAGCCCGTCCAGCAGCTTCTGGGCGTAATCGGTTATCTTCAGCATCCACTGGCTTTTCACCAGCTGGATCACCTCGCCGCCGCAGCGCTCGCAGTGGTTGTCCACCACTTCTTCGTTGGCCAAGCCCACCTTGCACTGGGTGCAGAAGTTGATGGGCATCTCGGTCTTATAGGCCAAGCCGCGCTCAAACAGTTTCAGGAAGATCCACTGGGTCCATTTGAAATGCTCGGGATCGGTGGTGTTGACCTCGCGGGTGTAATCAAAGGAAAAACCCAGCATCTTCAGCTGCTCGCGAAAATGATCCACGTTTTTCTTGGTGACGATCGCGGGGTGGATGTTGTTCTTGATGGCAAAGTTTTCGGTGGGCAGGCCGAAGGCGTCCCAGCCGATGGGGAAAAGTACGTTGTAGCCCTCCATGCGCCGCTTGCGGGCGATGATGTCCATGGCCGTGTTGGAACGGGGGTGTCCCACGTGCAAGCCGTTGCCCGAGGGGTAGGGGAACTCAATCAGGCAATAGTATTTGGGAAGAGAAAAATCAGACTTGGCATGAAAAACGCCGCTGTCCTCCCATCGATCCTGCCACTTTTTTTCTACCGAAGCCGGATCGTAAATTTCCTGCGCCATAATGCGTTGGCCTCCTTTTGCCGTAGCGTATCCAAATATTCTTTATATTATAGCAGAAAAAGAGCGCATTTCCAGTGGGTATTTGGGCAGGCAACAAACTGACTAAAAAATAAAACCGACTTTATTTTCTTTTATGCGCAAAAAGGTGTTGACATATAAGTGAGGCTTTGCTATTCTAAATAAGCTTTCCGGGCGGGACGAACAAACCCGGCTGCGAGAGTGAGAAAGGCCTCGGAAAACCTCAAAAAAAGTTCTGAAAAGAGCTTGACAAAAAGAGGAAGAAGAGGTAAGATAACAAAGCTGTCACCGCGAGGGAGACGGCGCCTCGAAAAGAAGCCGTGAAAAAAGTTCTTGACAAAAGGATGAAGGCA
>JAQUVY010000028.1 GCA_028693155.1 Eubacteriales bacterium
CCAGCGGTTCTTTTGTCATCCGCAAGGGCAAAAAAACCTATCACCGCGTCTTGGTGGACGCATGAACGACCAACTGCCCGAGCGATACCGTACGCTTTCCCGCGAAGGCACCTGTGAATTCACCGAAAAAAAATCCCGCTTTATCGGGTGGGCGGCACCCGCACTGAGCGAAACCGACGCCCAAGCCTACATTGCGCAGGTCACGGCGCGCTATCCCGATTGCAGCGCCGTGCTTTACGGCTATATCAGCGGCTACTTCAACAACATCCACCGGTTTTATGACTCCCACGAACCCCAGGGCGGCCTGCAGATTTTGGAAGCGCTGAAAAAGCGCGAGGTCACCGGGGCAGCGGCCGTGGTGGTGCGTTATTACGGCGGCATTCAACTGGGCGCAGGGCCGCTGGGCCGCGCCTTTGGCCGCGCCGCCGCGCAAGCCGCCCAGGACGCCCTGCCCGCCGAGGTGGAGCAGACGCTCCATTACCGCGTGCAGTTCCCCTATGAGCTGTCGGGCAAGCTGGAATACTTTTTTGAGCATTCCCCCTATCTGCTGGAAAACCTGACCTACGCCGAGGCGGTAACCGCCTGCGTTCTGGTGCGCCGCAGCGATCAGACGGCATTTGCGGCGGACATGGCGGCGCTAACCGCCGGGAAGGCTCGCCCCGAGCAGACCGGCCAAAGCTATCGCGCCTGGCCGTAGCTTTCGTTATCATGACCGCACTTTTGCGGTTTTGCCAACTTCATACCAAAACCTTTAAGGAGGATTATCATGTCGAAATTCACTTTCGTCCCCAGAGAAGAACTCAAAACCAAGCAGCCCGACTCGTCCAAGCTGGGCTTCGGCAAGCTGTTTACCGATTATATGCTGACCGCCCGCTACACCCAGGGACAGGGCTGGCACGATCACAAAATTGAGCCCTACGGCCCCTTCCAGATGGATCCGGCCAGCATGGTGTTTCATTACGGCCAGGCCATGTTTGAGGGCATGAAGGCCTACAAGGCGCCCGATGGCCGCACGCTGCTGTTCCGCCCGCTGGATAACTTCCGCCGCATGAATCACTCGGGCGAGCGCATGGCCATGGCGCAGATCGACCCCGACGAGATGCTGGAGGGTTTGGTCGAGCTCATCAAAAAGGAAGCAGCCTGGATCCCCGCTGACCCCGGCACCTCCCTTTACATCCGCCCCACCATGATCGCCACCGACGCGGCGCTGGGTGTGCACGCCTCCAAAACCTATTTGTTCTTCATCATCCTCAGCCCGGTGGGTCCCTACTACGCCGCCGGTTTCAACCCGGTGAAGATCTACGTTGAGGACGAATATGTGCGCGCCGTGCGCGGCGGCACCGGCTTCACCAAATGCGCCGGCAACTATGCCGCCAGCATACTGGCCGGCAACGTCGCCGAGAGCAAGGGCTACACCCAGGTGCTGTGGCTGGACGGCGTGGAGCGCAAGTACATCGAAGAAGTGGGCGCGATGAACATGTTCTTCGTCATCGACGGCGAGCTGGTAACGCCCCCGCTGCGCGGCTCCATCCTGCCCGGCATCACCCGCGACTCGGTCATCAAGCTGGCCACGCACTTGGGCTACAAGGTCAGCGAGCGCCTGATCAGCGTGGAAGAGGTCTTTGAGGCCCACGCGCAGGGTCGCCTGAACGAGGCCTTTGGCACGGGCACCGCCGCTGTGGTTTCCCCGGTGGGCGAGCTCAACTGGGACGGCAAGGTCATCACCATCAACAACATGGAGAACGGCCCCATCGCCGTGCGCCTGTATGAAGAGCTGACCGGCATTCAGTACGGCCGCAAGGCCGATCCGTTCGGCTGGGTCTACGAAGTAAAATAAGCTCCGGCGCATAAGCTGGAAGAGAGTAATAACTGGAGGTTAATCCTTATGGATCAGAAAATAAGAGCCGGTATCATCGGCGCCACCGGCATGGTGGGGCAGCGCTTTGTCACGCTGCTGGCCGACCACCCCTGGTTTGACATTCAGCTGCTGGCTGCCAGCCCCCGCTCGGCGGGCAAGGTCTACGGCGAGCTGATGGAAGGCCACTGGATGATGAAAGAAGCCCTGCCGGCCAAGGTCGCTGGCATGGTCGTGCAGGATGCGTCCCATGTGCAGGAGATCGCCGCCCAGGTGGACATGGTGTTTTGCGCGGTCAACATGGACAAGCAGGCCACCCGCGAGCTGGAGGAGGCCTACGCCAAGGCCGGCCTTCCCGTGGTGTCCAACAACTCGGCCAACCGCTTGGTATCCGATGTTCCCATGGTCATCCCCGAGATCAACCCCGAACACCTGGAGGTCATTGAGGCGCAGCGCCGCCGCCTGGGCACCGACACCGGCTTTATCGTCGTGAAGCCCAACTGCTCCATTCAGTCCTATGTGCCCCCACTCACGCCCCTGCGCAAGTTCGGCATCACCAAGGTGCTGGCCTGCACCTATCAGGCCATTTCCGGCGCGGGCAAGACCTTTGAGACCTTCCCCAACATTTTGGATAACGTGATCCCCTATATCGGCGGTGAGGAAGAGAAGAGCGAAAAGGAGCCGCTGAAGGTCTGGGGCAAGGTGGAGGACGGCCAGATCAAGAACACCGACGATGTGCAGATCACCAGCCAGTGCCTGCGCGTGCCGGTGAGCGACGGCCACACCGCCGCCGTGTTTGTGAGCTTTGCAACCAAGCCCACCAAGGAGGAGATCCTAGAGGCCTGGCGCGGGTTCCGCACCCGCCCGCAGGAGCTGGGGCTGCCCAGTGCGCCCGATCCGTTCCTGGTCTACTTTGAAGAGGACGATCGCCCCCAGCCCCGGCTGGATCGCGATTTGGGCGGCGGCATGGCCGTGTCCATGGGGCGTTTGCGCCCGGACAGCCAATACGACTATAAGTTCATCGGCCTGTCGCACAACACGCTGCGCGGCGCAGCCGGCGGCGGGCTGGAAACGGCCGAGCTGCTGGTGGCCGAGGGTTACATCAAGCCCCGCAAAGGCTGATGGCTAAACCCGGCGGTTTTGTGGTATACTGACAATCAGAGAAAAGCGCGGCAGCGGGGTCACCGCGTCTGCCGCGTTTTATTTTTGCAAAAAGGGAGGAAGCCGGCATGGCCATTAAGGCGGTCTTTCTGGATTTCTACGGCACACTGGCCCGTGAAGACGACGGGCTCATCAAAAATCTTTGCCGCAAGGTGTGCGAAACCTCGGCGCTCAACATACAGCCTGCCGACGCAGCCCGCTACTGG
Source organism: Eubacteriales bacterium (assembly GCA_028693155.1). Classification (GTDB taxonomy): domain Bacteria; phylum Bacillota; class Clostridia; order Christensenellales; family UMGS416; genus STF2-111. Next base: position 3,223 of record JAQUVY010000028.1, read on the forward strand.
TGGGAATGCACCAACAGCTTTTGCCGCCGCTATTCGGGCGCCGATTTTAAGTCTCAGCTGGAGATCGAAAAGCTGGTGCTGGAGGCCGTCAACGCCCGGTATGAATCGGCTTTGCCGGTGGAAGGCACGCTGAACGATATTTTGCAGTCCTGGCAGCAGCCCGAAACCTGGTCGGATGTGCGGCCGTTTTTGGCGCAGCTTCCGCTGAAGGTGTGCATTGTGGCCAACGCGGAACACGCCACGCTGGAAAAGGCGCTGCGCCATCTGCGGCTGGACGTGCCGGATATTCTGTGCAGCGAGGACGCGCACTGCTATAAACCCGACGTGGCCATTTTTCAGCGAGCGCTGAGCGTGATGGACGTCAAGCCCAAGGAAGCTTTGTTTGTGGGGGATTCGCTGCATTACGACATCGCCCCTGCAAAGGCCGTGGGCATGTTCACCGCCTGGCTCAACCGCGCAGGCCGCCCGCTGGGCGGCGAATGCACCCCCGACACCACGCTGGCCAGCCTCATGCAGCTCAAAAGCATGATGCGCTGAAAAAAGAGGAGGAAAACCGCATGGAACGTCCAATTTATCAGTTGGGAGATCGGGTGCGCATGCGCAAGACTCACCCCTGCGGCAGCGATATTTTTACCATCGTGCGCACCGGCGCGGATATTAAGATCAAATGCCAGGGCTGTGGGCGCATCATCATGCTGGATCGCCCCACCTTTGAAAAACGTTTGAAGGCCGTACTGCCTTCTGAAGGAGAACAGGTATGAGCGAGCAGCCGGGAAAACCCCGTGCCTGGCGCGGCCCCAGGCACGCGCCCAAGAAAAAAAACAGCGTCGGCCGTGAAATATTGGAATGGGTCATCACGCTGGGCGTGGCGGTCGTGGTGGCGCTGCTGATCCACACCTTCATCGGCCAGCCCTACACGGTGCTGGGTCCGTCCATGCAGCCCACCCTATATACGGGAGAGCGCGTCATCCTCAGCAAAATTACATACCGCGTGGCTGAACCGCAAGCCGGTGATATCGTCGTGGTCAAATATCCCGAAAGCGGCCGCAACCCAAACGGAAAAAACTTCTATATCAAGCGGGTCGTGGGCGTGGCCGGCGATGTCATTGCGGTAAAGGGCGGCGTGCTGCTGCGCAACGGTCAGGCCGTCGAGGAGCCCTATCTGGGCGAAATGATGGGCTGGGACTTTCCCGAAACCACCGTGCCCGCGGGCAGCGTCTTTGTGATGGGCGACAACCGCAACAACAGCACGGACAGCCGTTCTGCCGAGGTGGGCGCCATTCCCTTGAGCCATGTGGTGGGCAAGGCCTACTGCATTTACTGGCCGCTCAACCGCATCTCCAGCGTTTACGACTGACGCTCGGCATTTTTTCGGCGTTCCGCCTGTGCGGATACGCCGTTTTTTTATGCGCAACCGCCGGTTGGCAAAATGCAAGGCGAAATAGGTTGCGCAGATGCGCCGCTCTTTGCTAAACTGCCGAGTGAAAGGAAGGGGAACCATGATCAAGTTTGCACAACAATTGCAGCAGCTGCGCAAAGCGGCGGGCTATTCTCAGGAACAGCTGGCCGACGTAATGAAGGTGTCTCGGCAAGCCATTTCCAAGTGGGAATCGGGCGCGGCCATCCCAGCCATGGACAATCTAGTGGAGCTGGCGCGGGTGTTCGACACCTCGCTGGACGCGCTGCTGGGGCACGACAGCGGCGATAAGGAGGACACCCTGAGCTTGGCGCTGCTGGGAGAGCAGGCCGAAGCCGCTTGGCACAGGCAGAAGATCATGCTGGGCGTCAGCATCGGCTGCGCCGGGGTGTGCGCCGCGGCGCTCGTGTGTGCGCTGGCCGTCTTTTTGGTGCGCACCGGCGCGCAGGAGAGCGAGCTCAGCCTCCTGCGCGGGCAGCTGAGCAGTCTGGAGGGCCGCATCTCCGCTTTGCAGAGCGCCGACAGCGGCCAAAGCGGCTGGAGCGCCGATTCGCCGGTCGCCGCCTATGACTGGCAGGTGCGCAGCACCGACGACGCGGCTCGTACCCTTGCGCTGTCCCTTTCGGTTCAGCTGAAGGAAACCACCGCCGACACAAAGGTGTCCTTTGTGCTCAAGGGCAATGGATCGCCTGTGGTTATGGAAGCCGCGCAGCAGGGCGGGAACGTATTTACCGCCGTCGCCGAAGTTCCCGCGGAAAACAGCATCGCCCTTTCTGTGCTGTATACCGCGGGAGAAAACACCCTCACCCAGCCCTTGGACACGCTTACCGGTCTGGAAGCGGACTATTGGACACAGATCACCCGCGTGGAGCCCTTTTACACCACCTTTACCGTCACACAGGGTCAGGCGAACGCGGAAGGCAAGCTCAACATCACGCTGAGCGGCATACACGCCACCGCGGAATATCCCCAGGGGCGCTACCCCGTGCGCGCCGAAGGCATGCTGCTGCTCAACGGCGAGGAATTCTGTCAGCTTCCCAGCCTGGAATTCAGCGCGCCGCAGGGCGAAACCGATTTTTCCGATGGCAGCGCCGCCGAGGCGGTGTCGGAAAACGCGCTTACCTTCGCCCTCCCCATCCCCGCTTTGCAGCTGGCGTGCAGCGACCCCGCGCAGCTCTCCTATGTTGTGAGCGTCACCGACAACACCGGCCGCACCCACACCGCGCGCAGCGACACCTTCGCCAAGAGCTGAATCCGGGCAACAAAAAACGCGGCTCGAACCACATTCGAGCCGCGTTTTTATTTGTGGGTTATGCCTGCTGCGCCTCCAGCTCCCCGGTAATGAAGGTTAGCACCTCGTCGGTGTGCATACCCAGCACATAGGCAAACTCGCTGTAAAGGATCTTTTCCGCTTCGTGCAGCGCGGTTTCATCCCGGGCGTACATCTTGCGCCCGCAGGCTTTTTGGGTTTGCCCGCGCTGGTATACCGTCTTGATCAGGCGGATCAGATCTCTGCGGTCGCCTGAGGCGAGTGCTTTGGCGTAGTTTTGCTTCCGCTCCTCCTCGCTGTCCGCCGCCAGGAGTTCCTCCTTGGGCATTTGGCGTATCAGGCTCATGATCTCATCCTGACTCAAAATACGGCGCATCTTGGCCTTTAGCGTGTCGCTTCTCGTGGGCACATAGATGGTCGAGCTCTCCCGATCCACAGGATGCAGCACGTAATACTCCTGATTGATCCCCGCGAAATTCCGCTGTGTAATCCCGTCGATACGGCAGACGCCCTCGGCGCCGTAGAGTACTACGTCATGGATGCAATACATGGTTTTCACACTCCTTTAACAAACCGGTCCTCACAAAAAAAGTGCAGTCTCCGCAACAGGACTTACGTTCCGGCTTGGCAGACTGCACGTTGGGTTCCTTATAAGGATAACACATTTTGGGCAGGAATGTTATGGGTATTTTGGCCAAAAAGCGGCGGACAAAGGTCTTTGTCCGCCGCGAAAGGTTTTTTCCGTCTTTTTTACTGCGCCTTGATCCGCGTCCAGGCATCCTCATAGGTCCCTACAAAGTCGCCCAGGTCGGCGTACACCTCGCAGCGAGCCAGCGTTTGCGCATCGGGATAGGCCGCGGGGTTTTCCTTGGTCGCGTCGTCCAGCAGTGCGTAAGCGCCGCTGTTGGGCGTGGAGTAGCAGATCTCCTCCACGTTGCGCAGGGCAACCTCCGGGCGGCACAGGTAGTCGATAAACTTCTCGGCGGCTTCCTTGTTTTTTGCGCCCTTGGGGATGCACACGCCGTCGTACCACACGTTGGAGCCTTCCTCGGGAATGCAGTAGCCAAAGTCCGCGCCCTTGGCCTCATCCCCCAGGATCATCAGCGCCTGACCCGAATACACCACGCACATGGCGGCCTCGCCTGCCAGCATTTTATCCACCGAGTCGTCCAGCGAATAGCTCAGCAGCAGCGGCTTCTGGTCGATCAGCGACTGCTCGGCCGCGGCCAGCTCGGTCGTATCGCGGCTGTTCATGGAAAAGCCGTTTTTCAGCATGGCCACGCCGATGGAATCACGGGAGCTGTCATACATCATGATCTTCTTGGCATATTTCTCGTTCCACAGAATATCCCAGCTGGTCACCGGGTCATCCACCATGGTCTTGTTGTAAACAATGCCCACCGTGCCCCACATGTAAGGCAGGGAATATTTGTTTCCCGGGTCGTAGCTCTCGTTGAGGTAAAGGGGATCCAGATTGCTGGCGTTGGGAATGTTGTCGTAATTCAGCTCCTCCAGCATGTTCTGCTTGATGAGCCGCTCGATCATATAGTCCGAAGGAAAGATCACGTCATAGTTGGAACCGCCGCCCTGCAGCTTGGAATACATGATCTCGTTGGAGTCGAACAGGGAGTAGTTTACCTTGATGCCGGTCTCTTTCTCAAAATCGGTCAGGACGGTGGGATCGATATACTCCCCCCAGTTATACACATTGAGCACCGTGTTTGCGCCGCCCTGCGAGCAGCCTGCCAGGGGGATGAGCCCCAGTACCATGACAATGGACAGTACCAAAGCAAGTTTCTTCATTCCTTTTGTTATCTCCTTTTATCCAGCGTGGTCTGCTGTTTATTGCTGCGAAGATTGACAATGCTGAGCAGCGTGAGAACCACGACAAACATCAGCGTCATCAGCGCGTAGAGGGTGGGGTCGATACCCCGGCGAGCGGCGGAATAAATATAAATGGAAAGGTTCTGTACGCCCGATGACGTAAAGAAACTGATAACAAAATCGTCAATGGACAGCGTGATGGCCAAAATGAAGCCCGTCACCACGCCCGGGGCGATCTGCGGCAGGATGACCTTGCGCATGGCGTAGGCCGGCCGCGCCCCCAGATCCATTGCCGCCTCGTACACGCTTTTATCCATCTGGTTCAGCTTTGGCCAGACTGAGTAGATCACATAGGGAATGTTGAACACCATATGCGACAGCAGCATGGTGAAGAACCCCAGGTTCAGCTTCATGAACACAAACAGGATCATGAGCGAAATGCCCGTCACGATGTCGGGGTTGAGGATGGGCAGGTAGGTGAGGTTCATGAGCACCGTGCGCACCGAGTTTTTATAGCCGTAGATCCCGATGGCGGCAATGGTGCCGATGATGGTGGCCAGCACTGCGCTGATGAGCGCCACCAGCACCGTGGTGCGCAGCGCCGAGAGGATCTCCGGGTTTTGAAACAGCTCCGCGTACCACTTAAAGGTGAAATGCCCCCAGGTGGCGCGGGATTTTTCCGAGCTGAAGGAAAAGGCCATCAGCATGACGATGGGCGCGTAAAAAAACACCAGCATGACGCCCAGATAACCGTTTGACGCCCAATTGCGCAGGGAAAACTTCTTTTTCACATGATCGTCCTCCCCTCGGATTGATTGCCGCCCAGCTTATTCACAATGGCCATGCCGATTAAAATCAGCACCATCATGATGACCGACAGCGCCGAGCCGAAGTTCCAGTTGCTGGCCTGGAGGAACTGCTGCTCAATGAGGTCGCCGAAGAGCATGAACTGAGAGCCGCCCAACAGGCGCGAGATCACGAACGTGGTCACCGCCGGCATGAACACCATGGTGATGCCGCTGATGACACCGGGCATGGACAGCGGCAGTGTGACGCGGCGAAACACCGCCGCCGGGCTGGCGCCCAGATCGCCCGCGGCCTCCACCAAGGAGCGATCCATCCGCTGCAGAGAGTTATAGATGGGCAGGATCATGAAGGGCAGAAAGTTATACACCATGCCCAGCAGCACCGCGCCGCTGTTGTAAAGCAGCGTCACCTGGCCAAAGCCAATGGCGGTGAGCAGGCGGTTGATGAGCCCCGTGTTCTCCAGCAGCGACATCCACGCATAGGTGCGCAGCAAAAAGTTCATCCACATGGGCAGAATAAAGAGCATGGAGAGAAAATTGCCGTGCTTGTGATGCGCCAGCAGGTAAGAAATGGGATACCCCAGCACCAGGCAGATCAGCGTGCACAGGAAGGCCAGCCACAGCGAGCGTCCCAGCACCTTGATATAGACCGGGTCCAGAAACTTCTGGAAGCTGGCCAGAGAAAAGCTCTGGTTTCCATCGGTAAAGGCATAGTACAGCAGCAGCCCCATGGGCACCACCGTGAATAAAATCATCCAGGCGATGTAGGGAGCGGCATACCAGCGGTTGCGCCCCTTCATGCTCCCGCCTCCCTCTTATGCATTACATGAATATCCTCCGGGCGCACAATGAGCCCCACGCGAGTGCCGGGGGTTTGGGGCGCGGTGTCGTGGATCATCCACTTGTGGTCGCCCGCGTCTACCATGATCTCGTAATGCACACCCTTGAAGATGATGGACTCCACCTCGCCGGTGACGGCGCCGTGGGTCTCGTCCACCACATAAATATCCTCCGGCCGCACCACGACCTCCACCGGCTCGTGGGGTGCAAAGCCCTCGTCCACGCAGTCAAATACGCGCCCGGAGAACTCCACCTTTCTATCCTCGTGCATAATGCCGGGCAAAATGTTGCTCTCGCCGATGAAGTCGGCGACAAAGGCGTTTTTCGGCTCGTTGTAAATGTCGATGGGCGTGCCGATCTGCTGGATATGCCCCTTGTTCATCACCACGATGGTGTCGGACATGGTCAGCGCTTCTTCCTGATCGTGGGTCACATACAAAAAGGTGATGCCCAGATCCTGCTGCATACTCTTCAGCTCGTGCTGCATTTCCTTGCGCAGCTTCAGATCCAGCGCCCCCAGCGGCTCGTCCAGCAGCAGCACCTCGGGTTCGTTCACCAGCGCCCGCGCAATGGCGATGCGCTGCTGCTGCCCGCCTGAAAGGGCGTCGATGGAGCGGCGGCCGTACCCGGCCAGACCCACCATCTCCAGAATGGCACCCACCTTTTTTTGGACGGTGGCGTTGTCCATTTTTTTGATCTTCAGGCCGAAGGCCACGTTGTCAAACACGTTCAGGTGCGGAAAAAGCGCATAGCGCTGAAACACCGTGTTGACCCGGCGCTTGTAGGCCGGCAGGTCGGTAATGTCTTTTCCGTCCATCATCACCCGGCCGCGGGTGGGGTATTCAAAGCCCGCGATCAGCCGCAGCATGGTGGTTTTTCCGCAGCCCGATGGGCCAAGCAGGGTCAGAAATTCTTTGCTGCGGATATAGAGATTGATCTCCTCCAGGGCGACCGTATCGTCGTCCGTAAAGACCTTTGTAATGTTCTCCAGCTCAATGAAGCGATTGCCCAACTGCGCCATCGCTGTTGTCCCCCTCTGATTTATGGAAATTTTTTCTTCTAAAAACTGGGCGGGCAGGATACCCACAGGATCTGCGCCTGGGATTTGCCCTCGTTCACTACGCCGTGCCGGTAGCTCGAGTCGATATAAAACGACTCGCCGCGGCGCACCTTTTGCCGGGAATCCCCCAGCAGCAGCACCACCGTGCCGGACAGTACATAGCCGAATTCTTCGCCGTCGTGCGGTTCCTCCGGGCCCAGGCGTCCCCCGTCGGGCCGCAGCGTCACCAGAATGGGCTCCATCCCGTAGGTCTGGCAATCGGGCACCAGCCAGCGAATGTGGCTGCCCGCCTCGGCATCTTCCTTTTCAAAGGTATCCGCGGCGGTGTATACCGAATCCGTGTCGTCCGCATCGTTAAAAAACTCTTTCAGATCTGTCCCCAGGCAGGTCAGGATATCTGTCAGCGTGGCCAGCGACGGGCTGGTCAGATCCCGCTCCACCTGAGATAAAAATCCCTTGGTCAACTCGGTGCGGTCGGCCAACTCTTCCAAGGTCAGGCCGCAGGTTTGGCGCAGCCTGCGCAGCTTGCCGCCAATCTCCATTTTTGCCACCTCCGAGGTTTGGTAATTTCAAACTTTTTGTTTACTATCGGTAAACTGGCACTATATTTTTAGCATACTGCATTCCCTGTGTCAATGCTTATTTCGCGGGAAGAGACATATTTCTTTAAAAAATGCGCAGCGAAGCGCCCCGGCGGGCTTTGCTGGCAAAGTTCCCGGTCAATCCGCTTGCTGCGCCCTTGCGCGGTGCGGTGAAATCCACTACAATAAGGCGCAGAGACTTACGCGAAAAGGAAGTGACGTTTTATGGCCATGAAGACTTATCAGATACGCCTGCAGAGCATGGAGGACGCCAAGGTGCTCAACGCCGCCGTATGCTCTTTTCCCTGCGATGCGGATCTGCGCCAGGGTCGCTATGTGGTGGACGCCCGCTCCATTTTGGGAATTTTAAGCCTGAACTTCGGCCAGCCCATGCTGCTGGACGTTTACGACCCCGAGGAAGGACTGGACGCCCGGCTGGCGCCGTTCCTGGTGAAATAGGCGGCATGGCGCAGAGCTTTTTCGTCAAAACCGACCTGCGCACCGCCGCCGACGTCATCAATACCTACATCGTCACGGGGAGCATTTCAGGCGAGTGTGTGGATCGTTATCGCATCCCCACGGAAACCGGCGCGGTGGAAGTGATGGTGTTTGAAAAATATTATTACCGCGTGGGCAACCGGCTCTCCCTCACCGTGGTGCTGGACGATTTGACCGGGGTTACCCGGGTGCGCAGCATCGGCAGCGGGGGCGGCAACGGCGTTTTCTTAAACTTTGACTGGGGCTCGGCAGACAGCTTTGCCGCATCGCCTTATCAGGCCTTGCGCGACTATCTGTAGCAAAGGAGTGCAGAATGGAAAATCATTTCCCCGGCGGCGTGTGGCCGGTAATGCTCACCCCCTTTACCGCGCAAAACCAGATTGATTACCCCGCGCTGGACGCGCTTACCGATTATTATCTGGCGCACGGGGCGCAGGGCTTGTTCGCCGTATGCCAATCCAGCGAAATGTTTTTTCTCTCTTTGGAAGAGCGGCTGGGCATCGCCCGCGCGGTGGTGCGCCGGGCTGCCGGGCGCGCGCCGGTCATCGCCTCGGGGCATATTTCCGACAGCCCCGAGGAGCAGGCCAACGAGCTGTGCGCCATGGCGGACACGGGGATTGACGCGCTGATCCTCATCACCAACCGCCTGGCCGCGCCCCAGGAGAGCGACGACGTGTGGCTTGGCCGTCTGGAGCAGCTGCTTTCCCGCCTGCCCGCGCAGGTCAAGCTGGGGCTTTATGAATGCCCCTATCCCTATAAACGACTGCTTACGCCCCGCACCGCTGCGTGGTGCGCCCAAACCGGCCGGTTCTATTTTCTGAAGGACACCTGCTGCGACATTGCGCAGATCCGCCTGCGCCTGGACGCCATCCGCGGCACGAACCTGCGGCTGTACAACGCCAACACCGCCACGCTGCTGCCTTCGCTGCGCTTGGGCGCGGCGGGCTACAGCGGCGTTATGGCCGCCCTTCAGGGAGATTTATATGCCGCCGTGTGCGCGGCGCCCGAATCTCCCGACGCCCCGGCGCTTTGCGACGCGCTGAGCGTGTGCGCGCTTGTGGAGCGGCAGTATTACCCGGTCAACGCCAAATACGCGCTGAGCTTGGCGGGGGTGCCCATGACCACCCGTAGCCGCACGCAGGACGACGCCGGACTTACCGACACCTTCCGGGAGGAAGTGGGCATGCTGCGCCGCGTGACCCAACGCCTGGAACAACAATATTTGATCTGAAACCTGATTGGGGAGCTTACCGCATGCTGAAACGCAACAAAGGAAACCTGACGGAGAACCGGCTTATTTTGCTGCAGCTGGCCTCGCGCTTTCCCGCCGGCATTGAGCACGACGAGATGGTGCAGCTGAATATGCAGTATGACTGGATGTTATATTTTGACCTGGAGCAGGGGCTGCTGGAGCTGTGCGAGGAAAAGCTGCTGGCTTTGCAGGAGCTGGACAACCGCCGTTTTTACCGGGCCACCGCCGAGGCACTCAACGTGCTGGATCTTTACCGTCACCGCATTCCCATGTCCATCCGCACGGCCATTGATGAGTTTGCCCGCAGCAACAGCCAGCGCATGGAGCGCCAGATGGAGCTCTTTGCCGATTATGTATGCGTATCGGCCATCGATTATCAGGTGCAGCTGCGCATCAACGAATATTTCCGCCCCATCTGGAGCATGGTCATTTCGGCACCCACCGAGGAACACGCCCAGCGCATCTGCGCGCGCTTCAAAAACGAAGGACCCCAGCTTTATGCACATATGCTCGCCCAGCTCACGCGGGACGAGGAAACATAATTTTTTATCACGGAGGAACCCATGCAAAAGTACAAAACTCACGGAACCTGCTCCACCAGCATCAGCTATGACATCGTGGACGGCAAGGTCACCCACGTCCATTTTGAAAACGGCTGCCGCGGCAACCTGCAGGGCATCGCTGCCCTGGTGGAGGGGCTGCCGGCGGAGGAGGTCATCGCCCGGCTGGAGGGCATCCAGTGCCACAACGGCACCTCCTGCCCCGATCAGCTCTGCAAGGCGCTCAAGGCGCAGCTGAACAAGGGCTGACCCGCCCCGACACACAGCGAGCCCCCGTCTGAGGACACGGTTCTCTCAGGCGGGGGCTCGTCTTTTTTATCGATCCGTCTTTACTTTCTTGCCGTCACATACAGCCCGATGGCGCATTCCAGACGCTTGCGCTCCATGGCGCACTCCAGCGCGTAGGGGTGGGCAATGCTGCCGTTTTTGTGAAAGGCGTTGGCGGCACAGCCGCCCGAGCAAAAATATTTCGCCCAGCAGGAGGCGCACTCGGGTTTGTTCAGCACATGGCTGGTGCGGAAGGGCGCGGTCTTGTCAAAGTCATAGCTGCCGTCCAGCACGCTGCCCAGCTTGAAATCCGTCTCGCCCACAAACTGGTGGCAGGGGTAAATGTCGCCCTCGGGGGTAACGGCGATATACTCGCAGCCCGCCCCGCAGCCGCTGAGCCTTTTTTTGATGCAGGGGCCGCCGTCCAGATCGATGTTAAAGTGAAAGAAATTCACCGGCTGCCCCGCGTCCCGGCGGCGGCGCAGCTCCAGCGCCAGCTTGTCATACTCGGCCATGATGGCGTCCATATGCTCGCTCTTGAGGGCATAGGGCGCGCTGTCCGGCGAAACCACCGGCTCCACCGATACCTCGGTAAAGCCCAGGTCGGCCAGGTGCAGCACATCGGCACCAAAGTCCAGATTATAGGCGGTAAAGGTTCCGCGGGCGTAATACTGCTTGTCCCCGCGCCGGCGCACGAAGTTAAGCGCGTTGCCCATGACCTTGTCATAGGAATCCCCGCCCTCACGGGTGCGGCGCACGCGGTTGTGCACCTCGGGGCGGCCATCCATGCTCAGCACCACGTTGCGCATTTCCCGGTTCAAAAAGTCGATCTTCTCATCGTCCAGCGCGGTGCAGTTGGTGGTGAGGGTAAAGCGGATCACCTTGCCGAATTTTTTCTCCTGCTCGCGGCCGTAGGCCACCAGTTGCTTGACCACTTCCCAGTTCATCAGCGGCTCGCCGCCGAAGAAATCGACCTCCAGCTGGCGGCGATTGCCGCTGTGGGCAATCAGGAAATCCAGCGCCTTTTTGCCCGTCTCCAGCGGCAACAGCGCGCGCTGGCCGTGGAACGCGCCCGTGCCGGCAAAGCAATAGGCGCACCGCAGATCGCAGTCATGCGCCACGTGCAGGCACATGGCCTTGATGACCTGCCCCGCGGGGGCCATGTCCACCACGGGCTCCTGGGAAAAGAGCAGATCCTGCGCCTTGAGCTCCAGAATCTCCTCCACCAGGGCATCGGCCTCGGGGCCAAAGCGCTCGGCCAGCTTCGCCTTCACCTGCCCGGGGGTGCACCCCTCGTTCAGCAGGTTTACCGCCGTATAGGCTGCTTCGTCCAGCAGATGTACCGAGCCGCTGCCCGTGTCCACGGCGATATAATCGCCCTGAAATTCGTAAGTATGTACCATGGTTCTCCTTTGCGGCGGGTCAAACCCGCAAAATTTCTTTTTTTACACGCAAAAGCTGTATGTCATGCGACATACAGCTTCGGGCTGCATCTGAATGGATCCGCCTGGGCGGATCCGGGCGGTGTTACGCCTTCTTCTCGCAGGACTGGTTGCCCACGGTGCAGGAAGTTTTGCAGGCGGACTGGCAGGAAGCCTGGCACTCGCCGCAGCCGCCGTGCTCGGCGCTCTGCTTGAGGCAGCCGGCCTTGATGGTCTGGATATGTTTCATATGAGATCGCCTCCGTTTTTTGTATGATTACTCGCTTATTATATGCGAAACAACGCTTGTTGGCAAGACATCTGCCGATTTATTGCGCAAGATACCACTCGGCAATGCTGCCAAAGGCGTTTTCCTCCTGAATGGCTCCCACCCCGGAAATATCCGTGGCGGTCATGAGCGTATGCGTGCGGAAATAAAGGCCGATGATGGGCAGCTGATCCATGATCACCGTTTGCAGGGCATCGGTGGCCAGCTTCAGGCTGTCCCGGTCAGGGGCGCTCTGCACGGCATCCAGCGCCGTGTCCAGTGCTTCAATCCTCCACTTGCCGTAGTTCATCGCGCCGTCCGACCTGAGCAGATAGCGCCAGTCGGGCACCGGGTTCATATAAACGCCGGCCATCGCCAGGTCATAGGTGCCGTTCTCCAGCTGGGTCTTATAGCTATCCCAGGATACGGACTTGACGTTGATCTCCATGCCGATCTTCCCGAGCTGGTCAGCCAAAATGAGCGCCGTGTCCCGGCGCAGGGAGGCGTCGTCGTCGATATTCACCAGAATATCAAAGGTGAGCTTGCGGGCCGACCCGTCGGGCGCCTGATCCCAGATGCCGTCTGCGTCCGTGTCCTTCCATCCGCACTGCAAAATCAGGCTGCGCCCCTTGTCGATGTTTTGCTCATAGGTGAGCACGTTGCCGCTGTACAGCCAGCTGTCCGGCGGCACGGGGGACTCCACGGCGATGGCGTGGTTGACGTACACATACGATACGATCTGAGAGCGATCAACGGCATAGGCCATGGCCTTGCGCATTTTGACATCGGCCAGATCGCCGGTCTTGGAATTGATGCTCAGAAATTCGAAACGCCGGGTGGTGTATTCGTAGGTCTTGGCGTCCCCGCTGTCCCGGTACTGCCGCACGGTCAGGTCATCGGTCTGCACCGCGTCGATTTGAGAAAACACCAGCGCGGAGATGGCCGTTTTGTTATCCTCCACGGGCAGCGCGCGGATGGTCTGCAGGTAAGGCTGCTTTTTCCACCATTTTTCGTTGGCCACCAGCACGATCTGGCTTTTCAGGTCGGCCGAGGTCACCTTGTAAGGGCCCGTGCCGCTCATGAGGGTGGGCGCGGCGGCGGCCGTATAGCCGTCGTCGGCAGGCAGCACCGGAAAGCTCAGCGCGTTCAGCAGGCCGTACCCGGAGGTATTGCCGGTGAGAACCAGCTTGCCCGCCTCATTGACCGACCACTCCTTGATGGTGTCCAGCACGTAGGCATAGGGCGTGGCCGCCCCCATTTCGCGGATCATGTCCAGCGTAAAGGTGGCGTCCTGGGGGGAGATGGCGCGGCCGTTGTGATGCCACACGGCGTTGGCGCGCAGCGTAAAGGTCCACTGGGCGGTTTCCGCGTTGAGCTCCCAAGCTTCCGCCAGGCTGGCCTGGGGCGCGCCGGTGGAATCAAAGCTGACAAGGCTTTCAAACACCAGCCCCATCAGGCTGTTCATCTCCCGCGTGTTCTGCTTGAGCGGGTGCAGGTCGGTGGCGTTGGCCGGTATGGGGATGGTCAGCTCGCCCCCCGCCGTGGGCGGCGCGGGCGTGGCGGTGGCCGTGGGGGCGGGCGTGGCGGTGGTCTCGGGTTGGGCGTCCCCGCCGCAGCCCGAAAGCGCCAGCCCGGCGGCCAGCGCCATGCTAATTGCTCTGATAAAGCCAGCGGTATTTTTCATATGCGTCCTTCACCTTTTTCACAAATCGTCTGGTTTCGCCATACGGAATATCTTCGGCGCGGGTCATCTGTTTTCCCGCCTGCTGCCAGCGGCGCACATTGCCCTCGCCGGCATTCCACGCGGCCAGCGCGGCCTCGTTTTCGGGGAAGCGTTCCTTTAAGTAAGCATAGTAGGCGCACCCCAGCTGCACGTTGTACGCAGGCTGAAGCAGCATCTCCTCACTGTATTCCAGCGCGTGCTTTTCCGCCATCCACTGCGCCGTGGCCGGCATAAGCTGCATAAGCCCGCGCGCGCCCGCAGGGGACACCGCCGCAGGGCGAAAAGAGCTTTCGGTGCGGATGATGGCCACCACCCACAGGGGATCCAGCCCGTACTCCTGCGCCCAGCGCTCAATGGTCTGGCGCTGCTCATAGGGATAAACCCGCCGGGCGGCCACGGGCAGCAGCACCAGCGCCGCCGCCAGCACCACCGCCACCCCCGCCAAATAAAGCCAGCGGCGGCTTGCGGGTCTGCTTTTCTTTTTGCCTGCGCTCATTCTTCCGTCAGCTCCTCATACAAAGCGCGCAGCGCGCGCCGGGTATCCTCGGCCGCTGCGGAGGTGTCGATGACGCGCTGGGCGCGGCGGCGGCGCTCGGCATCGTCCATCTGCGCCTTCATCCGGCTGCGCGCCTCGTCAAAGGTCAGGCGGTCGCGCTCCACCAGGCGGCGCAGCTGCTCATCCGACCCGCAGGAAACGACCCACACCTCGTCTGTCAGTTCCTCCATGCCGCACTCCAGCAGCAAGGGGGCATCGACCACCGCCACCGCCACCCCTGCTTTTTCCCAGCGCGCCAGCGTCTTTTTTGCGTCGGCTGCGATGAGCGGGTGCAAAATGCCGTCCAGCTGAACACGCTTTGCCTCGTCGGCAAACACGGCCCTGCCCAGCGCCGCCCGGTCCAGTTCGCCCTTGGCGTTAAAATATTCCTGCCCGAAAGCCTGCGCCACAGCCTTGGCGCCGGCGCTGCCCGGGCGCACCACCTTGCGCGCCGCCTTGTCCGCATCCCACACCTGCGCGCCCAGCTCCTGCAAATATTTGGAGGCGGTGCTCTTGCCCGATGCAATGCCGCCCGTCAATCCGATTACCTTCATGGTTCTCCTCCCGTTATTTGGCGTCGTACCAGCTTTTTCCCGTGGAAACATCGGCGCGCAGCGGCACGTCCATCTTCATTACGTTTTCCATGGTGTCCTTCAGCAGCGCGGCCACCTGCGCCTCCTCGCTGCGCAGGGTATCGATAATCAGCTCATCGTGCACCTGCAAAACGAGGCGGGACTTCAGCCCATGCTCCGCCAGCGCCTGATCCACCCGTACCATGGCCAGCTTGATGATGTCCGCCGCGGTGCCCTGAATGGGCGCGTTCATGGCCACGCGCTCGCCAAAGGAGCGGGTGTTGTAGTTGGAGCTTTTCAGCTCGGGCAGCGGCCTGCGCCGCCCCAGCAGCGTGCTCACATAGCCTTGGGTCTTTCCCCGCTCCACCATTTCCTTCATGAAGCCATCCACCCCCGCATAGGTATGCAAATATTTTTGGATGTATTCATGGGCGGTGGCACGGGAAATGCTTAGCTGGTTGGCCAGGCCAAAGTCGCTGATGCCGTAAACGATGCCGAAGTTCACCGCCTTGGCCGAGGAGCGCATCTGGGAAGTGACCTCCTCAGGCGGCACGCCGAACACCTCGGCGGCGGTCTGGCGGTGAATGTCGCCGCCGCTTAAAAAGGCGGCCTGCATTCCCGGATCCCCCGCCATGTGCGCCAGCACACGCAGCTCGATCTGTGAATAGTCGGCATCCACCAGGATGTGTTCCTCGTCCGCCGCCACAAAGGCCTTGCGGATCTGCCGCCCCATCTCGCCGCGCACGGGGATGTTCTGGAGGTTGGGCTCGCTGGAGGAAATGCGCCCCGTGGCGGTGACAGCCTGGTTGAGGGTGGTGTGCACTCTCCCGGCGGCAGCCAGCGGCACCAGCGCGTCCACATAGGTGCTTTTCAGCTTGGCCAGCTGGCGATATTCCAAAATCCACGCCACGATCTCGTGCTGATCCAGCAGCTGCTCCAGCACCGAGGCGTCGGTAGACCAGCCGCTTTTGGTTCTTTTCCCGGCGGGCAAACCCAGGCGCTCAAAAAGCACCTCGCCCAGCTGCTTGGGAGAATTGATGTTGAACTGACCGCCCGCAGCCTGCCAAATGCGCTGCACCAGCTCCTCGATGCGAGTGTTAAACGCGCTGCCCAGCTCGCTGAGGATGGACGGATCCACCCTAAACCCCACCTGTTCCATGCGGAAGAGCACGAAAATGAGGGGGTGCTCCATGTCGTCATAAAGGCCGCGCATCCCCTTCTCATCAAGGGACTTGCGCTGGGACCCACTGACGCGCAGCAGGGCGGCGCCGGGATTTTCGGGCTCTCCGCCCACATAGCGCTGCAAAATGGCCTCCTGCCCGTTGTCCTGCATGGGCTCCAGCAAATATTCCCCGATCATCACATCGAACACGGCAGCGCGCAGCGCCATGTCCCGCGCGTCCAGCAGATGCAGCCAGCTTTTGATGTCGTGCAGCACCTTGGGCGTATCCGCAGCAAAAAAGGCCTTCAGTGCGCCCAGCGCCTCGTCCAGATCCAGCCCCTCGTCCAGCAGGGTCTGGCGCAGGCGCACGGCATACTCCCGCTCCCCGTTGGCCAAATACAGATGAGTGCCCGTAAGCAGCACCGCCGTATCCCCGGTCAGCGTCCCGGCCGCGTCGGCCAGCTCCTGCGCGCTTTGCACGTCCGTCCGCTCGATCTTTTCCTGCTCCACCGTGCTCAGGCGGGCGGCGGGCGCCATCTTTTGAATGCGCGCCGCCAAAGAGCCCATGCCCAGGCGGGTCACCGCGTCCAGCGCACCGTCGCCCATCCCGGCGAAGGCGTAGCGATCCAGCTGCTCCTCAATGGGCGCGTGGGGCACAATGGTGGCAAGCTTTTGCGAAAAGCGAGCCTGCGCCTCCCCGGCGCGCACCTTCTCGCCCAGCTTGCCCTTGATCTCCCCAGCGTGGCTGAGCACGCCCTCCAAGGAGCCGTAATCCGCCAGCAGCTTGAGCGCGGTCTTTTCCCCCACGCCGGCAATGCCGGGGATGTTGTCCGAGCTGTCGCCCATCAAGCCCTTCAGATCAGTGATCTTTTCGGGCGTAAAGCCGTAGACCTCCTGCATCCTGGCCGGGTCGTACTCCACCGTTTCGGATACGCCCTTTTGCGTGAGCACCACGGTGGTGCTGTCGCTCACCAGCTGCAGGGCGTCTTTATCGCCGGTAAAAAGAAAGGCCTGCACGCCCTGCTGAACGCTCAGGCGAGCCAGCGTGCCTAAAATATCGTCGGCCTCAAAGGTGGGCGCTTCCAGGCAGGGCACGCCCATCTGCGCCAGCGCCTCCTTGAGCATGGGGAACTGCGGGCGCAGATCCTCCGGGGTGGCGCGCCGCCCGGCTTTGTATTCCTCGTATACCTCATGGCGAAAGGTGGGGCCGTGCATATCGAAGGCCACCGCCAAAAGATCGGGTTGGTAATCCTGCACGATGCGCAGGAGCATACCCAAAAAGCCGTAAACGGCATTGGAGGGCTGCCCGTCGGGCGCGGTCATATGGGGCAGCGCGTAAAACGCGCGGTGCATCAGGCTGTTGCCGTCTATGGCGGCCAAACGTCTGCTCATGAATAGCCTCTTTTCTTCGCGCCCGTTCCCGGGTCGCGTTACGGGATAATGATAGCATTCCCAAAAGGAAAAATCCAGACGCGCCGCGTACCCTCGCGTTTCAATTGTCCGCGTTTGGCGTTATAATGAAAAAAACAACCATTCTACGGAGGCTTGTCATGCTGCTGGGACACGAAAAAATATGCTTCATCAACACCCCCACCCCGCTGGAACCCCTGCCAACCCTTTCCCGGGAGCTGGGCGTGGAGCTGTGGATCAAACGGGACGACCTGACCAACTTAGGCGGGGGCGGCAACAAGCTGCGCAAGCTGGAATATCTGCTGGCCGAGGCGCAAGCCCAGGGCGCTACCACACTGCTCACCGTGGGCGGGGCGCAGACCAACCACGGCCGCCTCACCGCCGCCGTGGCCGCCAAATACGGCATGAAATGCGTCATCGTGTGCGTGGACGACGATCCCGGCGAGGTGTCGGGCAATCTTTTGCTGGATCGCATCATGGGCGCGGAGGTGGTGCTGCAAAAGAGCGACGGCCGCCCCGAGGAGGAGCAGTTCGCCGCCTTGACCGCGCAGGTCAAGGCGCGCTATGAGGCGCGGGGGGAACGTGTGTACGAGATCCCCATGGGCGGCAGCAACGTGACCGGGATGCTGGGCTATTACGAATGCGCCATGGAGCTGACGGCGCAGGCCAAGCCCCTGGGGCTGCAGGACGCCACGGTGTGCTGCGCCGTGGGCAGCATGGGCACCTATATGGGGCTTTACTGCGGGCTGAAAAACGAAGGGTCGCCGCTTGAACTGGTGGGCATCGCCATTTCGCCCTTTGGGGAGGCCAAGGAAAGGCGCATCGTGGAATACTTCGGCGAGGCAAAGGCCGGGCTGGGGCTGGGCATCGACGCCGCCCGCGGCGATTTCCGCATTGAAAAGGACTACACCCGCGGCGCGTACAACAACCCCAGCGAGCCGGTACGCCGCGCCATCTACCATATGGGCCACGCCGAGGGGATTCTGCTCGACCCCTGCTACACGGGCAAGGCCTTCGCCGGGCTGTGCGATATGATCCGGCAGGGCAGGGTTCGCCAGGGCAGCAAGCTCATCTTTTTGCACACCGGCGGGATGCCCGAGCTGTACACCCCCCATCACCGGGTGGAGATGGAGCGCGAGCTGCGGCCGGGCGTCACCGTGATGTAACCATAAAAAAATACCGGGGTGAAGGCTTCACTCCGGTATTTTTTTTACTCATTTTTTGATCTGCGCAAAGGGAACCACCGGCGCGGGCCGGGCGTCATGCCCGCCGATCATCTTTTCCATCCACACCATGTCGTACCAGCGCCCGAACTTATACCCGCAGCGGTGAAAGCGCCCCACCATTTCATACCCCAGCGCCTCATGAAAGCGCACGCTGTCCGCCGTCAGGTGTTCGTCCTGCTGTGCGGGGTAGGCAATGCAGGCGTTTACGTTCAAAACGCCCTGGGCAGCCAGGCACTCCTCCAGCGCCCGGTACAGCGCGGCGCCGATGCCGCGGCGTTTTTGATCCTGACGAACATAAACGGATGTCTCCACCGCCCACTGGTAGGCCGCCCGCTCCTTAAATGCGCCGGCGTAGGCGTAGCCCAGCAGCTCTCCATCCGCCTCGGCCACCAGATAGGGATAGCGCGTCAGCACCCTGCGGATGCGCTGCGCGAACTCCTGCTCGCTGGGCACCTCGTATTCAAACGTGATGGCCGTGTTTTCCACATAGGGCGCATAGATGGCCAGCAGCGCCGGCGCATCGGCCTGCGTCGCGGTGCGGATGACAAATTCTCCGTTCATCTGTTTTTCCTCCCTGGCAGCGCCGGGCTTTTCGCCCTCAGCAGATCTCAAAGGTAAAATTGACGCAGGGAGGCAGCAGGCGCTCCAGCGTCCGCCCTCCCTCGCCCAAAAGCAGCGCGCTCCCCGGCCGATACCCCGTGATCCACTGGGTCAGCGCCTGCGGGGAAATGCTCTGCGCGTCGCGCTCCTGCCCGGGCGTCACGGCAAAGCGACCCTCCCGGGCGGAAATTTTCCAGCACGCCTCGCCCCACAGCGGATCGGCGCTGGCCAGCGTGATCTCCCCCTGCGCGGCGGCCGGCAGCGCGCTCAGCAATGCTGCCGGGTCGGTAAGGCGCGCCATGTTGCGGGGAACGCAGCCCCGGGGAAGCAGCCCGGGCAGCGACGCGCTGCGGGGCAGCAGCAGGCTTGCGCCGGGCAACGCCCAAAGCACCGCCGCCATGGCGTCCTTTTTCAGCCACGCCTGCTCGGTGATGACGTCGCCCTCGGCGCAGGCATACGCCCACGCCTTCCCTGCGGCATCCCGCGCCGCGTACCACCGCGCGCCGTAAGGCAGCCCGGACACCACGCGTTTTTCCATCGCAGCCACATCCCGTCGGCACGCCATGTTCAGCCCCTCGCTCCACTGCCGATAGATCCCCAACAGCTCGGCGGCGTCGGGACGCTCCGTGCTCTGCACCCGGTAACCGCCCTGTTCGTATTGTCCCACGGCGGCATACAGGCAGCCGTCCGTCGCATGCGCCCACCCCAGGCGCTCGTAAAAGCCCGGGATCTCGGTAAAGAGAAACCCCATGCGCCCGCCGCGCGCACGCATCGCCTGCATACAGTGGGTGATCACCGCGCCGGCATAACCCCGCCCTTGAAATTCCGGCAGCGTGCACACGCCCGTCAAGGCAAACGCCGATACCTCCGTGCCCCGCACGTTCAGCCGATAAGGCACGATCTGCGCGGATGCGGCGACCACGCCGCCCTCCTCCAGCACAAACGTATCCTGCGGGCGGTAAAAGGCGTCAAAATAGGCGCGGATCTGGGCGGCAGTCTCCTCGGGGAAGCAAACCGCCCAAGTATGCTCCACCGCGCTGCGCTCCTGCGCACCGGGCTGGCGAACGATCATTCCTTCCTCCTGATGGTATATTTTTCGGCAAACC
>JAQUVY010000140.1 GCA_028693155.1 Eubacteriales bacterium
CGTTATGGCCTGGGCTCCAAGGAGTTCACCCCCACCATGGTCAAGGCCGTGTATGACAACCTGGACGCCGCCCAGCCCATGAACCACTTCACCGTGGGCATCAACGACGACGTGACCAAGATGTCCCTGCCCATGGGCGAGCTCATTGACTCCGCACCCGAGGGCACCATCTCCTGCAAGTTCTATGGTCTGGGTTCTGACGGCACCGTTGGCGCCAACAAGAACTCCATCAAGATCATCGGCGATCACACCGATCTGTACGCGCAGGGCTATTTTGAATACGACTCCAAGAAGTCGGGCGGCATCACCATTTCGCATCTGCGCTTTGGCAAAAAGCCCATCCGTTCTTCTTATCTGATCGATTCGGCCAACTTCATCGCCTGCCACAACACCTCCTATGTCACCCGTTATGACATGGTGGGCGCGGCGAAAAAAGGCGGCGTGTTCCTGCTGAACGCTCCCTGGGCTCCCGAAGAAATGGGTGAGCACCTGCCCGCCAAGATGAAGAACCTCATTGCCCAGAAGGGTCTGAAGTTCTACACCATCGACGCGATCAAGATCGCCGGCGAGTTGGGTCTGGGCTCCCGCATCAACATGATCATGATGGCTGCCTTCTTTAAGCTGGCCAACGTCATTGATTATGCCGACGCCGAGCGCTACATGAAGGAAGCTGTGAAGAAGTCCTACGGCAAGAAGGGCGATAAGGTGGTCAACATGAACAATGCCGCCATCGACAACGCCATTTCCGGCCTGAAGGAAGTCAATTATCCCGCCGACTGGGCAACCACCACCGAAGGCGCGCCCATGAACCACGTGCACGGCGACGAATACACCAACACGGTCATCTCCCCCATCCTGCATCAGGAAGGCAATAAGCTGCCCGTGTCCACCTTCGATCCCGCCGGCCGCGTGCCCACCGGCACCACCAAGTACGAGAAGCGCGGCATCGCCGTGAAGGTACCCAAGTGGATCGCCGAGAACTGCATTCAGTGCAACCAGTGCTCGCTGGTGTGCCCCCATGCCTGCATCCGTCCGGCACTGATCGCCGAGGGCGAGCAGACTCCCGAGGGCTTTGACACCAAGCCTGCCACCGGCAAGGCCTTCGCTGGCTATGGCTTCCGTATGCAGGTTTCCCCGCTGGATTGCTCCGGCTGCGGAAACTGCGCGGACATCTGCCCCGCCAAGAACAAGGCTCTGGTCATGGAACCCGCGGATACGCAAATGGACGAGCAGGCCAAGTTTGACTTCGTCGCCAAGCGTGATCTGCCCAATGTGGCCATCAACCCCGCCACCGTTAAGGACAGCCAGTTCCTGCAGCCCCTGTTCGAGTTCTCGGGCGCCTGCGCCGGCTGCGGCGAGACCCCCTATGTCAAGCTGGTGACCCAGCTGTTCGGCGATCGCATGATCATTGCCAACGCCACCGGCTGCTCCTCCATCTATGGCGGTTCCGCCCCCACCGTGCCCTACACCAAGAACAACAAGGGTCAGGGCCCCGCATGGGCCAACTCCCTGTTCGAGGATAACGCCGAGTTCGGCTTCGGCATGAACCTGGCTATCGCCCAGCGCACCAACGCTCTGGTTGACACCGTGAAGGCTCTGATCGCCGTGGATTACTGCGACGACGCCATCAAAGCCGCCGGTGCCCAGTGGCTGGAGAGCAAGGACGACGCCAAGGGCTCCCGCGAAGCCGGCGAAAAGCTGCTGGCGGCCTGCAAGGACGGCGTGGACGTCGACCTGACCGGCACCCAGTGGGAAGCCGAGTGGCTGGCCAACGGCAAGATTTGCCCCTGCGAAGCCTGCACCCTGGCTCGCAAAGTTATCGACAACGCCGATCTGCTGACCAAGAAGTCCATCTGGATCTTCGGCGGCGACGGCTGGGCTTATGACATCGGCTACGGCGGCCTGGATCACGTGCTGGCCATGGGCGAGAACGTGAACGTGCTGGTCATGGACACCGAGGTGTACTCCAACACCGGCGGCCAGTCCTCCAAGGCTACCCCCACCGGCTCTGTGGCCAAGTTTGCCGCTTCCGGCAAGCGCACCCGCAAGAAGGATCTGGGTCTGATGGCCATGTCCTACGGCTATGTATATGTAGCCAGCGTGTGCATGGGCGCCAATCCCAACCAGCTGCTCAAGGCCATGAACGAGGCCGAGGCCTATGACGGCCCCTCCCTGATCATCGCCTATGCGCCCTGCATCAACCACGGCATCAACATGGGCAAGAGCCAGGCCGAGGAGAAGAAGGCTGTGGAGGCCGGTTATTGGCCCCTGTACCGCTTCAACCCCGCCTCTGCCGCCGAGGGCAAGAACCCCTTCACCCTGGACAGCAAGGCTCCCACCGCCAGCTACAACGAGTTCCTGATGGGCGAGAACCGTTATCGCACCCTGACCCAGGAATTCCCCGATGCAGCCGAGAAGCTCTTCGTGAAGGCCGAGGACGAAGCCAAGAAGCGTCTGGAGACCTACAAGAAGCTGGCCGACGAAACCATCCTGTAAAACGCACTTCCGCTGAGCCGGCAAGAGCCGCAGCCCATAAGGGCTGCGGCTCTTTTTATGTCCCGGCTCTTGGGCACAAAAAAGCGGAGGCACACGGCGCTTTGCCGCATGCCCCCGTTCTATGAACTAAACTTACCCACAGAGACCGTAATTACTCGTCTTCGCCGTCCTCGGTGCCGTCGTCTTCGGCGTCCTCTTCCTCGCTGATGGCCTCCAGATATTCGTTGAACAGCTCATCCAGCAGTGCATCGTCCTCCACGGGTACCAGGTCGTATTCCTCTTCCCCGCTGTCCACGATCTCCAAAATCACCACTTCGCTCTCCTCGTCCTCGCCCAATTCCTCAGGCTCCAGGATCGCAAACTGGCGATCGTTCTTGTCCATTGTCATCATGTAAACAAATTTTTCCGTATCGCCGGTCTCGTCATCCACTAGTTCAATGATGCGGTCGTCTTCCATGGTAGTTCCCTCCTTATTTTGTAGGCACCGGAATCCATATATCCTTGCAGGATCACGGAAGCCGCCACCTTATCAATAACGCCTTTTCGCTTTTTGCGGCTCATGTCCGCCTCTAAAAGCATACGCTCGGCCATGCTGGATGATAAGCGTTCGTCAAAAAAATCCAACCGAACGGCTGTGCCAAAATGCTCTTCCAGGGTGTGCGCAAACTCGCCCACCATGGCACAGGTTGCACCCTCCGTGCCGTTCATATTGCGCGGCCACCCCAAAACAATGGTATCCACGCCGTATTCTTTCACAACACCCGATAAATATTCCAAATCGCGCTGGGGATCTTTTCGGGAATAAGTTTCCAGCGCCTGCGCGGTAATGCCCAGCGGGTCGCACATGGCTAAGCCAAGGCGGCGCTGGCCGTAATCAATGGCAAGAATCCTCAAAACTTGGACTCCTTTTCTTTATTTCATTTCCCTGCTGATGGAATCCAGGTAAAAACCCACCAGCTCCTCCAAAATCTCATCGCGCTCTAAGCGGCGTATCAGATAGCGGGCGTTGTTATAGCTGGTGATGTAGGTGGGATCGCCGGAAAGGATGTAGCCTACCAACTGGTTGATGGGGTCATACCCACGCTCCAGCAGGGCTTTATAGACGGTTGTCATAATCGCCTTAACGGTTTCCACATTATGCTCCGGCTTAAACTGCATCGTATCCTTGAAATTATCGCTCACACTTCCACCATCTTCCTAAAGCTATTAGCACGATTATACCCGAGAAGCCATCCATAAGCAAAACATATTTCACCTTATGATGGATATTTTACCCCATATTTACATCTCTAAACCGTTCTTAAAACAGTCCGCTGATGTTTCCGTCCGCATCCACATCGACGCCCTCGGCGGCGGGCACGGGCGGCAGCCCGGGCATGGTCATGATGGCTCCGGCCTGCGCCACGATGAACCCACAGCCCGCCTGCAGCTTCACGCGGTTGATCTTCACCACAAAGTCCTTGGGGTCTCCGTGCAGGGATGCCTTGTCGGAGAAGGAAAACTGGGTTTTAGCAATGCATACGGGCAAATGATCATACCCGTTCTTCACCAAATCGTCAATTCCATGCAGCGCCGTTTTGGAATATTCCACACCCGCGCCGCCGTACCAGTTTTTGACCACTGCCTCGATTTTTTCCGGGATAGGCAGATTTTCATCATACAAATACTGGGGCGCCTTTTTCTGCGCCGCGGCCATAACGGCTTTGGCCAGGTTTTGCGCGCCCTTTCCGCCATCAGCCCAGGCTGTGCAGCGCTCCACCGGCACGCCCATGCCTGCGCAGGCACGCTCTACGCACTGCTGCTCCTCGTCGGTATCCTGCGTGAAGGCATTGATGGCCACCACCACAGGCAGCCCCAGACTCTGCAGGTTGCGGATGTGATGGAGCATGTTGCCCATGCCCTTTTCTACCGCTTCCACGTTGGGCTGGCCGAGGTCTTCTTTGGCGATGCCCCCGTGATATTTCAACGCGCGGATGGTGGCCACCAGCACCACGGCCTCCGGCCAGATCCCCGCCTTGCGGCACTTGATGTCCAAAAACTTTTCGGCACCCAAATCCGCACCGAAGCCAGCCTCCGTCACCACCCAATCCGCGCAACCCATCGCCGTTTTGGTTGCCAAAACCGTGTTGCAGCCGTGGGCGATGTTGGCGAAGGGGCCGCCGTGCACAAAGGCCGGCGCACCCTCCAGGGTCTGCACCAGGTTGGGCAGCAGCGCGTCCTTCAGGAGCGCGGCCATGGCGCCCTGGGCGTGGAGCATGGCGGCTGTAACGGCCTTTCCGTCCGTGTCATAGGCCACCACGATGTCGCCCAAGCGGCGTTTCAAGTCCATCAGGTCATTGGCCAGGCACAGC
>JAQUVY010000141.1 GCA_028693155.1 Eubacteriales bacterium
CTTGGGGTACACTTGGCGCACGGCCTCGTCCTGGATCTCATGACGATACTCGTTCCATACCGTTACGCGGATCATCTTATTTGTTCTCCTTGGCTTCCTGGAACGCGGCTACCTTGGCAGCGGCTTCCTTCTGCATCTCGGCGAATTTCTCACGGCGCTGAATGACGGTGAGCATATCCGTATTGTTGAAGCGATCCATCTGATCCAGCGTCTTCATGGCATAATAACGGGGCACGCTCTGGTTCTTCGGGGGCGCCAGGTAACGCACGGCGTTCTTGATGACCAGCTGGATCTCCGGCTGATAGAACACGGGGTTGGTCTCGTGGCCGGGACGGAAATAGAACACCTTGCCCATGCCGCGGCGGAACACGCAGCCGCTGCGGAACACTTCGCCGCCCTCGAACCAGCTGATGAACACCAGCTCATCGGGCTGAGGAATGTTGAAGTATTCGCCGTACATCTCGGTCTTGGGGACCTCGAAGTAGTTGGTGATGCCGGCGGCGATGGGATGGGAGGGATCCACGACCCACAGGCGCTCCAGCTTGTCGTCTTCACGCCACTGCAGGTTGCCGGTGTCGGTGCCGCAGACCTTGCGGAAGATCTTGGAGGCGTGACCCGAGTGTAGCACGATCAGGCCCATGCCCTTGTGCAGAATGTTGAAATAAACACGGTCCACGATGGCGTCCTTCACCTCGCCGTGAGCCATGTGGCCCCACCAAATGAGGACGTCGGTGTTGTCCAGCACTTCCTGGGACAGGCCATGCTCTTCGTCCTTGTCCAGGTAGGCGGTGGCGGTGATCTCAATATCATCTTCCTTGCCCAGGAACTCGGCGATGGCCTCGTGAATGCCATTGGGATAAACTTCGCGCACTTTCTCGTCCTTGATCTCGTGGCGATACTCGTTCCATACGGTAACTCTGATCATGATTCTCGTACACTCCTTTTCTCATTGTGGGGCCGCCGCAAAGCAAAATTAAAACTGTTTTTAATTTACTGCGCGGCACGCCGCCCTTCGTATCCGATTATAGCACAGCCCCACTCTTTGTGTACAGAAGCCAAAAACGAAATATATAGATATTGAACCTTTTGCATAATTTTCGCCGCGCAGCTCTCCGCCGTGGGTTTTGGGGCATCCCCCGTCCCGAATTGCAGGATTCACTTTCGTTTGCGTCATATTTTCAGGGATGCGTTGGGGTAAACCGCCACTGCCTCGGTTCATTTGCAGGAGGTAATTCAAAATATTTCATTTCCTTGTCAAAAAAGTGTTGACAGCCGCCTTTCGGGGTGCTACAATGCACCCATAAAACAGCAAGGGCGCTGTGGATCGGTCGATCCGCGGCGCTTTCTTTTTTTGCCGGGGACGCAAAAAAACCGTTTCACAGCTCCCCATCCATGAAGGAGGGATTTTCATGAGCAACGTACCCGACATCTTCGGCAGCATGGTCTTTAACGACAAGGTGATGCGCCAGCGCCTGCCCAAGGACACCTATAAAGCGCTGCGCAGAACCATCGCCAGCGGCCGCCATCTGGATCTGGATGTGGCCAACGTGGTGGCCACCGCCATGAAGGATTGGGCGGTGGAAAAGGGCGCCACGCACTTTACCCACTGGTTTCAGCCCATGACCGGCGTGACCGCCGAAAAGCACGACAGCTTCATCGCCCCCAGCGGGGACAGCGTCATTATGGAATTTTCCGGCAAGGAGCTGGTACGGGGCGAGCCTGATGCCTCCAGCTTTCCCTCGGGCGGGCTACGCGCCACCTTTGAGGCCCGCGGCTACACCGCCTGGGATCCCACCTCCTACGCTTTTTTGAAGGACGGCACGCTGTGCATCCCCACGGCGTTTTGCTCCTACAGCGGAGAAGCGCTGGATAAAAAGACCCCCCTGCTGCGCTCGATGGATGCCATCGACCGCCAGGCCATGCGCATCCTGAAGCTTTCGGGCGATACCGAAGCCACCCGCGTGATGACCACCGTGGGGCCCGAGCAGGAGTACTTCCTCATTGATAAAAAGATGTACGAGCAGCGCCCCGACCTTATTTATTGCGGCCGCACCCTCATCGGTGCCCGGCCCCCCAAGGGACAGGAGCTGGACGATCACTATTTTGGCAGCCTGAAGCCCCGCGTCTCGGCCTATATGCACGAGCTGGATGAGGAGCTGTGGAAGCTGGGCATCCTGGCCAAGACCAAGCACAACGAGGTCGCCCCGGCGCAGCACGAGCTGGCCCCCATCTTCACCAGCACTAACGTGGCTGCCGATCACAACCAGCTGACCATGGAGCTCATGAAAAAGGTGGCCGACCGTCACGGCATGGCCTGCCTGCTGCATGAAAAGCCCTTCGCCGGCGTAAACGGCTCGGGCAAGCACAACAACTGGTCCATCTGCACGGACACGGGAGATAACCTGCTGGAACCGGGCAGCACACCCTCGCACAACCTGCGCTTCCTGCTGTTCCTGGCGGCGGTCATCAAGGCGGTGGACGAGCATCAGGATCTGTTGCGCATCTCGGTAGCCAGCGCGGCCAACGATCACCGCCTGGGTGCCAACGAAGCGCCGCCTGCCATCATCTCCATGTTCCTGGGCGATGAGCTGGCCGACGTGCTGGACGCACTGGAAAACGGCACCATGTACGAGGATCGGGGAACGACCCAGATGGAGATCGGCGCGCGCGTGCTGCCCCATTTCCTGCGCGACACCACCGACCGAAACCGCACCTCGCCCTTCGCCTTTACGGGCAACAAGTTTGAGTTTCGCAGCTTAGGCTCGGCGTTCTCCATTTCCGGCCCCAACGTGGTGCTCAACACCATCGTGGCCGACGCGCTGTGCGGCTTTGCCGACACGTTGGAGAACAGCACGGACTTTGAGCGCGACGCCGCCAAGCTGGTGCGCGACACGGTAAAGAATCATAAGCGCATCATCTTTAACGGCAACAACTATGCGCCCGAATGGATCAGCGAGGCCGAGCAGCGCGGGCTGCTGAACCTGCGCTCCACGGTAGACGCCCTGCCCTACTTCATCCGCCCCGAAAACATCGCCCTGTTCACCCGCTTCGGCGTCTTTACCGAAACCGAGATCCGCTCCCGCTACGAGATCCTGCTGGAAAACTACTCCAAGACGCTGCACATCGAAGCGCTCACCATGATCGACATGGTGAAAAAGGACGTGCTGCCCGCGGTGCTGACCTACGAAGGCGAGCTGACCGGCCTGGCCTGCGGCAAAAAGCAGCTGGGTGTCTCGGCCGCGCTGGAAACCGCCATGCTGGAAAAGCTGACCGACCTGGGCGCAAGCCTGAGCGCCAAGCTGGCATCGCTGGAGGAGACGGTGATCACCGCCGAGGACGCCGAGGACGCCGCCCAGACCGCTCGTTTCTACCACGACAAGGTATTCCTGGGCATGGGTGAGCTGCGCGCTACCGCCGATGAGCTGGAAACGCTGATCCCCGCCAAATACTGGCCGCTGCCCACCTACGCCGAAATGCTGTACAGCATCAAGTAACCGCCCGTTTGCCGGGCTTCACAGATACGCACACAAAGGCGTGTGCTTCACCCGGGGGGATTCGGGGAAGCGCACGTCTTTCATTTTATTAAAGGGGAGTGAACACCTATGTATTCATCCGTTGATACCATTTGGGTATTGCTGGGCGGCGTACTGGTCTTCTTCATGCAGGCTGGCTTCGCCATGGTAGAAACCGGCTTCACACGAGCCAAAAACGCCGGCAACATCATCATGAAAAACCTCATGGACTTCGCCATCGGCACGCTGGTCTTCTGGGCCATCGGCTTCGGCCTCATGTTTGCCGGGGACGGCAAGCTGGTCGGCGGGCTGGATTTCCTGATTCAGGGGGATTACAGCAGCAGCATCCCCACCGCCGCGTTCATCATCTTCCAGACCGTGTTCTGCGCCACCGCCGCCACCATCGTGTCCGGCGCCATGGCCGAGCGCACCAAGTTTGTATCCTACTGCATTTACAGCGCCGTCATCAGCGCCGTGATCTACCCCATCTCGGGTCACTGGATCTGGGGCGGCGGCTGGCTCGCTCAGCTGGGCTTCCATGACTTCGCCGGTTCCACCGCCGTGCATATGGTAGGCGGCGTGGCCGCCCTCATCGGCGCAAAAATGCTGGGGCCGCGCATCGGCAAATACGGCAAGGACGGCAAGCCCCGCGCCATTCCCGGCCACAGCCTGACCCTGGGCGCGCTGGGCGTGTTCATCCTCTGGTTCTGCTGGTTCGGCTTCAACGGCTGCTCTACCGTCTCCATGACGGGCGACAGCGCCATCGTCTCGGCCTCCAGCATCTTTGTCACCACCAACATCGCCGCGGCGACGGCAGCCACCGCCGTCATGCTCATCACCTGGTTCCGCTACAAAAAGCCCGATGTCTCCATGACCCTCAACGGCGCGCTGGCAGGCCTGGTGGCCATCACCGCAGGCTGCGACGCCGTGTCCCCCGTGGGCTCCTTCTTCATCGGCCTCATCGCCGCGTTTGTGGTGGTGTTCGGCATCGAGTTTGTGGATAAGGTCCTCAAGATCGACGATCCCGTCGGCGCCATCGGCGTGCACGGCATGTGCGGCGCGGTCGGCACCATCCTCACCGGCTTCTTTGCGCTGGACGGCGGCGTGTTCTACGGTGGCGGCTTCAAGTTCCTGGGCATTCAGACGCTGGGCGTCGTTTCGGTCATCGCCTGGGTCGCCGTCACCATAACCGTAGTCTTTTGGATCATCAAAAAGACCATCGGCCTGCGCGTATCCAAGGAAGAAGAGATCGCCGGCCTTGACATCAAGGAGCACGGTCTGGTCAGCAGCTATGCGGACTTCATGCCCGCTACGGTGGAGGGCGGCG
>JAQUVY010000029.1 GCA_028693155.1 Eubacteriales bacterium
TGGCTGAGCCGCAAGCTGGGGAACGAAGAGCCCTCCGCACAAAAATAAGACCTCTTCTTTTGAAGAGGTCTTATGCCTGCTTGATCGGGGTCTTTACGCGAACGGATCCTCGTCGGCATTCGCGTTCCAGATGTATTCCATATCCTGGGCGATGGCCTGCGCCGTTTCCGCACCGAAACGATCCGCCACAAAGCCCAGCGCCATGTCCATGCCGGCCGACACCCCGGAGGCGGTATAAAACTTCCCATCCACGCACCAGCGCGCCCGCTCCGCCCACAGCACCTTCGCCGCGGTGGTCTTTACCCACGCCATGGCTTTCTTGTTGGAGGTCGCCCTTTTGCCGTTGAGCGCGCCGCTTTTCGCCAGCACCGCCGAGCCCGTACACACGCAAAGGCACCAGCGCGAAGCTTCCGCCTGGCGATATACCTGCGCCAAGCCTTCCCCATCCTGCACGAGGCTTCGGGTGCCCCGCCCTCCGGGGATGACGAATATGGCACCGGGCAGCGCGCCGTGCAGCGGCTGCGTCATGACCCCAGCGCCCTGCGCGCTGCGCACCATGCCGCCCGTCAGGGAAAAATATTTGATGGAATATTTTTCCACCCTCCCCAGCACCTCCACCGGGCCGAAAGCGTCCAAGGTTTCAAAACCGTCAAACAAAAAGAGGTTGACGTCCATTTTATCCCCATCTCCCCGCGGCCTATTCCACATCAAACCCCCGCATCAAATCGGCAAAGGTCTCCCGGCGGCGAATAAGCCTGTCGCTGCCGTCGGCGCAGATGAGCACCTCGGCGGGGCGCAGGCGGTTGTTATAGGTGGAGGCCATGGAATAGCCGTAAGCGCCGGCATCCATCACGCCGATGACGTCGTCCAGGCGTATTTCAGGCAGCTCGCGGTTCTCGGCCAGTTTATCTCCGCTCTCGCAAATATTGCCCACCACGGTGACCGGCGTGCCCTTGCCCGTCATCAGCTTTCCCTCGCGGTAGACCTCCAGGTCATGATGAGCGCCGTACATGACCACACGCTGCAGCACGTTGAAGCCCAGATCGGTGCCCACATAGGTCACGCCGCCGTTCTCCTTGATGGAATAGACCTGACCCAGCAGCGCGCAGCACTCGGCCACGATGTATCGCCCCGGTTCGCTTTTGACCTTGATGCGCCGCCCGTAGGCGCTGACAAAATCCTCGATGACCGCATCCAGCCGGCGGCGAAAGGGAGCCAGATCCAGCGTCTTCTCCCCCTCCTGCTTGTGATAGGGCGTGCCGAAGCCGCCGCCCATGTCCACAAACTCCAGCTCGGGAAACTGCATGGCCGTGTCAAAGAGGATCTTCGCGCCCTGCACATAGGTATCCTCGTCCATAAACAGGGAGCCGATGTGCTGGTTGATGCCGCAGATATGCAGATCGTACTGCCGCACGATGGCCTGAATGCGATCCACCTTATCGTCGTTGATGCCGAATTTGGTTTTCTTTCCCGCCGTCACCACAAATTCATGATGCCCCGCACCATGCCCCGTGTTCAGGCGCACCGCCACCTTGTGCCCGGGAAAACGTTTGCCAAAGGTCACCAGCTGCGAGAGAGAATCCACGCTGACCGTCACGCCTCGCTCCACCGCAAAAGCCATCTCGTCTGCCGAAACGTTGTTGCATACGAAAAGGATCTTTTCCGGGGCAAAGCCCGCCGCCAGCAACACCTCGATCTCCCCGGGGGACATGGCGTCGGCCTCCAGCCCCTCCTCGCGCACGATCTTGAGCAAATGCAGGTTTGCGTTGGCTTTGGTGGAATAATCCGCGCTGAAATGCTCGTAGGCCACCAGTGACTTCATCTCCCGGCAGCGCTTTCGCAGAATCTCTTCATTGTATACATACAGCGGGCTTCCGTATTTCTCCAGCAGCTTTTGGGGATCCGTGCTGCCGTAAAAAGCGTTCTCCTGGGTGAATGAATAAGCCATAGTTCTTCTCCTCGTGCTGTAAAATTGGGTTGAAAAAAACAAAAAAGGGAGATTTGCGAAAATCCCCCTTTATGAACGTTATGCAGTTTTGTGCGCCTTTGCAGCAAAACCCGGCGATTTATACGCTTATGCCAATAAATATACAGTATGGCCGCCGGCAAGTCAATGCGCAATCTTCTCTTTTACGTCAAAGTCTATGCGGTTTGTCTCGGTGTCCACCGACGTTACCAAAATATGCACCGGGTCACCCATGCGGTAGACCTTGCCGCTGCGCTCGCCCCGCAGGCTGTACTGCTCGCGGTTAAGCACAAACCAGTCGTCCAGCGAGGTGAGGCGGATGAAGCCCTCCACCAGGTTGGGCAGCTCCACAAAGAACCCGTGCTCGGTCACGCCGGATACCACGCCGTCAAACTCCTCGCCCACATGCTTGCTCATGTAGCGCGCCATCATCATATCGTCGGCGTCGCGCTCGGCCTCCATGGCGTCGCGCTCGGTTTGGGAGGCGTGCTTGGCGGTGTTCTCCAGGGAAAGTGTCATGGCGTCCACCTCATCTTTGGTGGGGAACACGCCCAGCGATTTTTTCAGCTGGCGATGCACCGTCAAATCGGGATAGCGCCGGATGGGCGAGGTGAAGTGGCAGTAGTACTCCGCTCCCAGGCCGAAATGCCCGCGGTTCTGGGTGGAATACACCGCCTTGCGCATGCTGCGCAGCATGACGCGGCTGATGATGTTTTCGTACTGCGTGCCCGCGGCATAGTCCACCACCTTTTGCAGCTGCCGGGGATGCACATCGCCGCGCAGGCCGTCGTTGGGGATGCCGAGGTTTTTCAGGAAGATGGCCAGCGCCGCCATTTTTTCCGGGTCGGGAATGTCGTGTACGCGGTAGACCGCGGGCATGCCGATGCGGCTGAGATGCTCCGCCACCGCTTCGTTGGCGCACAGCATAAACTCCTCCACCAGGCGCTGTCCCACACCGCGTTCGCGCAGAAGAATATCCTCCGGCTCGCCGTCGGGCGCAATGCGGATGTCCGCCTCGTCAATATCCAGATCCACCGTTCCGCGCGCCAGCCGCCGGGCAAACAGCTTTTCCCGCAGGGCATTCATGGCCTTAAGATCAGCCAGCACATCGGGCAGGTCGGCAAAAGCGCTCTCGTCGCCCTTTTCCAGCGCGTTGTTTACGGCGCTGTAGGTCAACCGGGCGCTGCTTTTGATCACGCTGGGAGAGATGGTGGTTTTGACCGTTTTGGCATTGCCGGCGTCCAGCTCCATAAGCGCCGTCATGGTCAGGCGCTCCACGCCGCCATGCAGCGAGCAAATGCCGTTGGACAGGCGCTCGGGCAGCATGGGGATGACCGTGTTGAGCATATACACCGAGGTGCCGCGCTGCCAGGCCTCGCGGTCGATGGGCGAGCCGGGGGTCACATAGTGCGACACGTCGGCGATGTGCACCCCCAGCAGATAGTTTCCGTTGGGCAGCATCTCCAGAGAGATGGCATCGTCCAGATCCTTGGCCTCGGCGCCGTCAATGGTAAACACGCGCTTTGCTCGCAGATCCAACCGCCCCTCCAGCTCCCGGGGGGTAATGGCTTCGGGCTCGGCCTCGGCCTGCGCCGCGACCTCCTCGGAAAAGGTATCGCGCAGCTTGTGCGAGCGGATGATGGCCTTGAGCTGCACAGAAAACTCGTTCTTGCTGCCCAGTACCTCCATGACCTTGCCCAGCGCGTCGTGCTTTCCGTCGGGGTAGCGAATGATCTTCACGGTGACCAGAGAACCGGCCACTGCGCCCAGCTCCTTGCCCGCGCCGATGGCGATCTGATCCTTAATGCGGTTGTCGCTGGGCAGCACCACGCCGCCCTTGCCCTGGGGCACATATTCGCCCACGATCAGCTCGTTGGCGCGCTTGACCACCCGGGTGACCTCGCCCTCGGCGCGGCGCTGACCCTGCCCCGCCGGTCTGATGCGCACCAGCACGCGGTCGCCGTTCATGGCGCCCATGCGCCTGCTCTTGGGCAAAAAGAAGTCGTCCTCACCCTCATCGGGAATCAAAAACGCCGCCTCGCTTTGGGTCGCGCGGAATTCGCCCGCCACCAGCCCCATGTGCGCCGGCAGCGCCACCGCGCCTTTTTTGGTGAACAGGATCTGCCCCTGCTCCGCCATAGGCTGCAGCGCGTCGATCAGCTCCTCCGGGCTTATGCCCAGGCGTTTCGCCAAATTCTCGGGCTGAATGGGGTTTTTTGCTTGTTCCAGTATGCTTTTTATCTGGGTTTCGTCCATGGTTTCTCCTTTGTTTCTGCCGCTGTGGGCTTTGGGGTTTGGGTATAAAGAAAACTCCCCTGGTGCGGGGAGTTCATGCGATCACAGTTCTGCCGCTGTTACAGATAGCGCGCTACCAATACCATCGCCAGGCACAACACGAACATGACCGAAGCGCTGATCTTGGTGATGAGAATCAGCTTGCCCTCAAAGGACTTCGCCTTGTTCTTCCCGAAGAAGGTCTCGGCGCCGCCGCCGATTGCACCGCTGATGCCCGCGCTGCGGCTGGGCTGCAACAGCACCGCCGCGATGACCACGATAGAAGAAATGATCATCAATATCATCAAAACCACTTCAATTGCGTTCATGAAAACCGCTCCTTACTTATTCTAACCCAGTTATCATATCACATACTTTTTGGTGTTTCAATCTTTATTTCGTTTTTCTCCCACGAAAAGGAAAAAGGTGCGGGCGTCGTATTTCCCCTTTTCGGCGGTCACAACCGCATAGGTGGGGCGGGACGCGCGCAGCGAGCCGGGATTCACCAGCAGCAGCTCGCCCTGCCGGTCGATCAGGGGCATGTGCGTGTGCCCAAAGCACACCACCTGCGCACCTGCCTCCTGCGCGGTGTATTCCAAGCGCTGCAGGTCGCTCTTGACCCCCTGCTCGTGCCCGTGCACGATCAAAATGCGCACACCTTCCTCTTGCGTAAGGCAGCGTGACGGCAGCTCCGGGGCATAGTCGCAGTTGCCCCGCACCTGCAAAATGCAGGGCGCAATGCCCCGCACGCCTTCCACATCCAGCGCGCCGTCGCCGCAGTGGATCAGCAGATCCACCTTCCCGGCCTGGGCCAGCGCCTGCGCCACCCGGCCGGGGCTGCCATGGCTGTCGGCAATGACCAGCGCTCTCATTTTTGTGCCTCCAGCAGGGCAAGCAGCGCCTGAAGGGCGCGCCAGCGGTGGCTCATTCCGTTTTTCACGTCAGCCGGCAGCTCCGCCATGGTCTTGCCGTATTGGGGCAGATAAAAATAGGGATCATACCCAAACCCGCCCGTACCGGCGGGAAGGGTGCGAATCAGCCCGGCGCACTCGCCGTAAGCTTCCAGCACCCGCCCGTCGGGATAAGCCAGGCAGACGGTGCAGGCGTAGTGCGCCGTGCGCGTATCCGGCGCAAAGGGTGTCACCTCGCGCACCAGCTTTTGGTTGTTGGCCTCGTCATCGCCGTGCCGGCCGCAGTAACGCGCGGAGTAAACACCGGGCTCTCCCCCCAGCACGTCCACCGCCAGCCCGGAATCATCCGCCAGGGCGGGCTTGCCGCTCAGGCGGCACACGGCCTGCGCCTTTAGGCGGGCGTTTTCCGCAAAGGTTTCGCCCGTCTCCTCCACCTCGGTGTCCACGCCCGCCTCCCGCATGGAAAGCACCTGCCCAAACCAGGGCGCCAAAATGGCCTTCATTTCGCGGATCTTCCCCGGGTTGTTGGAAGCGATGATGAGCTCAGTCATCTACCTCCACCTCCAGATAGCTTTTGCCCTTCAAGGCCTCTTTTTGCAGCGCGATCAGCTCGGCGATCCCCTTTTCCCCCAGATCCAGCAGCTCGCCCAGCTGCGCGCGGGAGAAGGTCGCCTTTTCCCCGGTGCCCTGCACCTCCACCAGCTGCCCCGCCCCGGTCATCACGATGTTCATATCCACCTCGGCACAGGAATCCTCCCGATAGCACAGATCCAGCACGCTTTGACCGTTCACGATGCCCACCGATACGGCCGCCAAATGATCGGTCACCACCGGGCGGGTGATGCGGCCCGAGCGCCGCCACGCGTCAGCAGCCAGCGCCAGTGCAATAAAGGAGCCGGTGATGGAGGCGGTGCGGGTGCCGCCGTCGGCCTGTATCACGTCACAGTCCAGATAAACGGTGTTTTCCCCCAGCGCCTGCATATCCACCACCGCGCGCAGCGAGCGGCCGATGAGCCGGCGGATCTCGGTGGAGCGGCCGTCGGGTTTGGTGGCCGATTCACGCTTTTTGCGCCGGTCGGTGCTCGCGGGCAGCATGGCGTATTCCGCCGTCAGCCATCCCGTGCCCTTGCCCGTCAAAAAGGGCGGCACGCCTTCTTCCAGCATGGCGGTGCACAGCACCCGGGTATTTCCCCACTCAATAAGCACCGAGCCGTCGGCGTTGCCCATAAAATCGGGCGTGATGCGCACGGGCCGCAGCTGATCCTGGTTTCTCTGATCCGGTCTTGTCATGTTTTTTCTCCTGCAAATAAAAATAGGGAGAGGGCTCAAGCCCTCTCCCGGGTTTGCCTTACGGCCTAATCGTAATTGTTCAGCACCTTGGTGTCAATCCCCGCCATGGTTTCCACATCAGCCTGCAGCGGCTGCCCCGCCACTGTGACATCCACACTTTGCACCTGTTTGAACTGCTTGCAGGCCAGCAGGATGCCGCGCAGGGCGGTGGTTTGCGCGCCGGGAATGTCGCTCTTGTCGTCAAACCCCTTGGACAAATCCACCTTGGCCGTGCCGTCATCCCCCACCGTTACGCTCAGCACCTGGCAGCCTTCAGGCAGCAGCGAGGTCAGCCCGCTGTCCCCGGCGTTCAGCATGGCCTTCAGCGCCGCGGCCGGCATTTGCTCGTCCATCACCTGATAGACCGGCACCAGCACCTGCCCGTTGGCGTTGGTGTAGTACAGCTCCACCTTGCCCTCGGCGGTGGTGGGCACGCCCTTAGGCTGGGCATTGACCAGCGCCTTGGCGTAGCTTTCCTCCACGGCAGTGCCGTTTTGTAGCTTGGTCAGCTTTTTGCCGTTGAAGAGGAACGTAACGCTCTTGACCGTGGGGAACTCCAGCAGCGTGTTCACCATGGCGGCGATGGCTGCGCTCTCCTGCTCCTTGCTTTCAAAGCCCTTTTCAGGCAGCTTGACGTCCACCGTCGCCTTGCCGTCGGCAATGTCCAGCTCCAACTCGGTGCCCTTGGGCAGCGGCGCTTTGAGCCCCAGCCCCTGCAGCACGGCGTCGCTTTGCGTATCCACCAGGTAACCCAAGGTGGCTTTGGCAATGCCCTCGGTCCAGGGAATATCCCGGCTCACCGGCACGGTGCAGCCCGTCGTGTCCATGTAATACAGCGTAGCCTGGCGCACTTTTTCTGCCTTTGCCGGTGCCTTGGGCTCCGCTTCGCCGTCGGTGTCTGGCTTTGCGTCTGTTCCGGTTTGCGCCGCCACCGGAATCTGATCCTTTACCACCACCTGTTCAGAAGACTGCTGCTTGGCACAGCCCGCCGCCGCGAACACAAGCGCGGCGGCCAGAGCAAAACTGCCGATCCTTTTCCACATGAGAAGTACCTCCCCGTTTTATCTGGTCTATGTGTATGATGGGGAAGCGCCCGCTATGATTCGGTGCGGCACGCATTTTCTTATGCTTTGGTTTCGTGTATAATAAAAAGCACTTGGTTCAGGAGGAAATGATTCATGCCATTTGACGCCGTCGCGCTCAACGCCGTGTACCGGGAGTTGGAGCGCGTTCTTTTGCAGGGACGCATCGAAAAAGCCTTTCAGCCCGAGAAAGACGAGATCCATCTCGTTGTGCGCAGCAATTTTGAGAACTACCGGCTGCTGATCTCGGCTTCTTCTCTTTATCCCCGGATTCACTTGACCCAAAGCAGCAAGCCCAACCCGGCGCAGGCTCCCATGTTTTGTATGCTGCTGCGCAAGCACGTGGTGGGTGGGCGGGTCACCGCCCTGCGGCAGATGGCTTTCGACCGCATTTTAGAGATGGACGTGAGCGCGTTTGACGAGTTGGGCAGCGAAACGCACCTCACCCTGCGGATGGAATTCATGGGGCGGCACAGCAACATCATCCTCACCGACAGCGACGGGCGCATTTTGGACAGCGTCAAGCGCGTCAACGAGGATCGCAGCCGCGTGCGGGAGATTCTGCCCGGCCTGCGCTATGAGTATCCCCCCCGTTCGGATAAGCTCCTGCCCACCCAGGTGAGCAGCGACGCGCTGCTGGCGCTCTTTCGCGCCGCGCCCGAGGTGACGCTGGATACGGCGCTGTTTCGCGGCGTGGCCGGGCTGTCCCCCGCCACCGCCAAGGATTTCATGTGCAGCGCCGGCATTTGCGACGCCCGCACAGCCAATGGCCTGTCTGAGCAGGCGCTGAGCGAGGTGTGCGCGCGCCTGATGGAGCGCTTTGCCGCCATTGACGGCGGCAACTACACCCCCTGCCTGTTGGGCGACCCCACCGCGCCTTCGGACTTCAGCCCCTTCGCTCCCTCCCAGGGCGCTTTTACCGCTGTGTCCGGCATGTCTGAGGCGCTGGAGCGCTTTTATGAGGCTCGCGATCTTCACGAGCGCCTGCGGCAAAAATGCGCCTCCATGACCCAGGTGTTGGGGCAGGCGCTGTCCCGCGCCCAGCGTAAGGAGGAGAAGCAGGCCACCCAGCTGCACGACGCCTCGGGGCTGGAGGAATACCGCCTGATGGGCGAGCTGCTCACGGCAAACCTTTACCAGTTGAAAAAAGGGATGCTCAGCGCGCAGCTCATCAATTATTACGACGAAAACGCCGCGTCCGTCACCATCCCGCTGGACGTGCGGCTGACCCCGGCGCAGAATTCGCAGGCCTATTACAAAAAATATGCCAAGGCAAAGGCCACGCTGGAAAAGCTGCAGGGGCACTACGATGATACGCTGCAGGAGATCGCCTATCTTCAGGGGCAGCTGCTCAACATCACCAACTGCTCCTGCGAATCGGACGTGGAGGACATCCGCGCCGAGCTGCTGGCGCAGGGTTATTTGAAACCCCAGCGCGGCGCCGTGAAAAAGCAGCTGCCTGCCAGCCAGCCCGCGCACTATAAAACCACCGACG
Organism: Eubacteriales bacterium; assembly: GCA_028693155.1. Classification (GTDB taxonomy): domain Bacteria; phylum Bacillota; class Clostridia; order Christensenellales; family UMGS416; genus STF2-111. The sequence continues at coordinate 9,058 of JAQUVY010000029.1, forward strand.
GCATGGATGTGCTGGTGGGGCGCAACAATGTGCAGAACGACCGGCTGACCTTCAAGATCGCCCGGGCGGGCGATATTTGGATGCACACCAAGAACATCCCCGGCTCTCACGTCATTTTGCAGACCGGCGGGGAGGAGCCCTCGCCCCAGGCGCTGCGCGAGGCGGCGCTGCTGGCCGCCTATTACAGCCAGGCGCGGGATTCTTCGGCGGTGCCGGTGGATTATACCCAGCGCAGAAACGTCAAAAAGCCCGCCGGCGCCCGCCCAGGCTTCGTCATCTACCTGACCAACCAGACCCTCTACGTTTCGCCCGACGCGGCAGCCGTGGCGGCGCTGGGTCGGGAGGACTGAGCGTATGCACACCCGGCGCGTGACCGTTGTGCCCTACGACCCGGCATGGCCGGGAGACTTTGCGCGCCTTTGCGCCGCGCTTGCCCCGGCTCTTGACGGGCTGGCGAGCGGCGTTGAGCACGTGGGCAGCACCTCGGTACCCGCTCTATGGGCGAAACCCATCATCGACCTGGATGTGGTCCTCCCCGATATGGACGTTTTCCCTGCGCTGTGCGCGCGGCTGGCAGCGCTGGGCTTTGCCCACGAAGGCGATTTGGGCATTGCCGGCCGCGAAGCCTTTTCCTACGACGGCAGAGAGCCCCTGCCCGCCCACCATCTTTACGTCTGCCCCGCCAACTCTCCCGAGCTGCGGCGGCATACGGTCTTTCGGGACTATCTGCGCGCCCACCCGGAGGCTGTGCGGGCATACAGCGCCGCCAAGCGCGAGGCGGCGGCTCTTTATCCCCACAACATCGACGCCTATATCGCCCACAAAACGCCCTGCATTCAAGCGCTTTATCGCGCCTGCGGCCTGGAGCCCTCGCCCGGCAACCCCTGGCTGAGCATTGCGCTGGCCGACTACGAGGGCCATATGAAGCAGGACAGCGTGGGTCAGCTTTCGGCTTTGCGCGCCATGATGGCCGGGCAGTTTTCTTCCGCCCCCGCCCGCAGCGTCATGATCCTGGGCGTGGCGGGCGGAAACGGACTGGAGCAGCTGCGCCCGGGACAGTTTCAGCGCGTTTACGGGGTGGATATCAACGCCGCCTATCTGGATGAATGCACGGCGCGCTGCGCCCGGCTGCCCGAGTTTGTCCCCGTGCAGGCCGACCTGTGCTGCCCCGCCCTGCGGCTGCCTGCCGCGGAGCTTTTGATCGCCGATCTTATCGTCGAATATATCGGCTGCGGCGCCCTTGCCAAAGCCGCCGCGCTGACTGGCGCGGCCTATGTGTCCTGCGTCATCCAGCGCAGCGGGAGCGACGGCTTTGTTTCCCCATCGGCCTATGCCCACGCCTTTGACGCGCTGGGCGCGGTGCACCAGGACATACGGGAGGACGAGCTGACCCAGGCGCTGACCCCGCTGGGCTTTACTCGCCGTCTGCGTCAGGAAGCGCCGCTCCCCGGCGGCAAGGCACTCCTTCGGCTGGATTATTCGCGCTGAGGCGCGACATCGTAAGCCACACGCCGCCATAAAAAAACAACGAGCGCCCGAAAGTTGATTCTTTCGGGCGCTCGTTTTGCTGTGCCGTTTTTTTGCCGTGGCCGTTATTTCTCCGCGCCGGTTTGGCTTTTGAGCGGAAAACGCACCGTAAAGCAGGTGCCCTCTCCCTCCCGGCTTATGTACGAAATATCCCCGGCGTACAGCCGCACCAAGTGCTTCACGATGGACAAACCCAGCCCCGTGCCGCCCATTTGGCGGGAGCGACCCTTGTCCACCCGGTAAAAGCGCTCAAAAATGCGTTCGCCGTGTTCGGGGGCGATGCCGATGCCGTTGTCCTCTACCGTCAGGCAGGCGTACGCCCCCTGCGGCTGGGTACACACCCGCACCCAGCCGCCCGGGCGGTTATACTTCACCGCGTTGTCGATGAGGTTCAGCGCCATGCGCGTCATCCTGTCCTCCCGGCCGGCCACCGGCAGCGCCAGCGACAGCGCGGCTTCCAGCCGAATGTGCAGCGCGTCGGCTTTGGTTTGCTCGGTGGTCAGCGCTTCGCGCACCGCCTCCGTCAGATCGCACGCCTGCCCCGACACACCGTTTTTCTCCCCCGCCTCCAGCTCGGATAACGACAACAGGTCGTCGATGAGCGCGCTCAGCCGCTCGCTTTGAATATCCAAAATATCCAGGATCTCTTTTCTCACCTCGGGATCCTCGGCCACACCGCTGCGCAGGGTTTCCACATATCCGCGGATGGAGGTAAGCGGCGTGCGCAGCTCATGGCTAACGTTGGAGGCAAACTCCGAACGCAGGTTTTCCAGCCGCCGCAGCTCGGTCATGTCCTGCACCACCACGACCGCGCCCTGCGCTGGCTCCTGCACACCGATGGGTGCCGCCGTCACCTGCAAAATTCGCCGCCCGTTCAGTTCGCATTGCCCGGGCTGGTTCTCTTTGAGGGTTTGGCGCACCAGCTCCCACACCGCCGCGCTTCGCAGCACGGGCATCATGCTCTTGCCCTCGCTGTCCGGCGCGATCTCCAGCCATTTTTCCGCCGGGGGATTGGCAAAAAGGAGCCTCTCCCGGCTGTCCACCGCCAAAATGCCCAGCGGTGCCGCCCGCAAAATAGAATCCAACCGCTCCCGACCGCTGGTCTCCCGCTGCCGCGCCGCGCGCAGGGCGGCCGCCATGCTGCTAAAGTCCTCGCCCAGCAGGCCGATCTCATCGTTTCCCACCTCGGGCTGCACGTCGTAATCGCCCCGGGCAATGCGTCCCGCTGCCTCGCGCAGATGCTTTACCGGCCGCACAAACCGCGCCGTCAGCGGCATGAGGATGCCCGCAGCCAGCAGCAGCGCGCCCAGCCCGCCCAAGCCTGTCCATACGGCGACCACCATCTTGGCGTGATCCACACTGGCCAGCGGCATCGCCAACCTGAGGATCCGCCCGCTGTCCCGATCGGCCCGCGCCACATAGAGATAGCTGCTGCCCAGCGTGTCGCTGCGGCGGATGTTCCACCCGTCGCCCGTCTGCATGGCCTGGCGAACCTCAGGGCGGTCGGCATGGCTTTTCAGCGCTGCGGCATCGGCGTGGCTGTCCGCCAGCACCTCCCCGCGGCTGTCCAGCAGCGTCAGGCGAATGTCCTCGCCCTCAGCCAGCTCCTGCGCCCAATCCTTCACCATTTCGCCGGCCTGCTCCGGCTGCGCCTGGTTCAAACCGCTGCTCCACATCACACCCGCCAGGTCGCTCAGGCGAATTTTGGCCTGCTCCTCCATCACCTCGCCCAACGCCAGGCTGACCAGCAGCCCCGAAAACACCGTCGTGAGCAGGCATACGCCCAGCGCCAGCAGGTAGATCTTCTTTCTCACGTCGTGCCGTCCTCACCGGGAGCCCGCAGGCGGTAGCCCGCGCCCCGCACCGTCTGCACATACAGCCCCATTCCCATCTCTTCCAGCTTTTTGCGCAGGTTGGCAATGTGCATATCCACCGTGCGAGTCTCCCCTTCAAAGTCGTAGCCCCACACCTTTTGCAGCAGCGCCTCGCGCGAGCACACCCAGCCGGGGTGCTCCATGAGCGCCGCCAGCAGCTCGTACTCCTTAAAAGACAGCGCCAGCAGCTGCCCATCGGCCAATGCCTGCCGCCGGGGCAGGTCAAGGACAAGCGCCCCGCAGCGCAGGGTGTCCTGCGCCGCCGCACCCGGCACAGCAGCGCGGCGCAGCTGGGCTTTTACCCGCGCCAGCACCTCGCGCACGCCAAAGGGCTTGGTCACATAATCGTCCGCCCCCATCTCCAACCCCAGCACCTTGTCGATCTCCTCGGTTTTGGCGGTGAGCATGATGATGGGCAGCGCGGCCGTTTCGGGCGACGCCCGCACAATGCGGCAAATGTCCAGCCCATCCTTTCCCGGAAGCATCCAGTCCAGCAGCAGCACGTCGGGCGCGCCGGTGGCCAGCGAGGCGAGAAACGCCTCCCCGGTGTCGTAAGTGCGGGCCTCGTATCCCGCCGCCTGCAGGTTGATCTGCAGCAGGCGCGCAATGGCGCTCTCGTCCTCTACCACGGCAATCCGCTGTCTGGGCATCCTCGGGTTACTCCTCTCCGTGCTTCTCTTGAGCCTGATGAATCTCTTTATCCTGGGGGTGTACGCCCTTCACCAGATAAATGGCCCACTCGGCAATGTTGGTGGCATGATCGGCGATGCGCTCCAGGTATTTGGCGACGAACAGCAGGTCTATGGCCTGGGACGCCGCCTCGGGCAGCTCGCGCATCACCCGGGTGAGGTCAAACAGCACCCGGGAAAAGGCCGCGTCCACCCCGTCGTCCCGCAGGCACACCGCCGTGGCCTGCGCCGCGTCGCGGCGGGTAAAGGCCGCAATGGCGTCGTGTACCATGGCAATGGCCATGTCTGCCATCTGGGGGATGTCCTCCAGCGGCTTGATATATTGCTGCCCGGCCAGGCGGGTCACCAGCTCTGCAATATCTGCCGCCGAGTCGGAGATCCGCTCCAGATCGGTAATGATCTTCAGCGCCGCGCCCACCATGCGCAGGTCGCCGGCCAGCGGCTGGTGCCGCGCCAAAATGAGCAGGCAGCGCTGCTCAATTCTCTTCTCCAGCGCATCCACCTTGTCGTCGCCCTCTATGATGCGCCGGGCCAGCGGCACATCCTGCCGCCGAATGGCGGTCAGCGCGTCGTCGATGGCCTGCTCGGCCAGCGCGCTCATTTCGATGAGCTCGCTGTGCAGTTCGTCCATGTCATGCTGAAAAGAAATTCTCGCGCTCATGATACCCTTCCTTTTCTCAGCCGAAACGGCCTGTGATGTAGTCCTCGGTGCGCTTGTCCGCAGGGGTTTGGAACAGGGTATCCGTTTCTCCCCATTCTATCAGATCTCCCCTGTAGAAAAAAGCCGTTCGGTCGGAAATTCTGCCCGCCTGCTGCATGTTGTGCGTCACGATCACAATGGTGTAGCGCCCCTTCAGCTCTTCGATCAGGTCCTCAATGCGCTGGGTGGAGATGGGGTCCAGCGCCGAGGTGGGCTCGTCCATCAGCAGCACCTCCGGCCCCACCGCCAGCACCCGCGCGATGCACAGTCTCTGCTGCTGTCCGCCCGAAAGGGAAAGGGCGCTCTTGTTCAGCCGATCCTTCACCTCGTCCCACAGCGCGGCTCCCTTGAGGCTGCTCTCCACGATTTCCCGCAGCGCCTTTTTATCCCGCTGCCCGTGAATGCGCGGGCCGTAGGCCACGTTGTCAAAGATGGACATGGGAAAGGGATTGGGCTTTTGAAACACCATGCCCACCCGCTTGCGCAGCCCCACCACGTCGTAATCCGGCGCGTAAATATCCTCGCCGTCCAGCGTGACCAGACCTGCCACGCGCACGCCGTCCACCAGATCGTTCATGCGGTTGAGGGTTTTCAAAAAGGTGGATTTTCCGCAGCCCGACGGGCCGATGAGCGCCGTGACCTGCCCCTTGGGAACGGGGAGCGTAATGTCCTTGAGCGCGTGGTTGTCGCTGTAATACAGATTCAGCTTTTCCGCCGATAAAATGGTTTCCATAGCGGCTCCTTTCAGTTGGGCTGCCCGCCGCCCAGGCGGCGGATCAGCAATTTTCCGGCCAGGTCGGCGGCAAAGTTGATGAGCAGCACCAGCACCACCAGCACCGCCGCCGTCGCAAAGCACTCGTCAAAGGAAAAACCTTCGTTGGCGATGGCGTACAGGTGCACCGCCAGCGTGCGCCCCGATGAAAAAATGCTCTTGGGCACCCGGTACACCATGCCCGCCGTGAGAAACACCGCCGCCGTCTCGCCCACGATGCGGCCGATGGACAGGATGAGCGCCGTGAGCACCCCGGGCAGCGCGCTGGGCAGCGTGATGCGAAACAGCGTGTACAGCTTATTTGCCCCCAGCGCCAGCGACCCCTCCTTATACGACACGGGCACGGTTTTGAGCACCTCCTCCGTGGTGCGGATGATGGTGGGCAGCACCATGAGCGCCAGCGTGAGCGCGCCGGAGAGCAGAGAAAATTTGAAGTTGCAGATCTGCACGAAAAAGATGAAGCCGAACAGACCAAACAAAATGGACGGGATGCCCGACAGGCATTCGGTGGCAAAGCGGATCACGTTTACCAGCTTGCCCGGCTTGGCGTATTCCACCAGATAAACCGCCGCGAACACCCCCACCGGCGCGGCAAAAAGAAGCGTCAACCCCACCAGGCAGAGCGTGGAAACGATCATGGGATAAATGCCGTGGTCGTCCCCGCCGAACTTGCTGGTCAGGTATTCCCAGGTGACGTGCGGCAGCCCCCGGGACATGATGTAAACCAGGATCCAGATAAGCAGCGCCGCGGTGATGCCTGCGCACAGCCAGACAAACACCTTTACGAGGCCGTCGGTGACTTTTCGCGCTTTCATGCGTTCTTTTTCTCCCTTCTGCGGGTCAGCACGTTCAGGAGGATGTTCAGCGCCATGATGAACAAAAACAGCACCACACCCGTAGCGAAAAGGGCTTCTCGGTGCAGCCCCTCGGCGTAGCTCATCTCAAAGGCGATGTTGATGGTGAGCGTGCGCACGCTGTCAAACAGCGACGTGGGGATCTGCGGTGTGTTTCCCGCCACCAAAATGACCGCCATGGTTTCGCCGATGGCGCGCCCCACCCCCAGCACCAGCGCCGAGAGGATGCCCGAGCGCGCCGCGGGCAAAAGCACCTTAAAGATGGTTTGGCTGTGCGAGGCGCCCAGCGCCAAAGAGCCCTCCTTGTAGGCGCGGGGCACGGCGCGCAGCGCGTCCTCGCTGATGCTGATGATGGTGGGCAGGATCATCATGGCCAGCAAAACGATGACCGCCAGCAGGCTGTTGCCGGCAAAGCCCGACAGCTTTGCGATGAGTGGCACGATGAGCGTCAGGCCGAAATAACCATACACCACCGAGGGAATGCCCGCCAGCAGCCGCACGCAGGGGCGCAGCAGGCGGGTCAGCCAGGGCGGGGCGAGCTCGGCCATGAACACCGCCGTCATCACGCCGATGACGCCGCCCGCGCCCACCGCCAGTACCGTGCTAACGACGGAGCAAATGATCATCGGCAAAATGCCGAACTGGCCTTCGGTGGGCTTCCATACCGTCCCCAGCAAAAACTCCTTTGCGCCGATCTTAAAAATGGCGGGCGTACCCGAAACGAACAGATAAACCGTGATCACAGCCACTGCCGCAATGGACGCCAGCGCGCACAGCAAAAACAGGTTTTCCATGATAAACTCGGCGGGCGTGCGGCGTCGCCGCGTGGCCTTGCGTTCCAGCTTCTCCTCCATACCTTTGCCTTTCCGCGCGATAAGCCCCGGTCCTGTATTTTTCCAAGACGGGGTTCCGCGCCGGGTTTGTTCTTTGCCTGCGCTTTATTTCTCGGAGATATAGCCCTTATCGGTCACCATTTTCTGGCCTTCATCGCTCAGGATGTAGTTCATGAAGGCCTGCTCCAGCGCGGTTGGTTCTCCCTTGGTCACCACCAGGAAGGGACGCTTCACCGGGTAAGTGCCGTCCAGCACCGTGTCCACCGATGCCTTGACGCTGTCCACATCCACGGCCTTCACCGTGTCATCCACGCTGCCCAGAGAGATATAGCCAATGGCGTTGGCGTTTCCGGCGATGTTGGTCTTCATCGAGCCGTTGGAGTTGGCCTCCAGCGCTTTGTCGGTGATGAGGCTCTTATCCTCGTCGTCCTGCAGCTTCATCAGCTCCAAAAAAGCGCCGCGAGTGCCCGAGGCCGCCTCGCGGGTGTACACCACGATGGGGGCGTCGCTGCCGCCCACCTGGCTCCAGGAGGTGATCTCACCCTTGAAGATCTTCTGAATCTGCTCGGTGGTCAGCGCATTCACCGGGTTGGCGGCGTTCACCGTCACGGCGATGCCGTCCAGCGCGATGGTGACAGGCTTCAGCCCCTTGGCCTTCTCCTCGTCCTTCAAGCTGCGGGAGGACATGCCGATCTCAAAAAGCCCGTCTGCTGTGGAGGCGATCCCCACGCCCGAGCCACCGCCCTGCACGTTGATCTCCACCCCGTCGTTCTCGTTCATAAAGGCATCGGCCAGCGCTTCCATCAGCGGCTGCACCGAGGTGGAACCGCCCACCTCCAGCGTTCCGCTCAGCTTAGCGGGCTCCTGGGTCTGGCGCGGCGCGGCGGTGGCGGCGGGGGCTTGGGTCGGGTCAGGGGTTTTGGCGGCGCAACCCGCGCCCGCGATCATCGCCAGGCAAAGGCCGACGGCCAGCATCCATTTTGCGTTCTTTTTCATCTTTTCTTCTCCTTTCGTTCATGCAAGCTTAGTGTAGTATTGCCACGTCAAGGAAAAAGCTTGCTCCTGTAAAGGTTTTGAAAAGACATGCAAAAAAGCAGATCGGCTCATAAAAAAACTGCCCGCGGAAATTTTTCGTTTCCGTGGGCAGCAGCGTGCAAATGGGTGCTTCAGGTCAAGGCGATCCAACGGCGCTCCCGCGAGGACTGCAGCAGCGCATCCAGAATTTTCTGACACTTGACCCCGTCCTCAATGGTGGGCAGATAGGGCGTGGGCGCACCGCTGACCAGATCCACAAACATCTGCTCCTGGGCAATGCGGAACTTCTGGGGCACGGTCACGGTGTGCAGCCCCTGCCCCTGCACGTCGATCTTGCCCACGCAGATCTTGAGCACGTCGGGATGGTTCAAATCAAAGGACAGCATGCCGTCCCGGCCGTAAATATCAAAGCGTATGGTGTTGGAATGGCCGATGGCGCAGCGCGTCACCTCAAACACGGCCGAAACGCCCCCGGCCATGTCCGCCAGAAAGCTGCAATAATCGTCCGTCTCCACCGGTGCCCACTCTTCGCTGTCCAGCCTCTGGCGCTGCTTCACCACGGTCTTGGCCGTGGAGCACACCGCCTCCATGTCGCCCACCAAAAACTGCGCCATGTCGATCAGATGGACGCCCAGATCGCCCAGAACGCCTGTTCCCGCGTATTCCCGTACAAAGCGCCAGTCCAGCCTGCGCCCCTCCCAAAGGGCGCTGTCCTTCAGGTATTCCACATGAACACTGACGATCTCCCCCAGGCAGCCCTGTTCCATCATCCACTTGGCAAAGCGAACCGCCGGCATAAAGCGATAGGAGAAGCACATCATGTTGGGCACGGGGTTTGCCTTCAGCGCTTCGGTCAGCACGCCGGCCGAAGGCAGGTCGACCGACAGCGGCTTTTCCACGTTGACCGGTTTTCCCGCCTGAACCGCAGCGGCCGCGATGGGCGCATGAACGTAGTTGGGCGTGCACACCTCTACCGCATCCACCTCCGGGCAGGCGATCAGCTGCGCGTAGTCGGCAAAGCGGTGCGCCTCGTCGATCCCCAGCCGTTCCCCCACCTCTTTGAGGCGGGCAGGGTTAATATCGCAAATCGCGACCACCTTGCCGCTCTTGCTCTGCTCAATCTCCGGGATATGCTTTCCGCAGGCGATGCCGCCCACACCAACGATTCCGATCCCAACCATATAAAGCCTCCTGCGAGCTGAATTTCGGGGCAATGGCCCCCAGCTCCGTTTCGCTTCCGATTATATGCTTTGCCCGCGCGGCTGTCCATCCGCGCAGGCACATGTTTCGCGATAAAATTTATGTTTTTCGCAGGCCGTGGGGCTGTTTTTTTCTGCCGCACCGTGCGTCGTTTCAGCTCTTCTTGCTCCCGATGGGCGCATGGATGGCGCGGGTAAAGTCCGGCGTGTAATCCAGCGTGGCGGCCGCTCTCTCCTGCCCGTAAAGCCAGCGAAACCCCAGCTCCATGGCGTGCTCCCGCACCGATTCATGCTCCATGCGCGTGATGCGCCGGTTGATCTCTTTGTGCGCGGCCGCGCCGTAGCACGGCGTGTATTGGCTCATCACCGACACCGCCGCGCCCGCCTCGCCGAAGGTATCGTGCAGCCAGTCCAGCACCGCCATGGAATCCTTGCGCCCGCCGGGCAGGATGAGATGTCGCACCAACACACCCCCGCAAAGCAGACCCTCGCCGTCAAACCGGGGCGCTCCCGCCAGCTGCGCCATTTTCTCAATGGCGCGGGCAGCGACCTCAAAATAGTCCTGCGCGCCGGAATACTTTTGCGCCAGCGCATCGTCCTTAAATTTCAGGTCGGGCAGCCATACGTCCGTCACCTCGGCCATTGCCTCCACCGTTTCAGGCAGGTCATAGCCCCCCGTGTTGCACACAACGGGGATCCGCAGCCCCCGGGCTTTTGCCGCCCGCAGGCCGCCTATCACCCAGGGTGCCCAGTGCATGGGCGTCACCAGGTCGATGTTATGCGCGCCCTGCGCCTGCAGATCCAGACACAGCGCGGCAAACGCCTCGTCGTCCATCCGCTCCCCCTCGATCTGCCCGTGGCCCACGGGATAATTCTGGCAAAAGCAGCAGCGCAGCGAGCAGCCCGCAAAAAACACGGTGCCCGCGCCGCGCGTGCCGCTCAGGCAGGGCTCTTCCCATGGATGAAGCGCCGCGCGCACCACGCGCAGCCCGTCTCCCCCGCCGCACAAGCCCTTGCTCCTGCTTCGGTCCGCGCCGCAGCGGCGCGGGCAAAGCTCGCAATGGGTAGCATCAAACGCCATATCGGTTTCTTCCTTCTTCGCATTTTTTGTTTTTTTATCATAACACACTTCCCCTTCCCTCGCCACCGCTTGCCGGCAGAACGGATGCGCCGCCCCCGGAATATGCTGGTTATCAGTGAGGCTCCGCCTCTCCGTAACGCTAAATGGAAAAGGAAGAATCATAATGGATGATTTGAATAACCTGCCGTTGGCCATGGCCTATGTGCCCATGCAACGTTGGCAGGGTATCCTGGAACCCGCAGTCGGCTTCCGCTGCGGAACCCTGTTTTCCGAACTGGTAAAGCCCTTTCAGGGGCGGGGGGTAGCGCAATGACGCCTCGGGAAGCTTTGTTGGAAAAAATTCAGGTGCAGTGCTTCGCGCTCAACGACCTGTGTCTTTTTTTGGACACCCACCCGGCCAATGCCGATGCTCTGGCGGCCTTTCAGGAGTGCCTGCAAAACAAGCAAAAGCTCTGTGCCGAATTCGCTTCGCTCTATACGCCCCTCACGCTGGAGCAGATGGGGCAGCAGGAGTTTTGGAGCTGGGTCAATGACCCATGGCCCTGGCAGAGCCAGGCAGGAGGCACCGTCTGATGTGGAGTTATGAAAAGCATTTGCAGTTCCCGGTGAAGATCACCAACCCCAACCCGCGCCTGGCCAAGGCCATCATCGCGCAGTACGGCGGCCCGCACGGCGAGCTTGGCGCGGCCAACCGCTACCTGGCGCAGCGTTTCGCCTCTCCCTATCAGGAAATCACGGCGCTGCTCACCGACATCGGCACGGAAGAATCAGTACCATATTGTTATACATATGGAGCAGTGCGTCAGGATCAACAGCAAAGCCGAAGTCCAGCCCGTTGCAGCGTCGGGCGAACGTCTCTCGCTCGTCCCGCGCGATCTCCCGCACGCGCAGATTGTCAAACACCTGCCCGCCGGTGCCTGTCACCTCGCCCAGGTAGGCGTGGCGATAGGCGGTCTCATTGGTGAGCCGCAGCATATCTGCCTCGGCCAGAAACGCAGCCCCCAGCCACTCGGGCGGCACGTCCAGATAGGTGCTGTGATGCACCAAGCGATCCGGGCGCGGCACAAGGCACTCGGCATTGACCCAGTTCTGCGCCGATTTCGGCGGGTTGTAGCTATAAAAAATCGCAACCGGCCCGCCCCCGCGGATCACCGATTGCGTGATGGTGCGTATGTCATCCATACCGCCGAACTCGGACAGCTCCTCAAACCAGAGAAACTTAAAATATCCTCTGGAAAGCTTAATGGATTTGCTCTTTGCCGGGTCATCCGCCCCGCGAAAGAGGATCTTATGCCCCGTGGGGCGATATTCCAGCTCCATGGGGGATTTGCCGGTGCGCCAGTATGCCGCCACTCCCAGGGCGTTTATAGCCCATACCAGCTGGGCGTATACCGATTCTTGGAGCGTCACACCCACCCGTCGATATACCGCCGCGCAGGCGTCCGGGTCGCGCATCATACCCAGCACGATTTCCAACGACAAAAAAGAGGACTTGGTGCTGCCGCGTCCTCCCTTGAGCCAATAGTGTGTATGCCCGTGTGATCGTATATCCCGATGCACCGGCCAGAATGCCGGTGCGATAAGCTCGGAGAGCCTGATGTCAGCCACCCGGCGCGCCTCCCAGATCGTCGGTGATGCTGGGCGGCTGCTGAGTAACCTGCAGCTTGTCCACGAACATGCCGATGTGCTTGCCGATCAGCTCCAGCGCCCGCAGCGCTCCTTTGCTGTCAAACTGGTACTCGCCGGTCTCCACCATTTCGTGCTCGTCGTAGTCCCATTTCATGACCGGTACGGCCTGGGTGCAGCGCTGGTAGGTGTCCCACAGATTGGTCAGCACCCGATCTGCGGTAATGGCCAGGCGCTCGGTTTGTTCGTGCTGCAATTCGCGTATGCGCGAGAGAATCTCGGGCTTTTTCAAGAGATCGTGCGCCTGGCTGTACGCAGTCTTTTCGCTGTACTTCGCCCGGATCGCGGCCTGTGTGCCGTTGTAGTCGATCACATATTCCCGGCAGAACATTTCCTGTCGTCCGGTCATGGGGTTCTCCTTTCTTGTGCATATAAAAAAGGACTGTGTTTCCACAGTCCCACAGCAAGCGCCCGGAGTTGCACCGGGATCTATCTAAACAAAGTTTCCTTCGCAAAGAGCGTCTTCCTTCTTCAACCACTACTTGCTATTAATAGACTTACGGATTTGCACCGTATCCTCAACACGATGGAAGCGTTGCTCTTGTTACACCAAATCTATCGTTTTTTATTATTCCACGTTTTTTTCACAAAGGCAACCATTTTCTTTTCTTCTGGGGTTAAGTTCGCAGCGCCTTTCTTACTATCATTTTCGTTATGTTCATAGCCGTGGTGCACGTGAGGGAGGACCCCGTTATGCCGATGGCTCAGATCAATGGTTTTTGCGCGTTTATTCGCAGTGTCATAGTAAGAAACCTTATTTAGAAGATTGCTCTCTGTGACGGTTACATACACCCGGCCCTTCGTCATCGTTTCCAATGGAGCCGTGGCGCTGCCCTCATTGTACCGTACAAATTTAATATTTCCGCTTTGCAGCAGCGTGGTGTATTCAGTGCCATACTTTTTACCTTTATCGCCCACGCCGCTGGAAGCGCCTCTACCGCCCATTGTTTTTCCTCCTCCGCACCTTTATCGTTTGATAGTACGGTTCGATATGCCGTACGTTCTCGCTTTTCTCCGGTACTTGACCATAAAAGATCACCTCAGAGGGTTCAAGTCTCCGAATCATCTCAGCGTATCCCGCATCAAACAGGCTCTTAGCCAGGATACTGTTTTGCGTCCCCACGCTTGATACCGCCACTACGCTGTTTATAGGTTCTCCTTTGAAGCACCATTCAAAGCTGCTTTTGTCACTCCAGCTGATTATTGGAACAACTGCAATGCCTTGGCTCTGCCAATATGCGCCCAACCAATGCTTGCGGTAGTGATTATAAATCTGCATTGCCGGCGGCATATCGGTATACATGCTAAAATCCGGACTGCACACGCAAGTAAAACGCCGAAGAATGGGCACATATCGGGCGGGTTGATTCCACAGCCGTGAAAGTTGATAGTCATCCACGAAACTATGCACGCCTTTTAGCTTCGTCTGCTTGGCGGACAGCGCATAGTTGAAGGGGATCCACTCAAGAGCTTCCATTCTTTTTACTGGCCTTATTCGAGGAATTCCATATGCCCCGACGCCGTCAAATCTGCATTTGTCTAGGTTTTCAAAGTTAAGCATACAAATCTCCCCTAAAACAATTCACCCCGCCGGGAAGAAGCAACCGGCGGGGTATCACAATAAGGAGGCACATTATCGAGGCAGGGCAACCGCAACCCTGCATCTCGACACTTACATTATAAGGCTTGGGATACTGTTATTTACTGTTATCTTTGTAATCGGAGCAGTTTTTTATTGACGATCTATGCAGAGTAAAACAATGATCCACTGATCTGTTTGCGCTTTTTGCCACTGTTGACCATGTCATGCCCTTTAGATAGCGCAGCCG
>JAQUVY010000030.1 GCA_028693155.1 Eubacteriales bacterium
GTCTGGCGGTAGCGTCAAAGAACCAGTCCACAGCATCCCTTACAGTGTAGCACATAAACCCTCATGAGGGGTCTCTTATGACTACACCCATATAATACGAGCGTCAAAGTGGCTCTTCCTCGAAGAAAGGGTTCAAGGGAGACCATCCCTTGCAGGGGTTCCCCCCTGCCGCTGCCCAGCCCGCAAAGCCCGCAGAAAAAAGCCCCGTCGGAAAAATCCGACGGGGCTTTTGCATGATAAAATCACTTACTTCTGGTGATGCTCGCGGTAATCCTTAAGCGCTGCATGCAGCGCATCCTCTGCCAGCATGGAACAGTGGATCTTTACATCGGGCAGGCCGCCCAGCTCCTCCAGCACGCGCTTGTTGGTGAACTTCTCCGCCTCTTCCAGTGTCATGCCCTTGATCATCTCGGTGGCCGCCGAGCTGGAGGCAATGGCCGCGCCGCAGCCAAAGGTTTTGAACTTTGCATCCACAATGCGCCCATCCTCAATTTTTATGGTCAGCTTCATCATATCGCCGCAGCTTTCGCTGGTGATCATTCCGGTGCCGTCGGGATTCTCAATCTCTCCTACATTGCGGGGATTGGTGAAATGCTCAATGACTTTCTCGTTATACATGTGTTTCTTCCTTTCCTTGCTTAGTTGTAAATGGGAGACAGGGCGCGCAGCTTTTCCACGGCGATCCTGATCTGTTCAGCGGCATATTCCACATCCTCCCGGGTGGTTCCGTCACCCAGCGAGAAACGGATGGTGGAGTGCAGATACTTGGGTTCCAGCCCCATGGCGGTGAGCACATGAGAGGGCTCCAGCGATCCCGAAGAGCAGGCCGACCCGGACGAGGCGGCGATCCCAGCCAGATCCAACACCAGCAGCAGTCCCTCTCCCTCAATGCCGGCAAAGCTGAAGTTTGCGTTGCCCGCCAGGCGCTGGGTGGGGTGGCCGTTGAGCTGGCTGTCCTTGATGGTCAGCACGCGGGAGATCAATTCATCGCGTAGCGCCGTGACCTTTGCCACGTGCTCGGGCAGGTTCTGCGTGGCCAATTCGATGGCCTTACCCATGCCCACGATGGATGCCGCGTTATAGGTACCGGCGCGATGTCCCCATTCCTGGGCACCGCCGTCGATCAGATTGTCCAGCACCACGCCCTTTTTTACATAAAGCGCGCCAATGCCCTTGGGGCCGTAAAACTTGTGCGCCGAAAGCGAGAGCATGTCGATGCCCATGGCGTCGGCGTCGATGGCCACGTTGCCCACAGCCTGCACCGCATCGGTATGGAACACAGCGGAGCTATTTTCGTGGGTCACCTTGGCCAGCTCCTCAATGGGCTGTATGGTGCCCACCTCGTTATTGGCCGTCATGACGGACACCAGAATGGTATCCGGCCGCAGCAGCTCTTTGAGTTTCTCGGGATGGGTCATGCACATGCCGTCCACCGGCAGGAAGCTGACCGCAAAGCCTTCCTTCTCCAGCATCTGCGCGGTGTGGAGAATGGCGTGGTGCTCCACGGCGGAAATGATGATGTGCTTGCCCTTGCGGGCGTTGCGGTGGGCATAGCCCTTGAGCGCCCAGTTGTCCGCCTCGGTGCCGCCGGAGGTGATGTAGACACGTCCGTTATGGGCGCCCAAAGCGTCCGTCAGCTGCTTGCGGGCGGCTTCCACACCGGCGTCGGCCGCGCGGCCGAAGGCGTGGGGGCTGGAGGCGTTGCCGAAGTTCTCGGTCAGATACGGCATCATCGCGTCCAATACTTCTTTTTTCAGCGGCGCTGTCGCCGCGTAATCCATGTAAATCTGCTTCTTATCCATGGTGCTCCTGTTTTGTATACTCCTCTATCATATCTTGCAGCGTGATCCGGTCGATCACGTCGTTTACGCTGTCATAGATCTTTTGCCACACAATGCGACCCGGGCAAGTGCCGCCCCGCTGGCAGCCTTTGCCTTCAATGCAGTCCACCGGAGAAACGCTGCCCTCCAGCACGCGGATAATGGACCCCACCGAAACATTCTCCGGTCGATCGCTGAGCAGATAGCCGCCCTGCACGCCCCGCTGGCTTTCCACCAACCCGGCTTTGCGCAGGCGAATCATCAGCTGCTCGAGGTATGCCTCGGAAATCGATTGCTTATCCGCCACATCCTTGAGCGAGACCGCACCCTCGCCATAGCGCAAGGCCAGCTCGAACATGGCGTTGACGCCGTAGCGGCTCCGGGTTGAAAATTTCATTTCATCACCTAATCCCTATCGTTCTGGTTATATTTTACCCCAAATCCCGACTTTGTAAATAGGGTATTGAAAAAAAATACTTCCTGTCGTTTTTTGGCACTTTGCCCATGCGCCGCGCCCGCGCCAAAAACGCAAAAAGACCGGGCAGCGCCCACCGGCGCCATCCCGATCTTTTTCACATGCCTTTTGGGGCGCAGCGCGCTGCCCGTGTCCAACTAGATCTGCACCCACAGCGCCGGACGGACGCCCCCGGTGCATTTGCCGTCGCTGAGGTTGCCCTTGAGAATGTTGTTCCCCTGGATGCCGATGTTCCCGTCCCCATGAACGTAGACCGCCTTCACGCCAACGCGGCCGGGCGACCGGAGCCACCACCACCAGATGTCCCCGTTCAGGAGTCTGGCGCTACGCCGGGCGTTGTTTTCATCTTTTCGTTCAAACCAATATCGCTGGTTTTTGCCGGGATGGTACAGTTTGGCGCTGCTGTCGCCGAAATACCGGCACACGGCCTCTTCCATGCTCAGCAAAAAAACGCGATCCTGCGTCGCCTCGCCGCCACTTGTGCCGTACCATTGGTTGTCCGCGTTCTCATGGGTGACCGGCAAAATCCTCGCACGCTGCGCCGGGTCGAAGCGCTGGTAAAACTCGCCGTTGAGGTACTTGCGCAGCGCGCAGTCCGCCCAGGTCACCTCCCGGTAGCAATCATGATAGGAGCGCTGCTCCACAATGCGCTGCGTCATGAGAAGCGCGCGATCCTCCGTCCTGTCCAGCACGAGCCAGTCATAACTGCCAAAAGTTATCGTATCGCCAATCTGCATGGTTCGCTTCTCCTTATTGCTTGATGATGGGTTGGGTCATGGGCCATAAAAAACGAGCAGCCAAAACCCGATGTTTCGGCTGTCCGTCTGTGTTTCATGGCCGTTCGTTGCCCTTTTTTACGGTCTGTTTTCCAAAGCTCAGGGCAGAATCACGTCGGCGGCATACAGCGGATACTGCGCGCACAGCGCCA
The DNA here is from genome assembly GCA_028693155.1 of Eubacteriales bacterium. Lineage (GTDB taxonomy): Bacteria > Bacillota > Clostridia > Christensenellales > UMGS416 > STF2-111. Next base: position 3,224 of record JAQUVY010000030.1, read on the forward strand.
ACACCCGCTCTTTTACAACAGGCACAGCCTCTTCGCCCTGCTCCACAATCTGGCTGATGCAGCCGGCGATGACCGTCATGTCCGCTTCTTTCATGCCGCGGGTGGTGACGGCGGGGGTGCCCAGGCGGATGCCCGAGGTGACGAAGGGGCTCTGGGTTTCAAAGGGAATGGTGTTCTTGTTGGCGGTGATGTTGGCCGCATCCAGTAGCTTTTCCACGTCTTTGCCGGTTTTGCCCTTGCTCATCACGTCCACCAGCATGAGGTGGTTGTCCGTTCCGCCCGAAACCAGGCGCAGTCCCGTTTCGGTCAAAGCCTTCGCCAGCGCGGCGGCGTTGGCCACGATCTGCTGCTGGTAAGCCTTGAAGTCATCGCCCAGCGCCTCCTGGAAGGCCACGGCTTTGGCCGCGATGATGTGCATCAGCGGGCCGCCCTGGGTTCCCGGGAAAATGGCCGAATCAATCTTTTTGGCATATTGCTCCTTGCACAGGATCATGCCGCCGCGGGGGCCGCGCAGGGTCTTGTGCGTGGTGGTGGTAACAAAATCCGCATAGGGCACCGGGTTCGGGTGAAGCCCGGCGGCCACCAGACCGGCGATGTGCGCCATGTCCACCATGAGCAGCGCGCCCACCTCGTCGGCGATCTCGCGGAACTTGGCAAAGTCGATGACGCGAGGATAGGCACTGGCGCCCGCCACGATCAGCTTGGGGTGGCACTCCAGCGCGATGCGGCGCAGCTCGTCATAATCGATGGTCTCGGTCTGCTCGTTGACGCCGTAGGGCACGATGTTAAAATACTTGCCCGACAGATTGACCGGACTGCCATGGGTCAAATGGCCGCCGTGAGAAAGGTTCATGCCCATGATGGTATCGCCGGGCTTCAGCATGGCGAAGTACACGGCGATGTTGGCCTGCGCGCCCGAATGGGGCTGCACATTGGCGTGATCCGCACCAAAGAGCTGGCAGGCGCGCTCGCGCGCCAGGCGCTCCACCACGTCCACATATTGGCAGCCGCCGTAATAGCGCTTGCCGGGGTAGCCCTCGGCGTATTTGTTGGTCAGGTGGGAGCCGGCCGCCGCCATCACGGCGGGGGAAACAAAGTTCTCCGATGCGATCAGCTCAATGTGGTCCTGCTGGCGCTGCAGCTCCTGGCCCATGGCCTGCGCCACCTGCGGATCCACCGCGGCGATGGTCTTCAAATCTATCATGAGATGTCCTCCCAACATAAAATATAAACCGGCAAAAAACGTTCGTATATTTTTCTATATTATACCGACAATTCCCGGTCAAGGCAATGCTGTTTTCGTGTTTTCTCCTGAAAAATCCGCACATTTCACAACCGGTCGGTTTTTTTCTGCGCTTTCTCCGTTTCGGTTGTTGACAAAATCTCACGCGCCCCCTATGATAATAAGAAATATCAACGATGGTGACGAAGAGGAGTAACGCACGGGCGCGCGCACCAAAAAGAGAGGGGTCTCACCGGCTGAAAAGATCCCACCGCGAGCTGCACAGCGTGAAGGTCGCTTCCGAGTCCCCCCGGCGAACATAAAGTAACCGGGAGCGTATGCCTGCGTTAAAGGCGTTGAGCGCGCAGACCGCCCTGCGGTGTGCGAAAGCAGGTGGTACCGCGGATCCGTTCCGTCCTGAGAAGAGGATGGGGCGGTATTTTTTTTATTTCAAGGAGGTTGCTCATGAATATTCAGGCCTGGCTGGGCGCCAGCGGCGCGCGCCTGTCTCAAGTTCCCTGGCCGGCGTGGGTGCTGTTCGCGCTGGGTCTGCTGACCGTTTATGCGCTGCCTGCGCTGCTGAACAAAAAGCTGCCCCCGGACAAGCGCGGTAAGGCCGTGCTGTGGAGCAAGCTGGGCGGCGTACTGGTGGTGGCCGCGGGCGTGCTGGTCGCGCTTCTTTAAAGTATTCTACAGGTTTACCCGATTTTATCACCCGATTTCAGAAAGGATGTATCCCCATGCAAGAGATGGAAAAAAACTTTGACCCCAAACAATATGAGGAACAGCTCTACGCCCAATGGATGGACAAGGGCTACTTTCATGACGAACCCGATGCGAATAAAAAGCCCTTCACCATCGTCATTCCCCCGCCCAACATCACCGCCCAGCTGCACATCGGCCACGCGCTGAACAACACCCTGCAGGACATTTTGACCCGCTATAAGCGCATGGAGGGCTACTGCACGCTGTGGCTGCCCGGCACCGACCACGCCAGCATCGCCACCGAGGTGAAGATCATCGAGGCGCTGCGCAAAGAGGGCTTAACCAAGCAGGATCTGGGACGGGACGAGTTCCTCAAGCGCGCCTGGAAATGGTACGACACCTACGGCGGGCGCATTGTGGAGCAGCTCAAGCGGATGGGTTCCTCCTGCGACTGGCAGCGCCTGCGCTTCACCATGGACGACGGCCTGTCCCACGCGGTGAACGAGGTGTTCGTCCGGCTGTATGAAAAAGGGCTCATCTATCGCGGCAGCCGCATCATCAACTGGTGCCCCACCTGCAAAACCGCGCTGTCCACCGCCGAGGTGGAATATGAGGAGCAGGCCAGCCACCTGTGGCACCTGCGCTATCCCCTTGCCGACGGCAGCGGCTATATCGTGGTGGCCACCACCCGCCCGGAAACCATGCTGGGCGACACGGCCGTGGCGGTCAACCCCGCCGACGAGCGCTACACCCAGCTGGTGGGCAAAACGGTGCTGCTGCCCATCATGAACCGGGAGATCCCCATCGTAGCCGACGACTATGTGGAATATGAGTTCGGCACCGGCGCGGTGAAGATCACCCCGGCGCACGACCCCAACGACTACGAGCTGGCGCAGCGCCACAATCTGGAAATGATCAACATCCTCAACGGCGACGGCACCATCAATGATAACGGCGGTGCCTACTGCGGCATGACCGCGCTGGCAGCCCGCGAAGCCATCGTCGCCGAGTTTGAGCGCCTGGGTCTGCTGGAAAAGATCGAGGACTACAGCCACAACGTGGGCGTGTGCTACCGCTGCCACCACACGGTGGAGCCGCTCATCTCCGAGCAGTGGTTCGTGGCCATGGATTCGCTGGCCAAGCCCGCCATCGACGTGGTGCGCTCGGGCGAAATCAAAATGGTGCCCGAACGCTATGAACGCACCTACTATAACTGGATGGAAAACATCCGCGACTGGTGCATTTCCCGCCAGCTGTGGTGGGGGCATCGTATCCCCGCCTGGTATTGCCAGGACTGCGGCGAAATGGTGGTGGCGCGCACCGCGCCCGACAAATGCCCCAAGTGCGGCGGCGAACACCTGAAGCAGGATGACGACGTGCTGGACACCTGGTTCTCCTCGGCGCTGTGGCCCTTCTCCACGCTGGGCTGGCCGGAAAAGACCGCCGACCTGGACTACTTCTACCCCACCAACGTGCTGGTGACCGCCTATGACATCATCTTTTTCTGGGTGGCCCGCATGATTTTCTCCGGCCTAGAGCACATGGATGAGATCCCCTTTGACACGGTGCTCTTCACCGGCTTGGTGCGCGACGCCCAGGGCCGCAAAATGAGCAAGTCGCTGGGCAACGGCATCGACCCCATCGAGGTCATCGACCAGTACGGCGCCGACGCGCTGCGCTTTGCGCTGACGGTGGGCGTTTCCGCCGGCAACGATATGCGCTTCCGCGATGAAAAGGTGGAGGCGGGACGCAACTTCGCCAACAAGATCTGGAACGCCTCGCGTTTCGTATTGATGAACCTGGGAGACGAACCCATCGCCTCCATTGCCGACGTGCAGCTGGACGCCGCCGACCGCTGGATGCTCACCCAGCTCAAGGCCGCTTCGGCCGAGATCAGCGGCAATCTGGATCATTATGAGATCGGCATGGCGGCCCAGAAGGTATATGATTTCATCTGGAGCACCTTCTGCGACTGGTATATCGAGCTGGCCAAGACCCGCCTCTACAACGGCAGCGAAGAAGAGAAGCGTGCCGCGCGGGCCGTGCTCTTCTACACCCTCAAGGCCTGCCTGAAGCTGATGCATCCCTTCATGCCCTTCGTCACCGAGGCCATCTGGCAGCACCTGCCCACCGGGGAAGAAACCATCATGCGCTCGGCCTGGCCCGACGCCGCCGAGATCCCCTCCTTTGAGGAGGACGCAAAAAAGATGGACGACGCCATTGAAATCATCCGCAGCGTGCGCAACATCCGCGCCGAGCTCAAGGTTCCCACGTCGGTCAAGACCTCCCTGCTCATGGCGGCCGCACCCGAGGCGGCGGCTTACCTGCCCGAGTTTGAGCGCTACATCATGGCGCAGGCCGGCGTGACCCATCTGGAGCTGCTGCCCCAGGGCAGCCCCGATCCCCACGGCACCGTATCGGCTGTGTGCGCGGCAGGCACGCTTTTCCTGCCCATGAAGGAGCTGGTGGACATTGACAAGGAGCTGGCTCGCCTGGACAAGGAGCTGGCCGGCGCCATCAAGGATATCAGCAGCAACCAAAGCCGTCTGGATAACCAGACCTTCCTGAGCAAGGCACCCGCCCAGGTGGTGGACACCGTGCGGCAAACCCTGGCCGCCGCGCAGGAGCGCCGCGCCCTGCTGGAGAAGCGCATTGCTACGCTGAAAGAAATCTAATATGCTGACGTATGAAGAAGCGGTAGACTATATGGAACATGCCAGCCTGTTTGGCAGCAAAAAAAACGGGCTGGAAAACACAAAAGCGCTGCTGCATCGCCTGGGGGATCCTCAGGCGCAGCTGCGCTTTGTCCATGTGGCGGGCACCAACGGCAAGGGCTCGGTATGCGCCTATGCCGAAAGCGCGCTGCGCGCCGCGGGTTACCGAACGGGTCTTTACACCTCTCCCTATCTGGAAGAGTTCGCCGAGCGCATCCGCGTCAATTTCCGCCCCATCGCGCGGGAAGACTTCGCGGCCGTGGCCGACGAGGTGATCACCCAGGCAAAGGAGATGGCGGCGGAAGGTCACGACCACCCCACCTTTTTTGAACTGGTCACGGCCTGCGCTTTTTTGTATTTTTCCCGCGCTCACGTGGACATCGTGGTCACAGAGGTGGGGCTGGGCGGCAGGCTGGACGCGACAAACGTCATTGCCCCTCTGGCCTGCGCCATTACAAGCATTGATCTGGAGCATACGAAGGTGCTGGGCAACACGGTGGAGCAGATCGCCTTTGAAAAGGGGGGCATCATCAAGCCCCACATTCCCTGCGCGCTGTCCCCCGCCCTGACCCCGCACATTCAGGAATACCTGACGGCGCTGGCGCAGGAACGCGGCGCGCCGGTGCTTTCCCCTGGGGCGTGGCATGTCACCCCGCTGCGCGACACGCTGGACGGGCAAACCCTTTGTGTGGAGGGGCCTGAGCATTACCCCGCTTTGCACACCTGCCAGCTGGGCGCTTATCAGCGCGAGAATCTGCTGTGCGCGCTCATGCTGCTGCACGCGCTCAAAGAGCAGGGGTTTGCGCTGCCCGGAGAAGCCGTCGCCCGCGGCATCGCGCAGATGCGCTGGCCCGGCCGCATGGAGGTTTATCGGCGCTCCCCGCTCATTCTCATCGATGGCGCGCATAACCCGCAGGGCGCCGCTTCTCTGGCCGCGGCCATGGCGCACTACCTGCCGGGGCAAAAGCCGCTGCTTCTCACGGGTGTTCTCTCGGGAAAGGATGTTGCCGGTATCGCCCGACAGTTCGCATCCTTTGCCGGGGAGGTATGGATCACAAAACCCGAGAGCGAACGAGCGCTCCCGGGCGAGGTGATTGCCGAAGCTTATGCGGTTTTGGGCGTTCCCACGCGGCTGTTTGCCACGGTGGAGGACGCGCTGCGGGCGGCGATGGCCACTTCCCGTCCTCTTATCATTGCCGGGTCGCTGTATCTGGCCGGGCAGGCGCGCACCTTACTGCGCGCGCTTCTCTCCCAGCCCCCACTCTGAGGGGATGACGATGGCCTTGACCACGTTTTCCGTATCCAGATAAATTACCCAGTGGTTAAGGTCGATGGCATCTTTGGAAATCAACACCGCACAGGGGCCGCTTGCAGCGGCCTCTATTTCTTTTTCCTCTTCGTCCTCAGGCGCAGGCGTGGCGGCGGGATCCGGCGTGGCATCGCCGTCTTCGTCGGGGTGGTCGTTCTCCAGGCCCAGATCGCTGGCTGTCACGACGGCCAGCTGCACGAGGGTGTAGGTATCGTTGGTATAGACACCCAAAATGTGGTACGGGCTCTGTGCCCCCGTCCCGCTGGCATACAGCGCCGTCAGCAGCAGCTGCTCCTTCGGCACCGCCTCCAGCCCGTCATGGCTGTAAATGCGGCAATTGGTCCCTTCGATGGCCAGCCCTTCGGGGCAGGCCTGGGTTTCCACCGCCTGGCTGGTGGTTACATCCAGCTTGGCTTTGTTCAGCTGCGCCTTGATCTCCTCCATGGAGTGCAGCGCCGGCACAAACGCCGTGGCTTCGGGTTCGCTGTGCGCCTTCAGCTCGTCAAGCAGCGCCCCAAAGTCCTCTCCCGGGCATACGCTTTCATAAGTCACCACCGTGTTGCCCTTGCGATCGTTCTTTTCCATGCGATAGGATAGAATGTCCGCTTGGGTGCAATAATACAGCACCACCTCTCCACCCTCGCCGGATGCGGTGATGATCACATCCGCGCGCGCCTCGGGGGAAAACGAATCGGGAAAATTCTTAACCTTGCTGCAGGCAAGCAACCGCTCGTACAGACTTTGCGCCTGCGCTTCCTCAAGCTGGGCAACGCGCACGCCGCTGTCTTCCTGATAGCGGATCTGCACATTCCCGCAAAAGACGCCTGCGGCGTCCACAACTCCCGTTTCCTTCAGCGCGGTTCGCGCCGCTTTGCCTGCCGCGCAGCCCGCGCACACCAGCAGGGCGGCCACAAGCGCCGCTGAAATCACCCATTTTTTCATCTGTACCGTCCTTATCCGCATTACGGTTTGTTCTATGATAGCATATTATTTATTGTAACATATTTGTCAAAAAATGACATCATGACGGCGAAAAAACGCGGTATACTAACCAGCGAAGGAGGCGATGAACCATGAAGCTGATGAAAAAAGTGCTGCCGGCAATCTGTGTGGCGGCGCTGTGTGCCGCCGCTTTGGCAGGCTGCGCACAAACGACCCCCGCTCCCACGGCTACGCCCATCCAAACGATGACGCCCACGCCGGTGCCCACGATCATGCCGACGCTTGAGCCCACGGCCAGCCCGAGCATGATGCCGGAAGCGGAGGAAAGCGCGAGCCCCATGCCTGAGGGCTCGGCGACACCCGAAAAGACCACTTCCGAGTAACGCAGGGCTGCGCTTTGAAAACAGCCGGTTTTTCACGACCGGCTTTTTCTTTTCGCAAAAAGCCGCCTGCCCAGCTCTTTTTCTCGCCGCTGTGCCGCGGCGCAAGGGGGCGCCATGCCCGGCGCGTTTGCTTTCCCGCCGCTTATGGCCGGCCGATGCACGGATCACGCCGGGCAGCGGCCGCCACACCAACCGCGGCCTGGGTCCCCTTCATCGCGTCCCTCCCCCTTTGCCGATGCGCAAAAAAGCGCGCTCGGCAGCGGCATAAACCCAAAAGAAAAAGCCCGTTGAAACCGATCAACGGGCTCCCGTCTTTATAGATTGTGCACCTCGGTCAAACCGGCCAGCTCCTTGACCACCTGAGCCGCCAGCAGCAAACCCGCAGCCGAGACCACCGGCATAAAGCTGCCCGGGGTTCGCTGCCCCAGCTCCATCGGCTTTTCCGAGGAGCAGACACACAGCACGCCGCGTTCCACGCCCACGTCCTTCAGCTTTCGGCGCATGACCCGCGCCAGCGGATCCATCTGCGTGCGGGAAATATCCATCACCGAAAACGCCATGGGATCCAGCCGGTTGCCCGCACCCATGGAGGAGATCACCGGCACGCCGTGCTCGCGGCACCGGCAGATCAACTCCACCTTGGCATTCACATCGTCGATGGCATCCAGCACATAATCCAGCGTGTCCCAGCGGGGCTGCCAGGCGTCGCCGCGGTGAAAGAAGCACTCCACTGCCTCAACCTCCGCTCCCGGCGCCATGTCGGCGATGTCCCGCGCCATGACGGCCGCCTTGGGCTGCCCCAAAACGGATGCCCGCGCCACCGCCTGCCGGTTCAAATTGGTCACGTCCACCGTATCGCCATCCACCAGCAGCAGATGACCCACGCCCGAGCGAGCCAAGGCCTGCGCGGCGATGCCGCCCACGCCGCCTAAACCGAAAACCGCCACGCGCTTACGCGCCAGCGCCTCCAGCGCATCCCGGCCAAAGAGCAGCTCCAGACGCTGCAACCGCTCTTCCATCATTCCTCTAACTGCGTCACGCTCAGGTGCAGCTCATCCAGCTGAGACTGCTCCAGCAGACCCGGCGCACCCGACATCAGATCGGCTGCCGACTGCACCTTGGGGAAGGCGATGACGTCGCGAATGTTGTCGTAGCCGCCCAGCACCATGACCAGTCGATCCAGCCCGTAGGCCATGCCGCCGTGCGGGGGCGCGCCCAACTTCAGCGCGTCCAGCAGGAAGCCAAAGCTGGCCTGCGCGCGCTCGGGGGTAAAGCCCAGCGCCTTGAGAATGCGATCCTGCAATTCCTGATCGGCGATGCGGATGGAGCCGCCGCCGATCTCATAGCCGTCGCATACCATATCATACGCCTGCGCGCACACACGCAGCGGATCGCTTTCCAAAAACTCCAGATCCTCCTCGCGGGGACAGGTGAAGGGATGGTGCATGGCGACGCAGCGCTTCGCCTCTTCGTCGTACTCAAACATGGGGAAATCCACCACCCAAAGCAGCTCATGCTTTCCCTCGGGGATGAGCTTCAGGCGCTCAGCCAGCTCCAGACGCAGCGCGCCCAGCGCCGTGTAAGTGGTCGCGGCTTCGCCGGCCACGATGAACAGCGCGTCTCCCGTCTCCATGCCCGCCTGCGCAGTGATGGCCGCCGTTACCTCGCTGGTTAAGAACTTGGAAATGGACGAGCGAACGCCGCCCTCCTCCAGCAGGAACCAAATCATGCCCTTGGCGCGGTAAGTCTTTACGATTTCACCCAGCGCATCCAGCTCTTTGCGCGAGAAGGTCTTGGCACAGCCCTTGGCATTGATGGCGCAAACCCGGCCGTTTTGGGCAATGGCGTCCTGGAACACCTTGAGCTCGCAGTCCTTTACCGCCGGCGCGATGTCCATGATCTCCATGCCGAAGCGGGTGTCGGGCTTGTCCGAGCCGTAGCGCTCCATGGCCTGCTGATAGGTCAGGCGCTTCAGGGGCAGCGCTACCTCGCAGCCGATCACCTCATGAAACAGCTTCTGAATGAAGCCCTCGTGAATGGCCATGATGTCTTCCTGGCTGGCAAAGGACATTTCCATGTCGATCTGCTGAAACTCGGGCTGCCGGTTGGCGCGCAGATCCTCGTCGCGGAAGCACTTGGCGATCTGGTAATAACGGTCTACCCCCGAAACCATCAGCAGCTGCTTATAGATCTGGGGGGATTGGGGCAGCGCGTAAAAATTGCCCGGGTGCACGCGGGAGGGCACCACATAATCACGGGCACCTTCGGGCGTGCTCTTCATTAAAATGGGCGTTTCAATATCCAGAAAGCCGTTGGCCTCGAAATATTCGCGTGCGGTTCGTGTCACCTGGTTTTTCATCAGCAGCGCCCGCTGCATGATGGGTCTGCGCAGATCCAGATACCGATATTTCAGGCGCAGCGCGTCGGACACCGTTTCGGATTCCACGGGGAAGGGCGGCGTCTCGGAGGTGTTCAGGATCTTCAGCTCGGTGGCCAAGATCTCAATGGTGCCCGTTTCCAGCGCGGGGTTGATGTCCTTCTCGGCGCGGGCGCGCACCTTGCCCTTCACGGCCAGCACATACTCGTTGCGGATGCGGCCGGCCTTCTCAAAGAGCGCCGGGTCATCCTCCTCATCGAACACCAGCTGGATCAGACCCGAACGGTCTCTTAAAAACACGAAGATCAGGCTGCCCAAATCGCGCCGGCGATGCGCCCAGCCCATCAGGATGACCTCCTGCCCTACCTGCTCTTTTGACACCTGCGTGCAATAACAGCTGCGCTTCCAGCTTCCCATCGTCTCATTCATTTCAACAAAAGTCCTTTCATTTCGTCGCTTCGGTCAACATTTGAAAGATCTCTTCGGGCGTGCGAGTCGTCTCCTCGCCGCCCATCATATCTCGAACCCTCCAGGCACCGCCGGCAAGCTCATCCGAGCCCACCACCGCGACAAAGGCGCAGTCCAGCTTATTGGCGTATTTCAGCTGAGCCTTCAGGCTGCGGCCCACGCAGTCTGTCTCAGCCTTTACCCCCGCCTGGCGCAAACGGCTGACCAAATCAAACGCAGCCAGCGAAGCTTCTTCGCCCATGGGCGCCACATACAGCTGCACCCGCTCAGGCTTGGGGATGTCCACGTTCATCTTCTCCAGCGCCAGCAACAGGCGTTCCATGCCCATGCCAAAGCCGATGCCCGCCACCTGCGGGCCGCCCACGGCTTCGATCAGACCGTCATAACGCCCCCCGCCGCACACGGTGCTTTGCGCGCCCAGGTCGGGAGACAAAATTTCAAACACGGTGCGGGTGTAGTAATCCAGCCCGCGCACGATAAACGGGTTCACGCGGAACTTGACGTTCTCCATTTGCAGATAGGCCTTCAGGCTTTCAAAATGAGCCGCGCACTCTTGACACAAATAGTCCACCGGCTTGGGCGCGGCGGCCGCCACGGCCTTGCACCCCTCCACCTTGCAGTCCAGCACGCGCAGCGGGTTGCGCTCCATGCGCTCCCGGCAGGTTCCGCACAGCTCATCCTCATGGGCGTGGAGATATTCCTTCAGCGCCTGAGAATAAGCGGGGCGGCACTTGGAACAGCCGATGCTGTTGAGTTCCACCTCAAGGTTGGGTAATCCCGCCCGGCGAAGCACCGCCATGGCCAGCATGATCACCTCGGCGTCAATGGCGCTTTGCGGCGCGCCGAACACCTCCACACCAAACTGGTGGTGCTCGCGATAGCGGCCGGCCTGGGGACGCTCATAACGAAAATGCGCCGAGTTGAGATAATACAGGCGCTTGGGAAGGGCTTCGTTATACAGCGCGTGCTCCACGAACATGCGCGCCGCGCCTGCCGTCCCCTCGGGCTTGAGGGTGATGCTGCGCCCGCCCTTATCCTCAAAGGTGTACATCTCCTTTTGCACCACGTCGGTCGTATCGCCTACGCCGCGCAAAAAAAGCTCCGTGTGCTCAAACGTGGGCAGACGGATCTCATCATAGCCATAAACGCGGCATACCTCGCGCATAATATTTTCAATATAGTGCCATTGATAGCTCTCGCCGGGCAGCACGTCTTTGGTGCCTTTGGGTGCGGTGGTTAACATAAAAAACTCCTTAAAGAGAAATAAAAAACATAACGCTATAACTTGTAATTATAGCGTCGGGCAAAAAAAGTGTCAATGCGAACACTTAGCTATTTGCAATAATCTCCGCAATTGCCAGCAGCATGCGGCGCTGCTTCCCGTTCATGCGCTGGTAAAAAAGCTGCAGCTCCTCGTTCAGGTCGGCTTCTTTTCTGGTTTCCAGGCCGCTGATAAAGGCAATCACATCGCAGTCCAGCGAGGTCGCGATGTGGCAGAGCATTTCCAGGTTCGGCTTGGTCACGCCGCGTTCGATCTGACTGATATAACCCACGGAGACATTGACGGTCTCCGCCAATTCATCCTGGGTTTTGCGCACTTCTTTTCTGCGGTCGTGTATTCGCCTGCCTATGGCGCGATAATCAACGTTCATGAGCATTCATACCACCTTACCTCTGTGGCTAGTTTATGCGAAGGGCGCCGTTTATTACAGACATCGCTGTGTCAATTTTTAGTAGGGGTTGCAGGTTTTTACACGCTTTGGGCTTTCTGATTTTTATGCCCATGTCATCATTCGACATAATCCTCCAATTATTACCAAAAAGAGCCGGAGCGTTTTCGCTCCGACTCTGCTCCTGCCAAATTATTCGTTAAGCAGCATCAATTTTCCTGCCACCAATCCGGGCGTTTTGTAAAGCGCAAAGGCCTCGCCTGCCTTTTCCATGGGATAAACGGCGTGCAAAAGCCCCTCGTCGAAGCGCAGCCTTCCCGTCGCGAACTCGTGAGCCGTCAGTTGCCATTCCCGGCCGGGAAAGGGCGCCGAATAGCTCATCCAGCTGCCGGTGAGGCGAAACTCCTTGCGGTTCATGCACTCCCACTGAGCGGGGGTAAAGGTGAGGTCGGTGTGGGGCGTGCCGATGAAGCAGACATGGGCTTTGTTGGCCGCCAGCTCAAAGGCCATGCGCATGGTGACCGGGCTTCCTGCCGTCTCAAACACCATGCCGAAGCCCTTGCCCGCCGTGACAGCCAGTGCTTCTTCGCGAAAATTTCCCCGCGAGGTGAGGATGCCCGCGTCGCTGCCCAGACGTCTGGCCACCTCCAGGCGGCTTTCGTTGAGGTCGAACACGGTGACGGTCTTGGCGCCCATGATGCGCGCCCACTGGGCAGTGAACTGGCCGATGGTGCCGCCGCCCAGCACGGCCACATGCTCCCCGCCGCGAAAATGGTTCTGAAACAGGCCGTGCAGCGCCACCGTGGAAGGCTCAAACAGCGCGCCTTGAACAAAGGATACGTTCTCACCAAAGGGAACGACGTTTTGCGCAGGCAGCAGCACATAATCGGCAAAGCTGCCCTGCTGGCGCGAGCCGATGAAGCTGTAGTGACGGCACAGCGCGTAATCTCCTCTGGCGCAGTCCGCGCACTGCATACACGGCACCAGCGGCGCGCCCGACACGCGCATCCCCGGCGCAATGCCGGTTACCCCTTCGCCCACCTGCTCCACCACGCCGGAAAATTCATGCCCCAGCACGATGGGGTAGCTGTGCGCGCCATGATGCAGCACCCGGGGAATGTCGCTGCCGCAAATGCCGCTGGCCTTTACCCGCACCAGAACATGCCCCGGCCGCACAACCGGCGTGTCGTACTCCTCATACCGCAGATCCTCGTTGCCGTGCAAAACAGCCGCTTTCATATGCTCTCCTCCATTAGATCTTTTGTTTGGTCATACAGCCTTCGATACAGCGAATATCCCTTTTCATACGCCGGGATGGCGCGGGGTTCATGCCGGCGCGCAACCCGCACGACGCTCGCCGCTTGGGCAAAGGAAGCATACACGCCGCAGCCCACGCCGGCCAGCATGGCCGCCCCCAGCGTGGTCGCTGTATCCGATCCCGGCACCTCGATGGGACACCCGGTAACGTCGGCCTTGATTTGGGTCCATACCTCGCTGTTTGCGCTGCCTCCCATGGCGCGCAGCACAGACGCGCCCGCCCCCGCTTCGGCGGCGATCTCCAAATTATGCCGCAGAGAGTACGCCACACCCTCCATCACCGCGCGTATCAAATGACCCCGGGTCTTGGCATAATCCAACCCGAAAAACACGCCCCGCGCCGAGGGATTCCACAGCGGGCTGCGCTCCCCGGCCAGGTAGGGCAAAAACACCAGCCCCTCACTGCCGGCGGGTATGCCGTCTGCAAGCTCCCCCATCTGCGCAAAGGACAGCTCGGGGCACACCTGGGCGCGAAGCCATTTGAGCGCGCCGCCGCCGCCCACCGTGCCGCCCTGTAGCAGCCACTTTCCCGGCGCCACATGGCGGGAAAGGATCAGCGCGGGATGGGCGGCGTACGCCTCCAGGCAAATGCTCATGCCGCCCGCCTGGCCGCCCTGCTCCTGCGTTTGCCCGGCCTGCCACACCCCCGCGCCCAGGCTGCCGCAGGCAGCGTCCAGCCCCCCGGCCACCACCGGCGTACCCTGCTTTATGCCGGTCAGCGCCGCCGCCTGCGCGGTTACATGACCCACCATCTGCGCGCACTCGCACACTGGCGGCAGCAAGTCCTTCCGCACACCCACCTCGCGCGCCGCTTCGTGATCCCATGTGCCCCGGCGCATGTCGAAGCACTGCCAGCCATAGCCTTGAGAAACATCCTGTGTGATCGCTCCTGTCAGACGCTGCACCAAAAAACCATTGGACTGTAGCACAACAGCCGCCTTTTCGTACGCCTGCGGCCAGTGGCTCTTCATCCACAGTACCTTGGGCAGCGTGTAGGAGGGCTTCATGGGGTTGCCGCTCACCGCGAAAAACCGTTTTTCATCCAGGCCTTCGCAAACCGCCTGCGCGCGCGTATCCATCCAAATGGGTGAGGGGCAAAGCACTTCGCCTTGGGCGTCCAGCAGCACGGCGCTCCAGCTCTGCCCGTCTACCCCCACGCAGGCGATCTGCGCCTGCGGCGCCTTTGCCAGCGCTTCCCGCGCCGCACGGCAAGCCGCCCGCCACCAGATCTCGGGCTCCTGCTGCGCCCAGCCCGGGCGCGGATACTCCACCGCATACGCCGCGTCGGCTTGAGCCAGCACCTCTCCTTGCGCCGTGAACAGCGCCGACTTGCAGGCCGAGGTGCCGATGTCGATCCCCAGCAGCGCGTTCATGCCTTGCCTGCGCAGCCGCACAGCTCCATCAGTTCGCAAACCCGACGCTGCACGGCTTCACGCCCCGCCTTTCCGAAAAGCTTGGGATCCACCGCGTCAGGCTTCTGCACCAGCGCGGCGCGCACCCCCGCTGTGTAGGCGACCCGCAGATCGGTGGCGTAATTGACCTTGCAGATGCCCCGGCGCACGCAAGCGCGCACCTGCTCGCCGGATACGCCCGATGTGCCGTGCAGCACCAGCGGGATATCCACGCGCTGTCGGATGAGGCTCAGCCGATCCAGATCCAGCTTAGGCTCGCCCTTGTAAAAGCCGTGCGCCGTACCGATGGCAACGGCGAAGGAGCCGATGCCCGTGCGGGCGGCAAAGTCCGCCGCCTGCTCCGGATCGGTATACTGCACCTGCGCCTGATGCCCGTCTTCCTTGCCGCCCACCGTGCCCAGCTCGGCTTCCACAGGCAACGTGCCCGCCATGCGCACCACGCGGCCGGTCAGCTCCACATTCTCCTCATAGGGCAGCTTGGAACCGTCTATCATCAAAGAGCCGTAGCCCGCCCGTTTGGCGCGCTCGGCCAGCTCAAAGCTGTTGCCGTGATCCAAATGCAGCAGGGCAGGAACCCCGACCTGCGCCATCAGCGCTCCGGCCATCGCCGCGAAAAGCTCCGGCGGGGCATAGCCCAGCGTGCCCGGCGTCGTTTGCAAAATCACCGGCGCGCGCATTTGCACCGCCGCTGCCAGCACCGCCTGCATCATCTCCATGTTTTCCACATTGAAAGCGCCTACCGCATATCCGCCGCGCTGCGCCGCGCGCAGCAGCTGGTTTTCCGCTTGTGCCGTTCTTGCTCCTCACCTTCAGAACCATCTCGGGGCTGCTAGCCCCGGATTTGCTGACGCAGGGCTTCCTTCATCTTGTCAAGCTCGGCCGCGTCATAGTCCACATAAATAAAGTCCTCGTAGCCCCAGCTCTGGGGCAGGTTATAATACCGCTTCTGCCAATCTTTTATCAAATCGCGATCGCAGGCTTGCCAGTGAGAGAACGAGCGATCCTTCACCCGCATCAGCACGATAGACTCGGCTGCCTTCCCGGTCTGCTGGTAGTGCTCCCCCGCCGTGCGCATCGCCAGATCGTTGTAGGCATGAACCTGCGCGTTCAGATAATAAGCATGAAAGCCAAAGCCCTGCCACAGCATGCCCCCGGCAAACAGCACCGCCGTCAGCGCCGGCAGCACCCAGGCCTTGGCCTTTTTCCTTTGTGCCGCCTCCTGTGTCATCTGCGCAAACAGCCGCAGCACCAGCAAGACACAAAGCAGTGCGAAAAACACCGCCGCGCGAAGCGGATACTCCGGGGAAAGCCCAAACGCCGCCTGCGAAGCGCAGGCGCTCAGCCACAGCACCAAAAGAAGCGGGTCGTACCGCCGCTCGGCCTTCCACAGCCAGGCAAACACCAACACCGAAACACCCAGCAGATAGCACCACGCGGCAATGCTTACCAATACGGTCGGCACGCCCTTGAGCGCAAAGCCCGCCAGCAGCAATCCGTCTGCCGCCGCGGTAAGCACGGTGACGATCTTCATGGCCGCTGCCCTCCACGTTTTCCATAAAAACGCACACAGCAGCAGCCCCACGCCGCCCACAAACAGCGTAAAAAGCCAGTTTTTTGCGGTAAAGAGCACGCAGGGGATGCTTTTCAGGCTTGCCCCCACGCGGGCCAACAACGGCATCGCATAGTACGCCTCATGCAGGGCCATCCGCGTCGCGTTCCCCGGCGCCGCCATTAAAAACAGGAAGCCCACCGCCGCTGCGGCAACAATGCTCGCGCAGAAAACCAGCTTTTTCCAGTCCCATCCCGTCTTAAAGAGCGAATACGCCCCAAGAAGCGCAAAGCACAGCACCGAAGCGCCGCCCATGTTTTCCACCGACCAACCGCAGTAAAAAGAAAGCACAAGCAGACCCACCCAAAGCGGAATCTGTCGGATGCCCAAGGTGAATTCCTTTTGCATCAGCTGCCTGTAAAGCAGCCACGCGGCCAAAAAAAGCGCCGCCGCAGGCAAAAGATATACCGCCGCTCCGGTAAACCAGTAAATCCCCTCCAGCGAGATCCGCTCCATGCAGCCATAGGCCGCCAACGCCGCCAGCGGCAGCAGCCACCCATACCGCCCCGATGCGTCGGGGTCGGCCATCTTGCAACCCAGCATCAGCACGCCCCAGATCGCCGCTGCGATCAGCAGCCGCATCGGCCACACGCCCAGGCGCAGCGTCGCGATCTCCAGACCGAACGCCAGAACCCGGCCCCCCCACAGCTCGTAATGCTCATACAGATAGTGGATCAGCTGACCGGCAGAAAAATTTTGCCCCTGCACATTCGGCTCTTCATAAACGTAATCCAGCGTCGCATAGCCGTAATCGTCATGGGCGATGGGAATGAGCGCCATCTGTGCGACCAGGAAAAGAAGCGTCAGCAAGGCAGCCGCCATCCGTGCCCGCTTACCAGATAAAAACCGATTCATATTGCTTTTCTCCTCTCAAACACTTTCATTATGCACGGTTTCCCCGGCTTGGCAAGCCCTTTCCAGCAAAAAATCCCCCTTGTCAAAAAGGGGGATGTCATCCTATCCGGGGAAACTAAACCATATGAGACAGGGCGCGCAGCTTCTCCTCCTGCACCTCAGGCGGGCAGCTGTCCGAGTTGGCCAGCACAAAGCGCCGCCCGGCAGCCGTCTTTTTCAAAAATTCAACCCGCTGCTCCAGTTGGGGCAGGGTGCAGTCCTTCAGAAACACCGGCTCGATGCCGCCGATGAGGCCGATATGATCGGGCAGCAGCGCAAAGGCCTCGTCCAGGTCAATATTGCCGGTGGGCGGCGGGGAGATGGATTCCACCGCGTCAATGGGCGTCTGCGCCATGAGCGGCAGCAGCGCGCGGACATGCCCGCAGGCATGGTGGATGAGCAGTTTGCCTGCCTGATGCAGTGTGTTGCCCCAGGCGGTGATCTCCTGCGCTGTATAGGTGCGAAACATGGAGGGGCTGATGTTGGTGGTGGAGCTGTCCTCCCAGAAAATAAAGCCTTCACACTGAGACTGGGCGGACAAGACCGCCGTCTGGTCGGAAATGCGGCGCATGGCTGCCAGGCATTCCTCCACCGCGTCGGGCTCGTCGGCCAGCAAGTAGGTCAGCTGCACCGTGCCGGCCCATTTTTCCACCATGGACTGAAAGCAGGTCTTCATTTCGCTGCCCACCAACGGCAGCAGCAGCCCGCGCTCGCCAATGCGTTCCCGCTCGGCGTCGGCCGCGGGGTCGTATTCAATCTGCGCGTGCTCGTAGATCCACTGGAGCACCTTGAGATCCTCCACGCCGGCCACCGGGTGATCCCGCAAAAACCAAGTGTCCCCCGAGGGAGAGTATTGATAGACCAGCTTCAGCGCGCCTACTGGGGTGGAAAGCGTATCGCAGCGCTCGTTTCCCCGGGTGGCAGAGCTTTGCTGCGTGCCGGGGAAGGTCACCTTCCAGGCCTGCGCCATGCCCCGCAGCAGGGGGTCGGCGCCGATCTGCGTCATAAACTCCAGCATTCCCTGGGCACGCTGCTCAGGAGAACGCATCTCCCACCAGTAAGCCAAAAAGGGCGAGTAGGGCACGCGGTCTGTCTCCTGCCCGCGCAGCGCCGCCAGCAATCTTTCCTTGGGTGTCATCATATACGGGAGCCTCCCATATTTTTTGTTAATTTCATTATAGGGTCGGGGGTTTCGGCCGCGCAAGCGAATGTTTGCTGCCAACAGGACTTTCTTGTTCCGTAGGCCGCAGCGCAGCAATTATTTTGTTTCAAAACAAAACGATCTTCGCATTCATAAAAACGGCGAGCCTTTTGGCTCGCCGCATCACGCTGCCTGCATCAGGGCTGCACGGTATCCGCGCTCATTTTTTCCACATCGCCTTCGCCGGGGTTATACACCACGACCTTGCCGTCCTGCATTTCCACGCGCAGACGCGCCTTGCCCTTTACGCCCAGCGCCTGCAGGTATTCCCGGGGAATCTGCAGCCGGCCGGTGGCGTCCATCACCGCCAGCTCCACATGGGAATCCTCCCCCGCCTCGGCGGCATAAGTGTCCAGGTGCTGCATTTCATCCACATAAGAGCTCTTCCGCAGAAACTCCGAGGAGGTGCGCCCGTCGCGGATGGCCACGATGCGGTCCACCTTGCGGGACAGGCTCATGTCGTGCGTCACGATCATGATCGTAACGCCCAGCTGACGGTTCACATCGCGCAGCAGGTCCAGCACCGCATCGGCGGTGCGGGTGTCCACTGCCCCGGTGGGCTCGTCGGCCAGCACCAGCTTCGGGCTGTTGGCCAGGCTGATGGCGATGGCCACGCGCTGCTGCTCACCGCCGGACATCTGGTTCAGGTGGCTGTTGCGGCGGTGGGATAAGCCCACCAGCTCCAGCAGCTCCTTGGCGCGGTCGGCGCGTTTTTTCGCGCTGGTCAGCACCATGGGGATCTGCACATTTTCCATGGCTGTCATATACGGGATCAGGTTGCGGGCGTTGTTTTGCCACACGAAACCCACCGTATCGCGCTTGTAGGTCACATAGTCCTTCTCGCTGAACTTCAGCAGGTCTTTTCCGTCCACCAGCAAAGTCCCGGCGGAAGGTCGATCCAAGCCGCCGATCATGTTGAGCAGGGTGGACTTTCCGCTGCCTGAGTTGCCAATGATGGCCATCAGCTCTCCCTGCTCAATGGTCAGATCCAGACCCTGCAAGGCAACAACCTCGGTTTCCTTGGTCTTGTAGATCTTGACCAGATTTTCGCAAGTCACCATCTCACTCATCGGCGTCCTCCTTCTCCGGCACGGCGGGCGCGATGTCGTTCCACTTTTCATCAACGATCTCGCCGTCCTGCAGCGTGTAAACATGATCCCCCAGCTCCATCATGTTGGGGTCGTGGGTGGTCATCACCACCGTGACGCCTTCCTTTTGCACCAGCTCGCGGAACAGCCGCATCACCTGCAGCGCCATGTGCGTATCCAGCTCGGCGGTGGGTTCATCCGCAAACACCACGCTGGGACGGTGGGCGATGGCACGGGCAATGGCCACGCGCTGCTGCTCGCCGCCTGAAAGCTCGGCCGGGCGATGCTTCATGCGCTTTTTCAGGCCCACGGTGCTCAGCGAATCCTCCACCCGCGGTCTCCACTCCTTGCGGGAGGTACCCGCCAGACGCAGAGCGAACTCTACGTTTTCATAAGCGGACATCTGGGAGATCAACGCCACAGACTGGAAAATGAACCCAATCTGCGTGCGGCGCAGGTCATCCCGCTTGTTCTCGGGCAGGGCGCTGATCTCCTTGCCCTCAAAATAGATCTTGCCGGTGGTGGGCTTATCCAGCGCCCCCAGCAGGTTCATCAGTGTGGT
>JAQUVY010000031.1 GCA_028693155.1 Eubacteriales bacterium
ACCGGCGTTGACCTGGAGGGCGAGATCCGTGTGGTGGGGGAAGACTGAACAGGAGAGGAGCACCGAAGATGAGATTGATATTGGTCACCGGAATGTCGGGCGCTGGAAAATCGCAGGCGCTGCGCTACATGGAGGATATGGGCTTTTTCTGCGTGGATAACCTTCCGCCCATGCTGCTGCCGCAGTTTATCAGCATGTGTCAGGCGCGGGAAAATATGGAGCGCATCGCCGTGGGAATGGACATTCGCGGCGGCCGTTTTTTCGATGACATTCATCGGGCGCTGCTGGAGCTGAAGGACATCAATTACGAGATCCTTTTTCTCGACGCGCGCAACGATGTGCTCATCAAGCGCTTTAAAGAGACCCGGCGTATGCACCCGCTGGGCCAGCACTCCACGCTGACCGAAGCGATCGCCGAGGAAAAACGGATGATGGAGCCGCTGCTCATGAGCGCGACCTATGTCATCGACACCAGCATGATGCTCCCCCGCCAGCTCAAAGAGCGCCTTCAGGAGCTGCTTGAGGATACAGGCGTCAACAAATTCCGCATCAGTATCATGTCGTTTGGCTTTAAGTACGGCATTCCCGCTGAGGCCGACCTGGTATTCGACGTGCGCTTTATTCCGAATCCGTTTTATATCGACCGGCTCAAAACCCACACGGGAAAAGATGAAGATGTGCGGGAATTTGTGCTTTCCTACGAGGAAACCAGAACCTTCTTGGCGAAGTGTAAGGACATGCTTCGCTTCCTCATCCCGCTGTATATCCGCGAAGGAAAAAGCGAACTGGTCATCGCCGTGGGCTGCACCGGAGGAATGCATCGCTCGGTCGTCATTGCCGACGAGCTGCAGGAGGTGCTGGAGAGCGACGAGTGGCGCGCCAGCGTCAGCCACCGAGATACGGACAAGGAATACAGGAGGTATGTTTAGGACATGAAAAAAACGTCCGGAGTCCATATTCCGTTGGCGTGGTTTCGGCCCGGAGTGGGGCTGAAGCGGTGGGTAAGCCTGGCAATAGGCGGCCTGGTCGTGATGGTTACGGGCGTGGTGCTGATCCTGCTGCAAAACACAGCTTTTTTTCGAGATCACGATAAGATCTGGGCAGTGGTCTTTTTGTTGGGATGGTTGCTGACTTTGACCGGCGTTGTGGGCTTCCTGTGGCAAACGTTACGCCTGCGGGCGGGAAGCAGCGTGGGAACCAACTTAACCTATGCGGAGCTGGCTTTTCATATGGCCGCGCTGGATCGAGGCCCCAACGTGGTGGCCATCGGCGGCGGCTCGGGTCTTTCCAGCCTGCTGCGGGGGATGAAGGATGTCACTTCCAATATTACCGCGGTCGTAACCGTTGCCGATGACGGCGGCGGCTCCGGCGTGCTGCGGGAGGATCTGGGGATCCTGCCGCCGGGCGATGTGCG
The DNA here is from genome assembly GCA_028693155.1 of Eubacteriales bacterium. Classification (GTDB taxonomy): domain Bacteria; phylum Bacillota; class Clostridia; order Christensenellales; family UMGS416; genus STF2-111. Next base: position 1,415 of record JAQUVY010000031.1, read on the forward strand.
CAACTGCGTCATCGCGCTTTCCCGCGCCGAACCGCAAATGGAGGAACTGCTCCAATATCGCTTTTCCGAAGGAACGCTGAAGGGGCAGAGCATGGGAAACCTGCTGCTGGCCGCCATGTGCGACATCAACGGCGGCATGGTGGAAGCGGTGGCGCGGATGGGGCAGATTCTGGCTGTGGCGGGGCGGGTGCTTCCCGTCAGCACCGATGACATTCGTCTCAAAGCGCTTTTGCAGGATGGGTCTGTGGTGGTGGGCGAGTCCAACATTGGCACCGTCCAGTTTCGCTCGCAAAGCAACATTCGCAAGGTGTGGCTGGATCCCGCTGATTGCGTGCCCGTTCCTGAGGTGTTGGAGGCCATTGCCCACGCGGATATGATCGTGCTGGGCCCGGGCAGCCTATATACATCCGTCATTCCGGATGTTCTGGTTCCCGGGGTGGCGCAGGCGCTGCGCGATGCATCCGCTCCTGTGATTTATGTGATGAACCTGATGACGCAGCCCGGAGAAACCGAGGGTTACAACGGAATTGCCCATTACCGGGCGCTGTGTGAGCATATGGGCGGTGAGTTCATCGACTATGTGATGGTCAACGATCTGTATGAAGCCCCTGAAGAGCTGTTGCAGCATTATCGGGAGGATCATGCCGAACTGGTGAAATGGGAACAGGAAAACTGGCACGGCGCGCGGGCACAGGTGGTGCCCAAGCCTCTGCTTAAGGTGTCCAACGGCCATATTCGCCACAGCTATTCCGGGCTGGCAAAGGGTCTGATGGAGCTGTATCGCGAGGATCGAAAAAAGGCCAAGAAGAAAAAATGACAACTGCCATATTTTTTAACCCGGCGGGGTAAAACTTGTGGTATAATAATAACAGGCATAGATGAAAGGCAAAAAGGAGGTGCGGCCGTGTCCTTCTCTTCCCAAATGAAAGAAGAACTGGCCAGAATCCCCGTGGAATCCTCCTGCTGCAGGCGTGCTCAGCTGTGCGGATTGATGATGAGCGCGGGCAGCATTAAGCTCAGCGCAGGCGGCGTTCAGGCGGAATTGACCACTGAGAGCCCCCGCGTCGCAGCCAATGCCGTAACCCTCATTAAAGAGCTTTATCACGCCGCCGCCGTTTTGGAAAGGCATGAACGCCGCCGTCTAAATCGCAATTACAGCTATCGCGTGCTGGTGCCCGGTGAAAAGGCGCATGAGCTGCTGAAAGACACGGGTATTTTGTCCGATCTGGCGATTTCGCCTGCGGTGGTGCGCAAAACCTGCTGCCGAAGCGCTTTCCTGCGCGGGCTTTTTATGGGCTGCGGCACAGTCGCCAACCCAGAGCGCTCTTACCAGGCGGAGTTTGTGGTGGGCGATGAGGAGAAGTCCAAGGCGGTAAAACAGCTGCTTTCCAAATGCGGCATTCAGGCCAAGACCGTAAAGCGCACCGAGCATTTTGTGGTGTATATGAAATACGGTGAGCAGATCACCGCGCTGATGGCGCGCATCGGCGCGCATGTCACGCTGATGGATTATGAAAATGTCCGTGCCATGAAGGATCTGCGCAACAACGTGAACCGTGCGGTCAACTGTGTTTCGGCCAATATGAGCAAGCTTTCCAACGCGGCCGCGCGCCAGAGCATGTCCATTCGAAAACTAATGGATGCCGGCGTTTTTGACAGCATCGATGAGGATTTGCAGCTAACGGCACGCGCGCGGTTGGAGCAGCCCGAGGCCACCTTGCAGGAGTTGGCTGATTATCTGGGAGTCAGCAAGTCCGGTGTGAGTCACCGACTGATTCGCATAGAAGAAATCTCCGGGGAATTGGATGATCCCGAACAACCGAACCAATGAGAGGAGTCGAATTGTTTTATGACACGAAAAAGCTTGACCATTCGAAATGAAGAAGGCCTACAATCGCGTCCCGCTGCACTGCTGGTGCAGGTCGCCGGTCGTTTTTCGTCCAATTTGTGGATTGAACAGGGCAGCAAGCGCGTCAATGCCAAAAGCATTATGGGCGTGCTGTCGCTGCGGCTGAGAAAGGGCGATTCCTTTAACATCGCCGCCATGGGCGATGACGAGAAAGAGGCAGTGGATGCCATCACCCAGTTGATCGAAGAGGGAAATTTGTAAGCTTTATCGCATCGTCGCGGTCTTTGCACCGGGGAACAGGTTATCCTGTTTCCCGGTGTGTGGTATTATGAAAGAAAAAAGGAGCACCCATGCAGTTTTGCCACCTCCATGTGCATAGCGAATACAGCCTGCTGGACGGCGCGGCGCGCATCAAAGCGCTGGTGAAGAAATGTGCCGAGCAGGGAATGGAATCTCTGGCCATTACCGATCACGGCGTGATGTACGGCGTGATAGATTTCTATTCCGAAGCAAAAAAGGCTGGCATTCACCCGGTTATCGGCTGCGAGGTCTATGTGGCGCCCCGAAAAATGACCGATAAAGAAGCGCAGGATCGGGAGATGTATCACTTGATCCTGCTTTGCGAAACGCAGCAGGGCTACCACAACCTGTGCAAACTGGTATCGGCCGGCTTTGTGGATGGGTTTTATTACCGCCCCAGGGTGGATCTGGATGCGCTGCAGCGCTATCACGAAGGGCTGATCTGTATGTCCGCCTGCCTGGGAGGCGAGGTGGCGCAGCGCCTGGTAAACGGCCAATACGAGGGGGCGAAGGAAGCCGCCTTGCGGATGCGGCAGATCTTTGGCGAGAACAATTACTTTCTTGAGGTGCAGGATCACGGCCTTGCCGATCAGCGCCGCATCAATCCTTTGCTGCTCAAGCTTTCCCGAGAAACGGGTATTGCGCTGGTTGCCACCAACGATGTTCATTATGTGGAGCAGGAGGACGCCGAGGCGCAGGATATTCTGCTTTGCATCCAAACCCAGAAAACAGTGGACGACCCCGACCGGATGCGCATGGAGAGCAGCGAGTTCTATTTAAAGTCGCCTCAGGAGATGGCGCAGCGTTTTGCCTGGTGTGCCGATGCGGTGGAGCGCACCCAAGACATCGCCCGACGCTGCCAGGTGGATTTTGACTTTAATACCATTCATTTGCCCAATTACGATGTGCCCGACGGCAAGGATCACACGGCCTATCTGGAAGAGATGTGCCGCAGCGGCCTGGCCGAGCGTTATCCCGAGGTGACGCCGGAGCTGCAAAAAAGACTGGATTACGAGCTGGGTGTAATCCGCACCATGGGATATGTGGACTATTTTCTCATCGTATGGGATTTTATCCACTATGCGAAGAGCCAGGGTATCATTGTGGGCCCGGGGCGGGGAAGCGCCGCCGGAAGTCTGGTGGCCTATTGCCTGCACATTACGGAGATCGACCCGATCCGGTATCAGCTTCTGTTTGAACGGTTTTTGAACCCCGAGCGCGTATCCATGCCGGATATTGACGTGGACTTCTGCTACGAACGGCGGCAGGAGGTCATTGATTATGTGGTGCGCAAATACGGCTCGGATCATGTGGCGCAGATCATCACTTTCGGCACCATGGCGGCGCGCGCGGTGCTGCGGGATGTGGGCAGAGCGCTGAACATGTCCTACGGCGATGTGGACCGCATTGCCAAGCTGGTGCCCATGGAACTGAAAATGACCATCGAAAAGGCGCTTACGCAAAGCACCGAGCTGCGGGAACGCATGGAGAACGAGCCGGAGGTTGCCCGGCTGGTCAACATGGCGCGCAAGCTGGAGGGTCTGCCGCGTCATGCCTCCACCCATGCTGCCGGCGTAGTGATCAGCAAGCTGCCCTTAACGGAGCATGTGCCGCTGAACCGCAACAACGACGCCATTACCACGCAGTATCCCATGGGGACCATTGAGCAGCTGGGACTGCTGAAGATGGATTTTCTGGGGCTGCGCAACCTGACGGTCATCCGCGATACGGCGGCACTGGCAAAAAAAGGCAAGGGCATCGAGCTGGATGTGAGCAAGATCGCCTTTGATGATCCGAAGGTGTACAAGCTTATTTCCTCGGGAGATACGGACGGTGTCTTTCAGTTGGAGTCCTCGGGCATGCGCTCCTTCTTAAAGGAGCTTCAGCCTACGGGCTTTGAAGACATTATCGCAGGCATTTCGCTGTATCGTCCCGGCCCGATGGACAGCATTCCACGCTATATTCAGGGGAAGCGCGATCCTTCCAGTGTGCGCTACGCCCATCCCATCCTGAAAAGCGTGCTGGATGTGACCTACGGCTGCATGGTCTATCAGGAGCAGGTCATGCAGATCGTTCGGGACATGGGCGGCTACTCGCTGGGACGAAGCGATCTGGTGCGCCGTGCCATGGCGAAAAAGAAGGCCGACGTCATGCAGCGCGAGCGGGAATACTTTATCCACGGGCTGGAGGAGAACGGCGAGCTGGTGGTGCCGGGTGCGGTGCGCCGGGGCGTGCCGGAGGCTGTGGCCAGCCAGGTGTTCGATGAAATGATGGATTTTGCCCAGTACGCGTTCAACAAATCCCACGCGGCCGCGTATGCCGTGGTGGCTTATTGGACGGCGTGGCTCAAGGTGCATTATCCGGTGGAATTCATGGCGGCTCTGATGAACAGCCTGGGCGGCAGCGATAAGATCGCCGTGTATGTGCAGTATTGCCGCAAACATGACATTGCCGTGCTGCCCCCCAGCATTTGCAGTAGCGAGGAAAAGTTCACCGTAGAGGGCGGCAACATCCGCTTTGGCCTGGCCGTTATCAAAAATGTTGGGTTGGCTGCGGTGCAGGAGATCCTGCGCATCCGCAAGACGCGGCTGTTTGAAGATTTTAAGGACTTCGCCCGGCGAACCTCCGACGTGGCCAACAAGCGCATGATCGAATCGCTGATCAAGGCGGGCGCCTTTGACGATCTGGGACACACGCGCCGCCAGCTGATGGCGGTGTATGAAAGCATTATGGACAGCGTGGCTCGGGAGAGCAAACGCGTGGTTGAGGGGCAGGTTTCGCTGTTTGACTTGGGGCAGAGCAATGCCGCCACCCAGGCGGATGTCCAATTGCCGCCCATGGAGGAGTACGAGCCGCGGGAGAAGCTGAAGTATGAAAAGGAAATGATGGGAATCTACATCAGCGGCCATCCGCTGTCGGAATATGAAGATATTTTGGCGGCCGCAGCCTATCACACCAACTACTTTGAACAGGACGAGGATGGAAATGCGCAGGTGCAGGACGGGCAGGGCGTTACGTTGACCGGAATGGTGAGCGCCGTGACCTATAAGAGCACGCGCAGCGGGCAGCAAATGGCTTTTGTAACGCTGGAAGACCTTTACGGCGAGGTGGAGGTCATCGTGTTTCCCGCTGTTTTGCAGCGGGCGCAGCAGCTGGTGTTTCCCGAAAGCATTGTTACGGTGCGCGGGCGCGCCAGTTTCCGCGAGGAGGAGGCCGGCAAGCTGTTGGCAGACACCATAACCGCCTTTGCGCCGCAAAAACCGGGCGGCGCGCCTTCCACGGCTTTCCGTCCTCAGGAAACCGTCGTGCGCGCGCAGGAGGTAGCGGAAGTAAAAACACCGGCAAAGCTTTATGCGCGTTTCCCTGCCGGGATCAAGGAGTTTGCGCAGGATGTTTTTTACGGAGTTTTGAAAAAGTATCCCGGGCAGTCGCCGGTCTATCTGCTGGATGGCGGCACGGGGAAAAAGTTTTTGCTCGGCGCGCAATATCGTGTAGGCATCGGCGATGCGCTGCTGACCGATCTTCGGGATGTGCTGGGCACGGAAAATGTAAAAACGGATTGAGGAGTCATTTTATGGAGATTGTAGTGATTGACGGGCAGGGGGGCGGCGTGGGAAAAGCGCTGATCGAGCAGATCAAGGCTGCTTGCCCGGAAGCGCGCGTGATTGCCGTGGGCACCAACGCCATGGCCACCGCCAACATGCTGCGGGCGGGAGCCGCGGTGGGCGCAACAGGAGAAAATGCCGTATGCGTAAATTGCCGCACGGCAGATGTGATCTGCGGGCCCATCGGTATTGTGCTGGCTGACGCCATGTACGGAGAGATGACCGCGGTCATGGCCGTGGCGGTGGCTGCCAGTTCGGCGCGGCGTGTGCTCATCCCCGTGAGCAAATGCCGCACCTATGTGGCCGGAACCCAAAGCCTGCCGCTTTCCGCTTATGTGGCCGACGCGGCAGAAAAAATTCGCCGGCTGTATGCCGGCGAAGAGGATCAGGTGCGGTAGTCGCTGTTGATTTTGACGTAATCCAATGTGAGATCGCAACCCAACATAAAGTCGCTTGCCGTGCCCTGGTTGAGCTCCAACCGATAGGTCACGGCATTTTTTTTCAGGGTCTGCTTTACGGCCGCCTCGTCGTAGGCCAGCGCGCACCCTTGCCCGCAAACCTGAATGGAGTTGATGTAAAGATCCACTTTTTCGGGATCGAAGCAGCCGCCCGAATAACCCGCCGCAGTGAGGATTCGTCCCCAGTTCGCGTCTTCTCCGAAAAGATCGGTCTTTACCAGGGGAGACTTGGAAATGGCCTGAGCGATGAGCTTAGCATCCTGCTTTGACGCCGCGCCGTTCACATGAATTTCCATCAGCTTGGTGGCACCTTCGCCGTCTCCGGCCAGCATACGTGCCAGCTTGAGGCACTGCTCTTTGAGCATTTGAACAAAAGCCTGATAATCCTCCTGACCGGGCAGCAGCTCTTCATTGTCGGCCAGCGCGTTGGCGAGGATCACGACCGTATCGCATACGCTGGTGTCGCCATCCACGCAGATGTGGTTGTAGCTGCTGTCGGCCACATCCTTAATGAGAACCTTGAGCGTTTCGGCGCTGATGTTTGCGTCGGTGGTGATGACCGAGATCATGGTCGCCATGTTCGGGTGGATCATGCCCGAGCCCTTTGCCATGGCACCCATATGCACCGTTTTGCCGCCCAGCGTGCACTGCGCGCTTACCTGCTTGCAGAGGGTATCGGTGGTCATGATGGCGTGCGCGGCGGCTTCACCGCCCTGGGTGCTCAGCGCGGCATAGGCCTTTTGCACGCCGTCGGCGATCTTATCCATATCCAAAGGTTCGCCGATGACGCCGGTCGAGCCGGTCAGCACCTGCGACACGGGGCAGCCCACCTTTTGGGCCACCATCTGCGCCATTTTCAGCGCATCGTCCGCGCCCCGCTGCCCCAGGCAGGCGTTGGCGCAGCCGCTGTTTATGGCGACGGCTTGGGCTGTGCCCAGCGCGCTGTGCTTGGCGCACAGCTGCAAGGAGTGCCCTTTCACAACATTGCGCGTATAGACGCCCGCGCAGGCGGCCGGGACGTCAGAGACGACCAAAGCGAAGTCGGGATTCCCGTTTTTTTTCAGGCCACAGCTTACGCCTGAGGCGCGAAACCCCGGCACAAACGTAACACCACTGCTCATAGCCAATACCTCACTTGCATAAATATGCATATATATTACATCTCCATGAATAATAATGCAAGCATGGAAGCGCAATTTTTTTTATGCTTTTGTATCCGAAGTGATGCAGCCGTCGCGAATGACGATGATGCGCTGCGCCTGGGCGGCAATGGCGGCGTCGTGCGTAATGAGCATAATGGTGTTGCCCATTCGATGAAGTTCCTGCAAAAGGCACATGACCTCCTGGCCGGAGGCGCTGTCCAGATTTCCCGTGGGCTCGTCCGCCAAAATTAACTGAGGCTGGGTTACCAGCGCGCGGGCGATGGCAACGCGCTGCTGCTGACCGCCGGAGAGCTGAGAAGGGGTGTGATGAAGGCGCTTTTCCAACCCGACGGCTTGCAGGGCCTCTTGGGCGCGGGCGCGGCGCAGTGCTTTGGGAATGCCCCAATAGAGCAGCGGCATTTCCACATTTTCCAATGCGTCATACTGGCTGAGCAAATTAAAGCCTTGAAAAATAAAGCCGATTTTCCGGGAGCGCAGTCCGGCAAGCTCGTCAGAAGAGCATTGGTCGATGGGATGCCCATCCAGCAGATAAGTTCCGCTGGTGGGCAAGTCCAGGCACCCTACGATGTTCATCAAGGTGGATTTCCCGCTGCCCGAAGGGCCGGTCACCGCCACGAACTCGCCTTTGGGAATGTAAAGGCTGACGTCATTCAATGCGTGCAAAACTTCTGTGTTTTGGTAAGTTTTATGAATATGTCCCAGACGAATCATAAGCAACGCCCTTTTTCTTTTCAGTGTTCGCAAAAGCCACAAAAAATATGTTTTCGCTTGCAAAAAAGTCAAAGGGGTATATAATAAATCCAGATAATGTTTTGGAGGCGTGAAATATATGGCGGTATTGAATCCCGATGCACTTTTTGATTTGTTGATTCTGGGGCGCAGAACCGTTTTTAAGGCTTTTAACGAACGGGATTCGGGAGGGCTTCCCCCGGCGCAGCTTGGCATCATGCTGATGCTGCTAAAGGAAGGCTCCATGCAGATGAGCGAGTTGGCAGCCAAAGCGCATACTTCCCGCCCCAACCTGACCATGCTGGTGGAACGGCTTCACCGGGAGGGATTGGTGGAGCGTCAATCCGATGAGCGCGACCGCCGCGTCGTGCGGATTGCGCTGACGCACAAAGCCCACGAGCAGTTTGAACGTTACAAAGAGGAGTCGGCTCAGCACATGATGAACGCGCTGGAAAAGCTTGATCCTCAGGAGCAGGAGGAGTTGGCGGAGAGCGTAGAGCGCATCAATCACATTCTTCGCAAGCTGGATCTGCATCCGTAGAGTCACCGCGCAGCGCGTGCCAGCGGCCTCCCAAGGCGGAAAACGCCTCGGGAAACGGGAATGCCGGTATGCCGGTCAGCGTGACCGCCTCTTCGCACACCGGGGATAAGATGGCGGCGGCCATGGCGATGCGCACGTCCCCTTTGCAGTTTACCCGGCCCCCGGGCAGATGCGCCGCGGCCTCCACACGCAGTGCCCCCTGGGTATAACTCGCCTGTCCGCCCAGCGCACCGATCATCTCGACAATTGCCTGGGGCAGACCGGCTTCCTCGTAGGGCAGGGCAGAGAGCCCGCCGATGACGCCGCCGCACTGCACGCAGCGCGCGGCAAGCGCCGGCAGCAATGTCGGATCTGAGCAAGTGGATCGTTCAATAAAGTTCATGGCGGCTTCCTGCCCTTGCAGGAGGCCGTTTTTCCATTGGCAGGACACATGCACCTGCGCCAGGATTTCCATGATTTCTGTGATTTCAGGCAAACCCTGCGTCAATCCCCGCAGCGCGACGCTATGGTCACCCGTTGCGCCGCACAGCAAATAGGCGGCGGATAAGAGGCTGCGGGGTGCGGGCAGTGTTTGTCCCTGATAAAGCTGGCAGAAGGAGATAATCTCCGCGCTGGTGCAGACGGTGCGCACTCCAAAGCGTTCCATGCTTTGAGCAGCGGCCTGGGCGGCCTCATGGCTTCCCGGCGCATCCAGCCGCACACGCCAGTCTCTGCCGCACAGGGGAAGCGCGGCCATCAGCCCGCAGGCAAAGGCGGCGGATGTTCCCGCCGGCAAAGCATACGCGCCCCCGCCCAGCCACCCTTGGGCGGATGCGGTGCCGTTTGCTTCGGCTTTAAAGCGGATGCGATGCCGCTTGCAGAACATTTGACACGACGCCAATGTTGCCGCGGGAAGCGCGCCGCAGTGAGAGAAGACGGCGCCGCCGCATAAAACAAGCGCGGGTGCCAGAATCAGCTCGAAAAGGCCGGCCGAACCTCCGCAATTGATTTGCGGCGATGCGGCGAACCGGCCGGGCAGCACCATGGCATCCACAGCGCCATCTCGCTCCTGCAAGGTAATCTGCGCGCCCATATCGTTCAGCGCGGCTGCGAGGCTGCGCAGGGCGGGTGTATCCGCCAACCCTTCGATGCGCGAGGCACCGCGCGCCAACGCGGCGCACAGCACAAAAAGGAGACCGGTATGCGGATCGGCCGGCGCTGCGGCACAGCCGCCAAGCCAATGCGGTTCCATGCGATATTCCATAGCTGCCTTGCTTTCTGGCTGAGCCGGGTGTTTTTTATGCAGTATAGCACATCATACCGACAAACCCAACCGGCTGTAAGGGGGATGAGAACTTCCTGTTTTGCGCTATTTGCCTTTGAACGTGCGCCGTGCTTATGGTATAATCAATAAAAAATGGCGAGAAAGGGTGAATATTATGCCCATTTCCAGCATGACCGGCTTTGGCCGGGGTGCGGCGCAGGAGAACGGCCGCAAGCTGATGATAGAGCTCAAGAGTGTCAACCATCGTTTTTTGGATATCGGAATGCGTTTGCCCAGAGTGTTTGGCCCGCATGAGGACTATATCCGCAAGACGCTGCAAAGCCGCCTGACCCGCGGCCATGTGGATGTATATATCAAATACGAAAATCAAGCGGAAGGCTCTAAGCGAGTGGCTGTGGATGAGGCGCTGATGCGCGCGTATCTGGATGCGGCCGGGGCTTTGGAGCGGACATTCTTTCTGGAAAACGATATGCGTATATCCCATGCGCTGCGTCTGCCGGATGTACTGACCTGCGAAGAGGAGCCCGAGGACGAGGACGCCTTGCGCGAGGTGCTCTCCAGGGCGCTGTGTGAGGCGCTGGACGGCATCACGGCACTGCGCCGCGAAGAGGGTGCCCGGTTGAGAACCGATCTTCTGGGCAAGATCGCTGCCATGCGTGCCCAGCTGGACATCATCACCGGCCGCGCACCCTGCATTGTTGAGGAATACCGTGAGAAGCTGACACAGCGCGTGGAAGAGCTGCTGGGCAGCGCCGGGGTGGATGAAGGACGTCTGGCGGCGGAGGTCGTGCTTTTTGCCGACCGCAGCTGTATCGACGAAGAGATCGTGCGCCTGGGCAGCCATATGCAGCAGTTTGAAAAAATGCTGGACGCCGACACGGCTGTCGGCCGCCAGCTGGATTTCCTGGTGCAGGAGATGAATCGCGAAGTAAACACCATCTGTTCGAAATCGGTGGACAGTCAGATCACTTCCGCCGGGCTGGTTTTGAAAAACGAAATCGAGAAGATCCGCGAACAGGTGCAAAATATCGAGTAAGGGAGCCAATATGGATATCCGATTTATCAACATAGGCTTTGGAAATATCGTCTCGGCCAACCGCGTGATCGGCATCGTCAGCCCCGATTCCGCACCCATTAAGCGCATCATCCAGGACGCACGGGATGGCGGAAGGCTGATTGACGCCACCTACGGCCGCCGCACCCGCGCGGTCATTGTCATGGACAGTGAGCATGTGGTGCTCTCTGCGGTGCAGCCTGAAACGGTGGCCAATCGACTGCTGGGCGGCAGTGATACCGCCGATACGGAGGGATAAAAAAGTATGGAAGATGGTTTGCTGTTGGTGGTTTCCGGCCCGTCGGGTGCGGGAAAAAGCACGGTGTGTGCGCAGCTGCGCACGGAAATGCCCGAGCTTGGGCTTTCCGTGTCGGTGACGACGCGCTCGCCCCGTGCAGGGGAAGAAGAGGGGATCAACTACTTTTTCCGCACGGCGGAACAGTTTGCGCAGATGCAGGCAAACGACGAGTTTTTGGAATCGGCCCACGTTTACGGAAACAGCTATGGCACGCCGAAGCAATATGTGTTCGATCAGATTGCCCAGGGCAAGGACATTTTGCTGGAAATTGAGATGCAGGGCGCTTTGCAGGTGAAACGGCGCTTTGACCGCGGCGTGTTCATCTTTGTGGTGCCGCCCACACTCAGCGATCTGAAACACCGCATCCTCAAACGCGGCAGTGAAACCCCCGAGAGCCTGATGCGGCGTTTTTCCAGCGCCTACAACGAGCTGTCCTATTTAGATGAATACCATTATTTGGTGGTCAACGATTCGGTGGATCTGGCGGTGGAACGCATTCGCTCCATCATCGTCGCCGAAAAATGCCGTATGGACCGCAACGCCCGCCTGCGCCGCCGTTTGTTGGATGAAGGCGCGGATAACGGGGTATAACTGTTGAATGTCAAGGCAGCTTGCGCTATAATAATACAATAATCGTTGTGGAGGTAAGTGAATTATGATGTATCCCCCTATTGAAGAACTCTTGGAAAAAGCAGGAGATAAATATACCTTGGTGGTGGAGACCGCAAAACGTGCCCGCCAGCTGGTGGGCGGTGCGCCCGAGCTGGTCAGATGTGCTTCGGATAAGCCCGTGACCGTGGCCGTGCATGAGATCGACGAAGAAAAGGTGCATTACGAGCGCGCTTTCGAAGGCGGCAAGTAAGACAAACCATGACACAAAACGCACAAAAGACCGTATTGTTGGGCATAACGGGCGGCATCGCAGCCTATAAAAGTGCCGATCTGGTAAGCCGGCTTAGAAAGGCCGGCTTGCGTGTGCTGTGCGTGATGTCGCGTCACGCCGCCGAGTTTGTGTCTCCGCTTACGTTTGAAACGCTGAGTGGAAACCCCGTGGCGGTGGATATGTTTGACCGGCGTCAGTCTTGGGAAGTGGAGCATATTTCCTGGGCAAAACAGGCAGATCTGCTTTTGATCGCTCCGGCCAGCGCCAATTTTATCGCCAAGTATACCCACGGCATTGCCGATGATATGCTGACCACCACGTCCATGGCCTGCAAGGCACCTGTGCTGCTGGCTCCGGCGATGAACACGGCCATGTATGAAAGCCCGGCCACCCGAGAAAATCTGGAAGTTCTTGCCCGGCGGGGTGTGCATTTTATCGGCCCGGGCGAAGGCGCACTTGCCTGCGGAGATTCGGGTCCCGGCCGTATGAGCGAACCCGCGGAAATCGTGGAAGAAGCGCTGTCTTTGCTGACGGTGGATAAGCCGCTGGCAGGGAAAAGCATTCTCATTACCGCCGGGCCTACCCGCGAATATATCGATCCTGTTCGTTACATAACCAATCGCTCCTCGGGGAAAATGGGCTACGCGCTGGCCAAGCAGGCGCAGCGGATGGGCGCTTCGGTTCGCCTCATTAGCGGCCCTGTGCAGGTTCCGATCCCATGGGGCGTGGAGCTGCTGCCGGTGGACAGCACCCAGGAGCTTTATGAACGTTGCATTGACTGCTTTCCGTTTTGCGACGCGGCCATTATGGCGGCGGCTCCGGCGGATTACCGCGTCAAACAGGTGGCGGATGAAAAGCTGAAGAAAACGGGGGATGATCTAACCCTTGAGCTTCATGAGAACCCGGATGTTGCCGCAGCATTGGGCGAGATGAAGCGTGAAGAGCAGCGTTTGGTCATTTTTGTGGCCGAGACCAACGATTTGTTGAAAAACGCCCGCGCCAAGCTTCGCAAGAAGAATGCCGATTTCGCCGTGGCCAATGACGTGACCCAGGAGGGCGCCGGGTTTGATGTGGATACCAACGTGGTAACGCTGGTCGCCAAAGTGGGCTCTAAGCCCCTGCCCCTGATGAGCAAGGACGAAGTAGCTCGCACCATATTGGAACGTCTCAGCGAGGGCTGGAAATAAGCCGCTGCAAAACACAAAGCAAAAGGGAGTGCAATACTCCTTTTTTTTATCGGAGGATCGCTTGACCTACGCGCGCATCATCGTGGATATTGCCCATTCTCAGGTGGACAGGCTGTTTGATTACTGTCTGCCCGAGTCTCTTTTGTCCCTAACGCCGGGTACCCGCGTGGAGGTACCCTTTGGCAGAAGCGTGACAGAAGGGTTCATCATGGAGCTGAGCGATACGACCGATGTGCCCGCCCAGAAACTGAAGAGCGTTCGCCGGGCACTGGAAGAACGCCCGGCGCTGCTGCCGCAGCTGGTGGAAACGGCGCAGTGGATGCGGCGGCAGTACCACTGCCTGCTGGTGGATGCGCTGCGCTGCATGGTGCCCGCCGAAATGCGCGGGGAGCGCGTGCGGGAAAAGCAAATTAAGCAGGCGTATTTGGCCGTGTCGCCCGAAGAAGCCGGCGCGGCCATGGCGGCGCTGAAGCGGGCACCCCGGCAAAGCGCCGCACTCAACGCTTTGCTTGCCCATCCCGATGGGATACCCGTTTGTGAGCTGAGCGCGCAAAGCGGAGCCACCGCCGCCGCCCTCAAAGAACTGGAGAAAAAGGGATACCTGCGCCTGGAGGAGATGCGCCTCAATCGCCGCCCCGCCGCGGCCAAAGGCGTTATACGGGACGAAGCATTTTCGCCCAGCGATGACCAAAGAACGGCAATCAAAGCTGTTAACGCAGCGATGGAACAGGAGCAACCCAAGCCTTTTTTGATCCACGGCGTGACAGGCTGCGGCAAAACCGAGGTGTATATGCAGTGCGCGGCGCAGGCGCTGGCCCGGGGCCGCGGCGTCATGATTTTAGTGCCCGAAATTGCGCTGACGCCCCAGATGGTGCAGCGCTTCACCGCGCGCTTCGGCGACGAAGCGGCGGTGCTGCACAGCCGTTTGTCGGCAGGCGAGCGCTACGACGAGTGGTGCCGCATCCGCAGCGGACAGGCTCGTGTGGTGGTCGGTGCTCGTTCGGCGGTGTTTGCTCCGTTGGCGCATATCGGGTTGGTGGTCATCGACGAAGAGCATGAGCAAAGCTATCGAAGCGAGCACGCCCCGCGATACGATGCTATTGAAGTTGCGGCGCATCGCTGCGCCCAGGAAAACGCCGTGCTGGTGTTGGCCAGCGCAACGCCTTCGGTGGAGCGTTACTGGCGGGCGAACATGGGGGAATACACGCTGCTTTCCATGCCCCGGCGCATTGGCAGCGCCGTTCTTCCGTTTGTGCATGTGGTGGATATGCGCAGGGAGCTGAAAGAGGGCAACCGCGGCGTGCTGAGCCGCCCGCTGGTTGAAAATCTGGAAACCTGCCTTTCCCGGGGCGAGCAGGCCATCTTATTGCTCAATCGGCGCGGGCATTCCTCTTTTGTTTCCTGCCGCGAGTGCGGAGAAGTGATCCGCTGCGACCTGTGCGACGTATCCATGACCTACCATAAGGCGGGAAACATGCTGCGTTGCCACTACTGCCATGAGGAAAAACCCGTGCCGACGGTTTGCCCCTATTGCGGCAGCCCCTACATTCGCTACTTCGGCGACGGCACACAAAAGCTTCAGGAAGAATTGGCACAGCGCTTTCCTCATGTTTCTGTTTCCCGGATGGACGCGGACACGACGGCGGGCAAGGACAGCCATCTGCAAATTCTGGAGCGTTTCCGCCGGGGCGAGGATCGCATCCTTGTGGGCACACAGATGATCGCCAAGGGGCTGGATTTTCCCAATGTAACGCTGGTGGGCATCATCGCGGTGGATTCCATGCTGTTTTTGCCCGATTATCGCAGCGCCGAGCGTGCTTTCCAGCTTATGGAACAGGTGGCGGGGCGCGCCGGGCGAGGCAGCAAACCCGGCCGGGTGGTTCTGCAGACGTATTCACCTGACCACTTTGCCGTGAAATGTGCGCAAAGCCATGATTACCAAGCTTTTTTCGATCAAGAGATCACCCAGCGCCGCGCAACGCAATATCCGCCGTTTGGGCGCATTTTGCGAGCCGTGGTCAGCAGTGAGGATGAGGACGAGGCGCGGGAGGATGCACAGGAAATCTACCGGCGGCTGACCCGCGAAATGCAGGACGCCCCCGACATGGAAGCCTCTGTGCTGTTCTTCGATGTTACACCTGCACCGGTCGCCCGTCTGCGCGCGCAGTTTCGCTATCAGGTTGTTCTCAAGGTGCGGGCGGATGAAAACGCCCGAAAAATGGAGGACTTGCTTTTTAATGCCATGCGCGATTTAGCAGGAAGTTCACATGCGGTACTGGAAACAGACCCGTCTGCGATGTTATAATAAATAAAATAGGGATAAAATCGGATATCAGAACAAAGGAGCAGCAATCATTATGGCCCTGCGCAAAGTACTGGATATGGAACATTATGAAAAAGAACTGCGGCGCAAGTCGCGAACGGTAGAAAAATTCGACCAGAGACTGGCAAGTCTGCTGGATGATATGGCGGAGACGATGTATGCCGCGCCGGGCGTGGGGCTTGCCGCGCCGCAAGTGGGCATTTTACGCAAAGCGGTAGTGATCGACGTGGGCGAAGGGCTGGTCGAGCTGGTCAACCCGCAGATTTTGCGCACAGAGGGTGAGCGCGAATGGACCGAAGGCTGCCTGTCTGTGCCCGGATACTGGGGGCTGACCAAGCGCCCGGAAAAGGTGTGGGTGCGCGCGCAGAACCGAAACGGCGAATGGTTCGAAAAAGAAGGCGAAGATATGTTTGGCTTGGCAATGATCCACGAGATCGAGCATTTGGACGGCATTTTGTATGTGGATCATGTGATTGGCGGTTTGCAGCCGGATAAGGCGGATGAAGAAGAGTGAGAATCGTATTTTTAGGAACGCCGGATTTTGCGGTGCCCTCTTTGCAGGCGCTGGTACAGGCCGGGCATGAGGTGGTGGGCGTGTTTACCCAGCCCGACCGTCCGCAGGGGCGCAGTCAAAAGATGATTCCCTGCCCGGTAAAGGCGACCGCGCAGCAAATGAGTCTGCCCGTGTTCCAGTTTGAGAAGATCCGTCGGCGCGAAGGCTATGAGGCCTTGCTGGCGCTGCAGCCTGATGTCATGGTGACAGCGGCGTTTGGGCAAATTTTGACGCAGCGCATTTTGGACATTCCGCCCATGGGATGTGTAAATGTGCATGCGTCTTTGCTGCCAAAATATCGCGGGGCCGCGCCTATCCAATGGTCTGTTATCAAGGGTGAGGCGGTGACCGGCGTCACCACTATGCTTACCGCCGCGGGAATTGATACCGGTGACATTCTGCTGCAAAGGCAAGTGGAAATATTGCCGCAGGAGACGGCGGGGGAGCTGTTTGACCGCTTGGCGCCCATCGGCGCTTCACTGCTGGTAGAAACCTTGGCGGCCATGCAGGACGGCGCAGTGGTTCCCCGGCCGCAGTGCGAAGCTGAAGCGACCCATTTTCCCATACTCAGCAAGGAAGACGGGCAGGTCGATTTTTCGCAGACCGCCGCGCAGGTGCACGACTTGGTGCGGGGTGTTGACCCCTGGCCGGGCGCGTGGGTAAAGGAAGAGGATGGCTCGGTGCTGAAAATTTGGAAAACCCGCGTGGATGACGCAATCTCCGGCCAGCCCGGGGCGGTTATCGTGCGCGAAAGCCGCATGTGGGTATGCTGCGCGCAGCAAGCGGTCGAGCTGCTGGAAGTGCAGGCCCCCGGCAAACGGCGTATGCCGGTTGCAGACTATCTGCGCGGGCATATGCCTGAGAAGGGAAAGGTATTTCATTATGCCCGTTGATGAAGCTAGACTGGCGGTCAGCCGGGCGTTTACGGCAGTGGTGCGGGGCGGTGCCTATGCGCCGCAGGCGGCAAAGCGAGAGTTCAGCGCGCTGGATATTCAACAGCGCCGTTTTGCGCTGAAGCTGCTGAACGAAACGCTGGATCAAATCTACTACCTGGATTATTGCTTGGCGAACTTTGCCAATTATGAGACCACCGCGGACGGCTTGGTTGACATTCTCCGTTTGGGGGCCTGTCAGATTTGTTTCTTGGACAGCGTACCCGACCATGCCGCGTTGGACAGCACGGTGGAGCTGGCAAAGGCACGGGGCTTTGAGCGCCAGGCCGGCTTCGTTAACGGCGTTCTGCGCAATTTTTTGCGCCGCCGCGCGAAAATTGTTTTGCCGGACAAGGGAAAAGACCCCGAGGGATACCTGTCGGCTCGCTATTCCTGGCCAAAGTGGATGACCCATATGTTTGTGCAGCAGTTGGGTGTTGAGGCCGCCGAGGGTTTTATGTCCTACCGTCCCGACCATCATATGACCATCCGGGCAAACCCGCTTAAAGGCGCCGCCACCCAAAAGGTGCTGGAGCGTTTGGAAAAGGCAGGTGTGCCTTGCAGGCTGGGAGAACTGGTGCCCGAAGCCATTCAGATTCTTTCGGCCGATAACTTGGCCGCAACGCCGCTTTTTCAAAAGGGATACATCGCCATTCAAGGGGAGGGCTCTCAGCTCATTTCCAGACTCTGCGCCGAAACAGCCGGTAAGGGCGCAACGATTTTGGACGCCTGCGCGGCTCCTGGCGGAAAGACGGCGGCTGTAGCCGCCTATTTGGACGGCGCGTGCACGCTGACCGCCTGGGACATTCATGAACACCGGGTAGAGCTGATTCGCCAGACGCTGAACCGACTGGGTGTAGAAGCACAGATCGAGCTGCATGATGCAGGACTTCCCGACGATCGCCGCTTCGACATGGTGCTGGTGGATGCTCCCTGTTCGGGACTGGGCATCGCGTATAACAGCCCGGACATCAAGATTCAGCGCAAGCAGCGCGAAATGGACGAACTGATCGCCATTCAGCGGCGTATTCTGACCAACGCTGCCGAAATGGTGAAGGAAGGCGGGCATTTGCTTTATTCCACTTGCACGGTTTCACGCAGAGAGAACGAAAACAACGTTTCTTGGCTGTTGGAGCATGACAAGACGCTGGAGGCAGTACCTCTGCGCGAAGTGCTGCCCGATCTCCCGGCGGAGGAAGGCTCGCATATGCTGCAGCTGCTGCCTCATGTGCATCACGCCGAGGGCTTCTTTATGGCTCTCATGAGGAAACGCCCATGACGGCCGCTTCGCCCGCGCTGCTGGATCTGACGCTGCCGGAGCTTACGGAATGGATGGTGGGTCTGGGTTTCCCCAAGTTTCGTGCCGGGCAGGTGTATACATGGCTCATGAAGGGCAAGCGCCCCGGTGAGATGAACAATGTACCCCTGGCCTTGCGCGAAGCGCTTGCCCAAAACGCACATGTGGGCGGTGTAACCATTTGCGAAACGCTGGAATCGCCAAAGGACGGCACGCGAAAATACCTTTACGAGTTGGAGGATGGCAACATCCTGGAAGGTGTGCTGCTGCGTTATCACCACGGCAACACGCTGTGCGTGTCCACTCAGGTGGGTTGCCGCATGGGCTGCGCGTTTTGCGCTTCCACCGGTGACGGTTTGATTCGCAATCTGACGCCGGGTGAAATATTGGGGCAGGTCATCGCCGTTAATGCGGACCTGGGCGGTGGTCGCAGCATCACAAATCTGGTTTTGATGGGCAGCGGCGAACCGCTGGATAACTACGACAACACGCTGAAGTTCATTCGCCTGGCTTCCTGCGGCGATGGCTTGGGCATCAGCCAACGCAACATCTCCCTGTCCACCTGTGGTTTGGTGGAGCGTATCGACCAATTGGCGCAGGAAGGGCTGCATATTACGCTGTGCATTTCTCTGCACAGCGCGCTGGATGAAAAGCGCAGGCAGATCATGCCCATTGCGCGAAAGTGGACTGTGGCTCAGACGGTAAACGCCGCGCGTGCCTACGCACAGGCCACCGGACGAAGAGTGATTTTTGAGTACGCCCTTACCAACGGCATCAACGACACCTGCCAGGACGCGGATGCGCTGGCAACCGCTTTAAAAGGGCTTCCCAGCCACGTCAACGTGATTCCGCTCAACGCTGCCGACGGCAGCACCTTGAGCGCCTCCGAGCACGTGGAGGCGTTTTTAAAGATGCTGGAAGACAGAGGCGTCTCGGCCACCCGCCGACGCACGCTGGGAGAAGACATTGAAGGTGCGTGCGGCCAGCTGCGGCGCCGTCGCTTGCAGGAGCGCGCAGAGAAAATTCCCGAGTAAAGGAGCAATTCAGTGAAAATTCAGTATGCCGGCTGCACAGACATCGGAAAAATAAAGAAGCGTAACGAAGACAGCATGTACATTCCACAGGATGGCGTGGTGAAGGACGTTGTCATCGTGGCCGATGGCATGGGCGGATACCAGGCCGGGGATGTAGCCAGTTCCATGGCCGTGCAAGTCATTCTGAACATGGTGGGCAGTGCGCGCAAAAAGCGGCTGCCTGAGGAGGCGTCCGCGCGGATGGCCATTGCCGAGGCAAACCGTTCTATTTTGGACTATGCCTCCCAGAATGAATTTTTCAGCGGCATGGGAACCACCGTGGTACTGGGCATTCGCCGGGGAAAACACTGGATCATCGCCCATGTGGGCGACAGCCGCGCATACCTGATCCACGACGGGCAGATCCGTCAGATCACGCACGATCATTCTCTGGTTCAGGCAATGATCGACAACGGCAAACTGACCTATGAAGAAGCGCGTGTTCACCCCTACCGCAACATCATCATGCGTGCCGTCGGCACCGAGGCGGAGGTCGAGTCGGATATTTCCGAGGTGGAATACGACAAGGGAGACATCCTGCTGTTATGCTCCGATGGGCTGATTCGCCATGTCGAAGACGATGAACTGCTGCAAATGGCTTTACAGAAGGATTCGCTGGAGCATATCACACAACAGATGGTGGATATGGCCAACGAACGCGGCGGCCAGGATAACATTACCGTGCTCATGGCCCGGTGCGAGGGGAGATGAGCGGCATGATAGGGAAGATCATCGCAGGGAAATACCGCGTGCTGGACCTAAAGGGGACCGGCGGCATGGCGCAGGTGTTTCGCGCACAGGATATGGAAAACGGGCGCATCGTGGCGATCAAGGTGCTCAAGCCTGAGCATATGCAGGATGAGGAAATCGTGCATCGCTTTATGATGGAAACCCAAATTGCCTCAACGTATTCCCATCGCAACATCGTAAAAACCTATGAAACGGGCTGCGAAGCCGGGATGCATTATATCGTCATGGAGTTCATCGACGGCGACACCCTCCAGGAATACATCCACGCCAAGGGAAGACTGGACGTTGAGGAGACCCTGCGCATTGGTCAGCAGATCTGCGCGGCGCTGTTTTATGCGCACAGCCACCGGCTGATCCATCGCGACATCAAACCGCAGAACATCCTGTTGACCGAGGACGGTGTGGCAAAGGTGGCCGATTTCGGCATCGCCAAAGCCCCCACCATGGACACGGCCACTGTGGGAGACAGCGCGCTGGGAAGCGTGCATTACATCTCGCCTGAGCAGGCGCGCGGCAACCCCGTGGATGAAAAGACGGATATCTATTCCATGGGCGTGGTTCTTTACGAGATGAGCACGGGACAGGTCCCCTTCTCCGGAGATACGCCGGTGAGTGTGGCGCTTAAGCAGGTGCAGGAAGAACCGCGGCCGCCGCGCCAGTTGCGCCCGGAGATTCCCAAGGCGCTGGAGCGTATCATCCTCAAAGCCATGATGAAAAATCCCGCGGCGCGCTATGACAACGCCCGGGAAATGGCGCGCGATCTGGAAAAAGTCCTGCTCTATCCCGAGGGGAGCTACGTTGTCATCAAAAACAACTTTGACGAAACAGGGACCCGCGTGATTCCCACAATCAAGGTGGATGACAGCGCCCCCACAAACACGACACAGCCGCCTTACCGAACGGGAAGGCTGACAGGGCCGACCGGCACGTCGGGATCTTATCCCCGCAAAACAGAACGCAAAAGAACACCGGCTCATCATAAACTCATGCTGGCGATATGCATTGTTGCAGGGCTGCTGGTGCTGTCCATGTCGGGCTATCTCGTTGTGCGCTCTTTGGTGGGCGTCCCTGCCAAAGCTTACAATACGGAGGTGCCCAAGGTCGTGGAGCTTCCGCAAAGCGTGGCAGAGAGTCAGCTGCAGGCGGCCGGGCTGATCTGCGTTGTAAATAAAGTGTATGACGAAACCTACCCCGCGGATACGGTCATCGCCCAGACGCCGGAAGGCGGCACAAAAGTGCCTTCCGGCTCCAAAGTGCAGCTTTCTGTAAGCTTGGGTTCCATGACGGTGGAGACGCCTCAGGTGCTGGATCAAACGCTGTCTGTGGCGACGACGCTGA
>JAQUVY010000032.1 GCA_028693155.1 Eubacteriales bacterium
AATTTTACCACATGAAACAGGGGAAAGGAAGCAAACACATGGAGGAGCAGGTAAGGCAAATTTTTCTCGCCGCGGGCGCGGATGTGTGCGGGCTGGCCGCCGCCGAGGCGTTGGACACGGCACCTGATGGCTTTCGCCCGGGCGACATCTGGCCGCAGTGCCGGTCGTTGATCGTATTCGGGCTGGCCAACCCCAAGGGACTGACCCGCACCGATCCCAGGCTGGTATACGGCACGTTCAACGCCATGTGCGCCCGCCGGGTGGATGAGATCGCCTTTGCCGCGGCGCGGCGCATGGAGGCCGAGCTGGGCTGCATCGCCATACCGCTGCCCTGCGACGGCCCTTACGATGCGTGGATCCCGGAAAAGCTGGAAGGCCGGGGCATGCTTTCCATGAAGCACGCGGCGGTGGCGGCCGGTCTGGGGCAGCTGGGCAAAAACACGCTGCTGCTCAACCGCAAGTTCGGCAACCGCCTGTCGGTGGGCGTGGTGCTGACCGATTTGACGCTGGCGGGGGACGCGCCCGCGCCCGGTGTGTGCATTTCCGGCTGCCGCAAATGCCTGGATGCCTGCCCGGTGGGCGCGCTGGACGGCAGCCATGCCTGCCAGCTGAGCTGCCGCCCCAACGCCTATTCCACCAACGCCCGGGGCTTTGACGTGGTGGACTGCAACCGCTGCCGCGCCGTGTGCCCCATGGCCGACGGCAGGGGCTAGCATCGGGCGCGGTTTTCCCCTATAATAACAGCGTATCATTTTTTTCAGGAGGAGCCGTTTATGAAAAATGCCATCGTTTCGGTGGTGGGGCAGGACAAGGTGGGCATTATTGCCGCCGTCAGCGCTCTGCTTTCTCAATATGAGGTCAACATTCTGGACATCCGCCAGACCGTCATGGAGGAATACTTCACCATGATGATGCAGGTGGATCTGTCCGGCATGAACACCAACCTGACCGCCTTTAAAGACGCGCTGCGCGCGCTGGGCGAGGCGCAGGGGCTGTCCATCGGCGTGTACGACGAAGGGCTGTTCAACGCCA
Organism: Eubacteriales bacterium; assembly: GCA_028693155.1. Lineage (GTDB taxonomy): Bacteria > Bacillota > Clostridia > Christensenellales > UMGS416 > STF2-111. The sequence continues at coordinate 1,033 of JAQUVY010000032.1, forward strand.
TGCACCGCGTGTAACGGAGGGGCAGCGATGATAAGCCAACATGAGGTATTTGATACTTTACGGATGATCCAGGAGGAAAAGCTGGACATCCGCACCATTACCATGGGCATTACCCTCACCGAGTGCATTCACGAGGACCCGCAGGAGGTCGCCCGCCGGGTGTACGACCGCATTTGCCAAAAGGCCGGCCGCCTGGTGCAGGTGGGCAAGGAGATCGAGGCCGAGTACGGCATTCCCATTGTGCATAAGCGCATCAGCGTCACCCCCATTTCGGTCATCGGTGCCGCTTCCGGCGAGGCGGGCTGCCTGGCTATCGCCAAGGCGATGGATCGGGCGGCAAAAGAGGTGGGCGTCAACTTTATCGGCGGCTACTCGGCGCTGGAGTACAAGGGCATCGCCCGGGGCGACCGAGCTGTGATTATCACCATTCCCGAGGCCCTGGACGTGCCGGATATGGTGTGCTCCTCGGTGAACGTGGGCACCACCCGCGCGGGCATCAACATGGACGCGGTGGCGGCCATGGGACGGGTCATTGTGGAGACGGCGCAGCGCACCGCCGACCGCGATGGGTTGGGAGCGGCCAAGCTGGTGGTCTTTGCCAACGCGGTGGAGGACAATCCCTTCATGGCCGGCGCGTTCCACGGCTGGGGCGAGGCCGACTGCGCCATCAACGTGGGCGTTTCCGGCCCGGGCGTGGTCAAGTGCGCGCTGGAGCAGGTGAAGGGGCAGCCCTTTGACGAGGTGGCGGAAACCATCAAGCGCACGGCCTTCCGCATCACCCGCGTGGGTCAGCTGGTGGCGCGCGAGGCGTCCCGGCGGCTGGAGGTGCCCTTCGGCATTGTGGATCTTTCTCTGGCGCCCACCCCCGCGGTGGGGGACAGCGTGGCGGACATCCTCACCGAAATGGGACTGGAGACAGTGGGCGGCCCGGGCACCACGGCGGCGCTGGCGCTGCTCAACGACGCGGTCAAAAAAGGCGGCGTCATGGCGTCCTCCCATGTGGGCGGGCTGTCCGGCGCGTTTATTCCGGTCAGCGAGGACGCGGGCATGATCGATGCGGCGCGTGCCGGCGTGCTCACGCTGGAAAAGCTGGAGGCCATGACCGCCGTATGCTCGGTGGGGTTGGATATGATCGCCGTGCCGGGCGACACGCCGCCTGAAACCATCTCCGCCATCATTGCCGACGAGGCCGCCATCGGCGTCATCAACGGCAAGACCACCGCCGTGCGCATCATCCCCGCGCCGGGGAAGAAGGTGGGCGACGAGGTTTCCTTTGGCGGCTTGCTGGGCGAGGCGCCGGTTATGCGGGTGAACCCCGTGCCCTGCGGCGCGTTTATCGCCCGAGGCGGGCGCATCCCCGCCCCCATCCACAGCATGCGAAACTGACCCACAACGCGCCCGGGGAGAGCCGGGCGCGTTTTTTTAAGGGGGAGCTATGAAGCAGTTATCCGAAATGACGCTGGAAGAGCTTTGGCAGCTGTTTCCCATTCGGCTGACGGCACATCAGGCCTGCTGGGCGCAGTGGTATGAGGAAGAGGCGGCCTGCCTGGGCAAGGGGCTGCCTGCGGGGACGGCGCTCCACCATGTGGGCAGCACCGCCATTGACGGCATTTGGGCCAAGCCCATTGTGGATATTCTCGCCGTGACCGACGGGGATATGCAGGCGGTGCGGCGCGCGTTGGAGGCCTGCGGTTATTTGCTGATGGCGCAGACCCCTCAGCGGATGGATTTTAACAAGGGATATACGCCGCAGGGGTTCGCCCCAAGGGTGTTCCACTTTCACCTGCGCCGGCCCGGGGACACCGACGAGCTCTTTTTTCGGGATTACCTGAACCGGCATCCCGAGCCGGCAAAGGAGTACGAGGCGCTGAAGCTGGGTCTGTGGAAGGCCTACGAGCACGACTGGGACGGCTACAGCGTCGCCAAAGGCGATTTTGTGCGCCGCTGCACCCGGGCGGCAAAGCAGGAGCAGATGCTCCGGGGAGAGCACGATGAAACGTGATGACCGGCTGACCAAGTATGCCTGCTACGCGACCAACGCGTCCATGTCGGTGGTGGCGACGCTTTCGCCGCTGCTGTTTTTGACCTTTCGCAGCCTGTACGGCCTGTCGTTCTCCCAGCTGGGCGCGCTGGTGCTCATCAATTTCTGCACCCAGCTGCTGGTGGATCTGATCTTTTCGTTTTACTCCCACAAGTTCAACGTGGCGCTGGCGGTCAGGCTTACCCCCGCGCTCACTGCGGCGGGTCTGCTGGTTTACGCAGTGGTGCCGTTTGTATTCCCCCAAGGCGTATACGCAGGGCTGATCCTGGGCACGGTGATTTTTTCCGCGTCGGCCGGCCTGGCCGAGGTGCTGATCAGCCCGGTCATTGCCGCGCTGCCCAGCGAAAACCCCGAGCGGGAAATGAGCAAGCTGCACTCGGTTTACGCCTGGGGCGTGGTGGGTGTGGTGCTGGTAAGCACGCTGGTTTTGCTGGCCGTGGGCAAGGAAGGCTGGCAGTGGCTGGCGCTGGGATGGATGCTGGTGCCTCTGGCGGCGTGCGTGCTGTTTACAAAAGCGCGGGTTCCGGCGCTGGAGACGCCTCAAAAGGCTGCCAACGTGGTTTCCCTGCTGCGCTCCAAAGGGTTTTGGCTGTGCTTCTTGTGCATTTTTGCCGGCGGAGCCAGCGAGTGCACCATGGCGCAGTGGAGCTCGGGTTATTTGGAGGAGGCGCTGCGCATTCCCAAGGTGTGGGGAGATGCGCTGGGCGTGGCCATGTTTTCCGCCATGCTGGGGCTGGGGCGCACGCTGTACGGCCGCTTCGGCAAGCATATTTACCGGGTTTTGCTGCTGGGCGCGGCGGGGGCCGCGGTGTGCTATTTGGCGGCGGCGCTTTCCGGGGCGGCGTGGGTCGCGCTGACGGCCTGCGCGCTGACGGGCTTTTGTGTGTCCATGCTGTGGCCGGGGAGCCTGTTGGTGGCCACCGACCGTTTCCCCGCGGCAGGGGTGGCGATGTTTGCGCTGATGGCGGCGGGGGGAGATCTGGGCGGCGCGGTGGGCCCGCAATGGATGGGCGTGCTGACCGACTGGATGGCGCAAAGCTCCGTTGTGGCGCAGTGGGCGGCGGGGATGCAGCTCACGGCGGCGCAGCTGGGGATGAAGATCGCTCTGCTGTGCATGACGGTGTTTCCCCTGGTCGCGGCGGCCGCATATGCGCTGGCCGCAAAGCGGCGCGCGGCGTCTCCCGCGCACGGCCTGACGCAATAAGGCTTTTGGCGCATAAATAAAACGCCGGCAATAAAATGCCGGCGTTTTTTGATACGGGTTTATGGCTCCTGACTTAAAATGTCATCATAAAAGGCCAGCTCGGCCGGCTTGTCTGCCTGATCCACCGCGCCCACCGGTGCGACATATATAGTGTATTCCTCCTGCCCGTCCAACTCAAAGAGCGTATCCAGCGCTTTGCGGTCAAACGCACCCACACCGCAGGTGCCCAGGCGCAGCGCTTCGCAGGCCAAATACAGGTTTTCCCCCACGTGCCCCATGTCCATTAAGACAATGCGGTGGCTGAAGGGGCCGTAGCGCCACTCGGCGCGGTAGGGCACCAACGACCAGCAAAACACGACGTCGGCCTTGGCAGCCCACGCCTGGCCGCATAGCGCATCGGTGACGGTTTGGGGCAGGTCTTCGCCCGCGGCGGTCAGCTGCTCCAAAGCGTGCGTCATGGGCAGGTAATGGTAAATGCCGCTTTCCAGCCCCTCTACGCGCTGCACCAGCAAATAGGTTTCAAACGCGTGGCGCGCGCCGCCGCTGGGCACGGTGCGCAGCGTGGCGTAGCGCTTGCCGCGCACGCTTTTCACGCCCTGCGTCGCCCACAGCAAAAAGGAAAGCTGAAGCAGCGTCAGCCCGCTTTGGGTAAACACGCGGTGGCTCTCCCGCCCGCAAAGCAGCGATAAAAAATCCCGGTTCATTTCCAGCGCGTCAAAGTCCCGCGGCAGCGGCGTCGCCTGCCCGCGCATGGGCGCCTTTGCCAGCGGGGGCTGGGGCTTTTGCAGCTGCTGATCCGAGCGATAGTCTTCATCGTCTTCAAACTGCGTAAAAGCGCGTCCCAGGCGAATCATTTCTTCGTAATTGTTCATAAAATGCCCTCCCCAAAACTGATTTCATTATACACGTTTCGTCGCCAAAAGAAAAACTGGCGACCGCCGAAGATTTTCACCAAAACATGACAGGATTCTCACATTGTGATATAATTAACCCAATTATCGCAGTTATCATTTTTTATACAGCGAGGTCACAGCATGGTTACAATTAAGAAAGTGGAAAGCAAAGCTGACCGCCGGGAGTTTGTCAATTTTCCGGATAAACTCTTTGCCGGCAATCCCCATTATGTTCCTGAGCTGAAAAGTGATGCCCATGAGTACATCGACCCGAAGAAAAACCCTTCCTGGCAGGTGTACGAGGGGCAGTGCTTCCTGGCGGTGAAGGACGGCAAAACGGTGGGGCGCATCATCGCCATCCTCAACGAGCGCAGCAACCAGATGCACGGCGGGGATTACGCCCGCTTCGGTACGATGGATTTCATTGACGATCCTGAGGTTTCGGCGGCGCTGCTGGGCGCGGTGGAGGACTGGGCGCGTGCCCATGGAAAAACGCAGATCCACGGGCCGCTGGGCTTCTGCGATTCGGATCCCGAAGGGTTGCTGGTGGAAGGGTTTGAGGAGCAGGATCTGTCCATCACGCCGTACGCCGCGCCTTATTATAAGGAGCATCTGGAGCGACTGGGCTATGTCAAGGCCGTGGACTGGAAGGAATATCTGGTGAGCGTGCCCGGCCCGGAGGTGCGGGATAAACTGGAGCGGCTGTCGGAGATGATCACCAAGCGCTTCGGGTTTCGCGTGCAGAGCTTTACCCGCGCCAAGGATATGATGGAGATTTCCCGGAAATTCATGGATCTGACCATGGACGCGTACAAGGATCTCTACGGGTATGTGCCCATGCAGCCCCAGCAGGTGGATTCGCTGATCAATAAGTTTTTCCCGCTCATCAACCCCGCCTTCGTCAAAATGGTTTACAACAAGGAGGGAGAGCTCATCGCGGGAGGCGTGGCCATGCCTTCGCTGGCCAAGACGCTTCAGCGCACCAAAGGGCGTATGTTCCCCTTCGGGTGGGCGGATATGCTTCACGCCATGAAGAAGAACGACCGGATGGAGCTGCTGCTGGTGGCCGTCAAGAAGGAATACCAGGGGCGGGGCGTTACAGCGCTGCTGCTCAGCGCCATGGTGAAATCGGCCATCGAGCAGGGGTACCGCTATGCGGAAACCGGCCCGGAGCTGGAAACCAACGACCGTGTGCAGGCCATGTGGAAAGATTTTGAAACGCGTCAGCATCGCCGCCGCCGCGTATACGAAAAAACATTATAACCTAAACCCAAAGCGCCCCGGATTTCTCCGGGGCGCTTTTTTGAAATTGAAACGGGCGGGCGTAACCCCCACAAGGGATTGCATCCCTAACCAGTGCCGCTTCAACGGCACTGGCGGCTGAAATACGCTCAATCGAAGCGCAATATTGCCGCACAGCGGCAATATGAGAGCGGCGTTGAAAAAGGGATAGTAAGAACTTCCACAAGGGATGGTATCCCTGGACACTTTTATCGTGGAGAAGCTGCGGAGACGCCCGGGGTATCGTTCCCGAAGGCAAGCAGCCTACGGCGAACCCATTTTTCGGCGTAGAAACTCTTAGCTGCCCGCGCGCCTTGCCTTTGGCAAGGCGCTTCCGGGGTCTGGGGTGTCCCCAGACGGGAGGGGGAATGGGGGTCGCTAGGGGGATTTGGGGGTCGCGTCAAACCAGTGCCGCCCCAGCGACACTGGCCGCCAAAACACGTGGAAGCCCAGCGCAGTGTTGTTGCCTTGGCAACAATCACGGGAGCGGCGATACAACAACGTCCCCCAATCCGAGTGTTTCGGCTATGCCGAAACACGGCTCGCGCGGAAGCGATAGGACATTCCGCAGGAATGCCCAAATAGCGGACGCGCTTGCAGCACTTGGCTTGCTTCCGCACAAGGGTTTGGCCCCCGCCGGAGGCGAATCCTCTCTAGGGCAGTTGATACCAAACTAAGCCCCGCTAAGGGATTACATCGTGGAGAAGCCACATTGGCGGTCATGGTAGCGTCCCCAAGGACGGGTGGTGTGCGCGTCAGCACTTGCCCTTAGCTGCCTTCGCACTTCGGCCACCGCTTCTCGGAACACCTGCGGTGTTCCTGCCGGCATCATCGTCAGCAGTTGCTCTTGGATGCCCTAGAACTTCGGCCGAAGGCCGAAGTTCTACATATCTCTTCGCCCCTCCAGCGCGCGGCTGAGGGTCACGTCGTCGGCATATTCCAGATCGGCCCCGGCCTGCACCCCTTGGGCAATGCGCGTGACCTTAATGCCCAGAGGCTTAACCAGCCGCGCAAGGTACATCGCCGTGGCTTCGCCCTCCAAATCGGGATTGGTGGCCAGAATCAACTCCTTGACCTCGCCGTCCCGCAGCCGGACAAGCAGCTCTTTGATGCGAATATCGCCGGGACCGCGGTTCTCGCTGGGCGAGATGGTGCCGTGCAGCACATGATAGCGCCCCCGGAAAGCGCCTGAGCGCTCCATCGCGGCCACATCCCGGGGATCACGCACCACGCACAAAACAGAGCCGTCCCGCCGGGGATCCTGGCACATGCCGCAGGGCTGATCCCCCACCGTGTAATCGCCGCAAATGGGGCAGGTGCCGATGTCCCTGCGGGCCTTATAAATGGCTTCGGCCAGCTCGCGCACCTCGGGTTCGGGTTGCTGCAAAATATGATACGCCAGGCGCGCCGCAGAGCGCTGCCCAATGCCCGGAAGTTTGGACAGGGCATTGATCAGCCGAGCCAGCGGCTCCAGATAGGCGGCCATCGCTTAAAACAATCCGGGCATATTCATGCCGCCGGTCAGCTTGCCCATGGCCTCGTTGGAATCGGCCTCGGCCTTTTGCAGCGCTTCGTTTACCGCCGCGATCACCATATCCTGCAGCATTTCCACATCCTCGGGGTCTGCCGCTTCGGGCTTAATCTCCAGTACGGAAAGCAGCTTTTTGCCGGTTACCACGGCGCGCACAGCACCGCCGCCGGCGGTGGCTTCATATTCGCTCTGGGCGAGCTTCTCCTGCGCCGCGGCCATGTCGGCCTGCATTTTCTGCGCCTGGCGCATCAACTGCTGCATGTTGGCACCGCCGCCTCCGCGGGGCATAAATCCTTTTGCCATAAGTTTGTTCCTCCAATAAATCAATTTTTGATGGTGGTAATTTCAGGCGGCAGCCGCTTGAGGGACTCCTCCAGCATCTGCTGCTGCTCGGGGGTGTAATGGTAAATGACGTAATCCACCGCCAGGCGGCGGCCGCTTGCCTCTTCCAATGCTTTTCTCAGCACAGCGGCTCTGCGCTCGGCCTTCAGCATCTCAGCGGAGGTCGCCTGATCCTGCGCATACTGCACCGAAATGGTATCCTGTGTTAAGGAGAGCGCCTTGCCCTGCTCCATCCACGCTGCCACCATGGCCTTGCCGCTGTTTACCAAAATGTCGTACGCGCGCTTCCATACCCCTTCGGCATCGGCGCTTCCCGCGGGAGCGGGGCGGCGTGCCGGGCTTGGAGCGTTTGCAGCCGGTGCTTTGGGCTGGGGCGGGGCGGGGGTTGCCGCGGCAGGCATCGGGGTTTGCGCCTTGGGCGGGGGCGGAACCGGGCGCGCCGCGGCAGGCGCAAGGCTTGCCGGGGGCGGAGACGGAACGGGGTCGGCTTCCCAGGGCGGCAGATCCGCATCTATGGGCGGGGGCGCGGCGGGAGGAACGTATTCCTCCGGCGTATCCAACGCCGCGGGAATGGGCGGGGGTGCGGCCTCTTTTGCAGCCGAAACGGGCGGGGCAACAGCGGGGGACGAACCGACCGGCCGCACCTCCAGCTCCGCAATGCGGTTTTCCAGCTGCTCCATGCGGGTCAGCAGGTTTTCGGGAACGCCGGCGGGCACTCGGCAGCAGCGGAAAATGGCCAGCTCCACCATGACCCGGGGATTGTCCGTGTAGCGCAGGCTGCCCTCCAGCTGGGTAAGCACCTCCAGCGCCTGCAAAATCTGCCCGGGTGCGGTGCGCCCGGCGCTTTGGCGAAGCCGCTTCCAGGTGGGGATGTCGATGTTCTCCACGGGCGGTGTATCGGCTTGGGTGGTGGAGGCGATGTACAGATCGCGCAAATGGCGGCACAGATCGGCGGCAAACACCTGCAGGTTGCCCCCCTTGAGCAAAAAGTCCTGCAGCGCCGCCACGGCGCTGGGCGCATCCCCTCTCAAAATGGCATCGCCTACGGCGAAGTAATGCTCCCGGCCTGCGGTGCCCAGCATCAGGAAAACCAATTCAGGATCCAGCGGGCCGCCCGCCGCCATGGCGGCGCATTGATCCAGCAGGGAAATGGCGTCGCGCATGCCGCCCTCGGCGGCCACGGCGATGGCGGACAGCGCCTCCTGCGAAACCTGTATCCCCTCGCTCTGGGCGATGTGCTGGAGGTTCCCCACCAGATCGGCCAGCGGGATGCGGCCGAAGGAGAACCGCTGGCAGCGCGACAGCACCGTGGCGGGCAGCTTGTGCGGCTCGGTGGTGGCCATGATGAACACCACATGCTCGGGCGGCTCCTCCAGCGTTTTGAGCAGCGCGTTGAACGCCGCGGCGGTGACCATATGCACCTCGTCGATGATGTAGATGCGCTTGCGCCCCACAGCCGGGAGATAGCGCACGTTTTCCAGCATCTCGCGCACGTCGTCTACCCGGTTATGGGAGGCGGCGTCGATCTCGGTAATGTCCACCGGGTTTTCCTCGCGACAGGCCGGGCAATGGCCGCAGGGCTCGCCGTTTTCCGGGTGATGGCAAACCAGCGCCCGCGCAAGAATCTTGGCAGCCGAGGTTTTTCCCGTGCCGCGGGGGCCGGAAAACAGATAGGCGTGACCGGTGCGCCCGCTCTCCACCTGGGTTTTCAGCGCCCGCACAATGCTGGGCTGCCCCCAGATGTCGTCAAACGTGGGCGGTCGATATTTTCTGTAAAGCGCCTGATAGGCCATGATTCCTCCCTTTTGTTACCGCCGGAACATGCGGATGCCCCGTGCGGGCAGCTCCCCGCGCCCGGATACGGTTTCTCCGCTTTCCATGTCTACCCCGCCTGGGCCGAAATCTACCGCCTGGGCATAGGGCATAAAGTTCATGACAAATACGAACTCGTTTTCTCCGTCGGTTCGCATTTGCGCCGACACGCCGCCGGGCAGCATCCCCAGCGTGGTGCGGATGCCGCAGGTGCGGATCAGATGGTCGGTAAAGTCGTTGTGGAAGTCTTCCCCAAAGCGGGCGGCCACATAATAGGCGCTGCCGCCTCCCACCTGATTGCGCGTCAGCGCCGGATACCCGGCGTAAAAATCTTCCCCATACTCGCCCAGCGCCTGCGCGCCGCGCAGGTGGATCACCTCGGCAAAATCGTGCAGTGTGTAGTCCTTCCCCTCCCACAGCATACGGTTGGTATCCTGCGGGCGAAGGCCGTCCAGTTCCTCGCACCAAATGCCCAGCAGGTTTTTAAGCGGGCCGGGGAAGCCCCCCAGGAAGCACAGGTCGTGCTCGTCCACATAGCCGGAATAATAGGTGGTGACAAAGGTGCCGCCGCCCCGCACAAAGGCCTCGGCCTTTTCGGCAAAGCCCGGGCGCAGCAAATACAGCATGGGTGCGATCACCAGCTTGTACTTGTCCAGCGGCTTGGTCTGGTCGATGACGTCCATGGGCACGCCCCGGCGATAAAACCCTTCGTAATGCGCCAAAACGGTTTGCTCATAGCCTTTTTCCTGCAAAAAGCCTTTGCTGTCCTTCAGCACCCAGCGATTGTTCCAGTCGTAGATCACCGCCGTCTCGGCGGGCACGGCCGTGCCCACCACCGCGTCCAGATGGGTCAGCGCTTCTCCGGTCTGCTTCACCTCGCCAAACACACGGGTGTTTTCATTGCCCACGTGATCCACCACGGCACCATGGAATTTTTCCGACGAGCCGCGGGATTTGCGGAACTGAAAATACTGCACCGAGTCCGCGCCGTGTGCCACCGCCTGCAGGGAATAGGTTTTGTGGCCGCCCGGGCGGCGAAGCTTGCCCACCGGCTGCCAGTTGGTGGAGGAGGGTGAGCTTTCCATCAGCAGGAACGGCCGGCCGTCCTTGGTGCAGCGGGTCAGGTCATGCTGAAAGCCTGCAAAGGCCGCCACGTGCGCGTCGCCCTCGTCGTTCATCCATTGGGGGTAATTATCCCAGGAAGCCACATCCAGCCCATCGGCCAGACGGAAATAATCCAGCTCGGGGTACACGCCCATCATGTTGGTGACCAGCGGAACGTCCGGCGTCAGGCGGCGCAGCGGTTCGCTCTCGGCCTTGATAAAATCCAGCGTCTGCTCGGTGGCAAAGCGCATCCAATCCAGGGTGAGGCCGTGCAAATTTTGCTCTCCGCGCGGCGACGGGCTTTCAACCTGGCTCCAATCCGTGTAGGTGTGGCTCCAAAACGCCGTCCACCACGCGCGGTTCAGCTCATCCAGGCTGTTGTGATAGCGCGCCTTCAGCCAGCTGCGGAAGGCTTCCTGGCACAGCGGGCAATGGCACTCGCCGCTGTATTCGTTGCTCAAATGCCAGGCGCCCAGCGCGGGATGCCCGGCATATCGCCGCGCCAGCTGCTCGTTGATGGCGGCGACCTTTTCCCGGTATACGGGGCTGGTGTAGCAGTGGTTATGCCGCTCGCCCTGTAAAATGCGTACCCGGTCAGCGCCCACGCGCAGCACCTCGGGATATTTTTGGCTCATCCACGCCGGGCGGGCGCCGCTGGGCGTGGCCAGGATGGCTTTCATGCCGTGCTTGGCCATTTCATCCAAAATGGTATCCAGCCAGGAGAAGTCGTATTCCCCCTCCCGCGGCTCCAGCGCCGTCCAGGAGAAGATGCCCACCGACAGACTGTTCAGGTGCGCCAGATCCGCCAGACGGAAATCCTCCGTCCATATCTGCGGCGTGTCGCGCCATTGCTCGGGGTTGTAGTCTCCGCCATGTATCATGTGTGGCAAGCCTTTGATGATCGGTGGATACTTCATAGAAAAATCCTCCTGTAAACGGCAAATTTTCAGTAGCGGTAAGTATAAATATCATAGCACAAAAGGGCTCGGTGGAAAAGCAGAAAGCGCCTTGCCTTCGGCAAGGCGCGAGGGCAGCCAAGAGTAACTGCTGACCCAGAGAAGCGAGCAAGCGACAATAGGGCGACAGCCCTATGACAGCGCCGCGAGCCACCCGGAAGCGCCTCGCCTTCGGCGAGGCGCGAGGGCAACCAAGGGCAACTGCTGACGCTGATGCCGACAGCGAGTGTTCCGGCAGCGCCGGGACACGGGGTGCACGCGAATGACGAGGGTATCCGTAAGGATGCACAGGTTATGAGTCGTGCTTTTCAGCACTTGCCTTGCTTTTGCAGAAAGTGCGGTGTTCCGAGAGGCGGTGGCGAGGCGCGAGGGCAGCCAAGAACAAATGTTGACGCTGATGCCGGGTTCGCCGCACATTGCCTTTGCTCGGGGACGATGCCACGACCGGCAAAGCGGCTCTTCCCCGATGAAAGGGTCAAGGGATATCATCCCTTGGGCTTTCCGTCAACTGCCCTAAGGGGGACTCGCCTCCGGCGGGGGCAGGGGGCCCAGGGGGCGTTTTTGTATCACCGCTTCCGTGATTGTTGCCAAGGCAACAACACTGCGCAGTGTTGCCGCGCAGCGGCAATCACGGAAGCGGCGATAAAACAACGTCCCCCAATCCTAGTGTTTCGGCTATACCGAAACACGGCTCGCGCGGAAGCGATAGGGCATTCCGTAGGAATGCTCAAATAGCGGACGCGCTTGCAGCACTTGGCTTGCTTCCGCACAAGGGTTTGGCCCCCGCCGGAGGCGAGTGCCCCAAGAGGCAATTGCCCTTGCAGGGGTTCCCCCTGCACCCAAGGGGCGGCCGCCCCTTGAACCCCTTCACGGGTACATAAAGGGTTCGTGCTTTTTTTGGCTGTTGGGCTTGTGATGAAGCGACAGGTTTGCCGTAGGCTGCCTGCTCTCGGAAACGATGGCTTGAGCGTCAAAGTAGCTTTTCCCCGATGAAAGGGTCAAGGGATGTAATCCCTTGTGGGGTTCTTGATTTTCTTTTTTCAACACCGCTCCCGTGATTGCCGCTGCGCGGCAACTTTAACACCGCTCTCATATTGCCGCTGCGCGGTAATATTGCGCTTAGTTTGAGCGTGTTTCGGCTGCCCGTGCCGCTGCGGCGGCACGGGTAGCTGGCGACATAAAAAAATCCCCCGCCTTTGAAAAAGCGGGGGAGAGGATACAACGTGGGTCGCTTATTTCACATCGACCTTCCAAATGTGCGCAGCGACCTTGGTGAACCGGCAAAGCGTATCGTTGAAATACACCTCGGCGGGCGTCTGCTCCAGATAGAGCTGGATGGTCTGAATGTCCATATCCGAGCAGATCTCCACTTTTCCGCCGTCCAGATGGGCGGTCAGCGTGAAGTCGCCGTCATCATCGTAATGAATATGGGCGATGTCGCGGGTCAGGTTCATGAGGACATCGAAATCCTTCAGCTCGGCTTGGCTGGCGTGCATGGGTGCGGTTTGCAGCATGGGGATGACGCTGTCCGGCCGCATATACAGCGGAATGGTGTCCAGCGGCGCATCGACCTGGATCCAGCGGCCGCCCTGTACGCGTTCCCCGGTTGCCAGATCGGCCCAGCTGCCCTCGGGCAGATAAATTTCCTGAATCTGCTGATCAAACACGGGTGCCACCAGCAAGGAGGAGCCCAGCATATACTGCGTGCTCACCTGACGGGCGCAGCGGTCGCTCTGGAATTCCAGCAGCATGGCGCGCATCATGGGAATGCCGGTGAAGTGCGTCTCCCAGGCGATGGAATAAACATACGGCAGCATGCGGTAACGCAGCTTATTCATTTTCAGGAACGCCTTCTGCACCGTTTCGCTGTAGTTCCAGGGCTCACGGGGCGTCTGCTGGCCATGGCTGCGGCTCAGGGGCGCCATCAGACCCATCTGCATGGAGCGGATGTACTCATCCTCCTGCGGACGGATGACCTTGCCCTGATAATCGGTGTTGTAGAAGCCGCCGATGTCATAGCCCCAGAAGGAGACGCCGGACAGCCCCATGCTCAGGCCGCCCTTGAGGATGGCGGAGAGGTTGTTGCGGGTGGAGGAGGAATCGCCTGCCCAGTTGGCCGGCACGTTTTGGCTGCCGGCATAACCCGACCGCCCCCACAGCAGCGCCCGCTCACCCCGGGCTTCCTTCACGCGCTGAGAAGCCTCAAAGATGGTCTTGGCATACAGATAGGTGTAGCGGTTGTGGCTTTGCAGGCCGGTGGTGCCGTCGTAAAACACGGCGTTCTCGGGGATCTCCTCGGAGAAGTCGGTCTTCATGACGCCCACGCCCATTTCCATGAGCTTGGCGATGCAGCTTTGCACCAAAGCGACGGCTTCCGGGTTGGTGAAGTCGATGGCGCCCATCGGCGTGCCCGTTTCCATGGGCTTAAACGTGCAGGGGCCGCCCTGCGCGTTTTTCACCAGATAGCCCTTGGCGGCCAGCTGGTCAAACAGGGAAATCTGGGGCTCTTTGGCTGCGGCGCCAAGCTCGCTGTTCTCGCGGTTGGCAAACATATTGCTCTGGGGAATATACGGGAACATCCACAACGACAGATGCACGCCGTGTTCACCCAGCCAACGCACCATGCCTTCGGGGTCGGGGAAGCGCTTGGTGTCAAATTCCAGCAGGCCGTTTCCACCGAAGCTCAGCCAGCCGTCGATATGCACCACGTCCATGGACATGCCGAACTCGGCGGCGCGTTTTACCACGTCTTCCACTTCCTGCCGGGTCATGTAGCTCATCTTGGACATCCAGAACCCAAACGCCCACCGGGGGATCATGGGGGAGCGGCCGCTCAGCGCGGTGTAATCGCCCACCAGACCCTTGTAGTTGCGGTTGCAGAACATGTAGTAATCCAAATAGGGATCCTCGGTGCGCATCTGATAGCTCACGCCGGAGGTGGCGCCCATGTCAAAATGGGTGCGGGTGTAGGTGTTGAGCAGCACGGAGTAGCCCACCGAGCTCATGAAATAGGGCATGGCCTTGTAGGAGCGATCCGAATTGGTGGACAGCGCGTCGTGCTGCCACACGGAGATCTTCTGGCCGCGCTTTTCAAAATCGGTGAATTTCTCGCCGAAGCCGTAAAAGTTTTCATCGCTGTACAGGTACATGGTTTCAAACGCGCCGTTGGGCTTGCCCGCTTCGTCGGTGGTAAAGCCCAGGGGCAGCGCCTTGTACATGCTGTCCACGTCAAAGTCGCGGATCTGCTCGCGGGTCAGCTCACGCTCGTCCAGCTCCACGCTGATTTCCCAGGGGCACTTGCGCACCCGAAGGGTGACCCGGGGCGTGGACAGCGTGACAAAGGTGTCGTCTTGCGTCACCGCGACATCGCCGCAGGGCGCAAAGGAAAACACCGAGTTTTCGTAGACCGTGTCGTCTCCCATGGGGTACATGCGCAGGCGATAGACCGTGGGGGTGCAAAAGTCGATCTTCACCAGAGCGGTGTTTTTGTGGTAGGTCTCTACCGTGAAGGATGCGCCCGATGCGGTGGGGGTATAGGCGCGCAGAATGCTCAGGTAATCCGTGTGCGGGAAATGTGGGTTAATGTCCCGCCCGTAGCCCTGCTGCCCTTCGTCGGGAATGCAAATGGTTTTCATCAAAAAGGCCTCCTTTTGCCCGTAAAATGGTTTGGGAACGTTTTTTATAAGCAGGCAAATATTTGTTGCGATATATTTATTATACCATTAACTACACCTTTGGCAAGCGGCTGCCTATGGATTCGTTGTTCCATTTTTAGTTTGGAGATGCAAAAAAATGCTTTGCCCGGCGCAGCCGCTTCGTCATCCCGCCGCGTGGGCAGCGCGGTTCCCGGCGGTTTTGCTCAAAATGCGAAAGGCCGTCCTAATTAACAACTTTGAAAGGATTTATGTGGAAGCATGCCCTAAAATGAAGTATAATACTCCGTAATAAAGAAATAGTGGTGTGTCGGCAGATGCGCCGTTGGTTTTACGGGAGGAATTCGATGCAGTATGAAAGTACCCGCGGGGGCGCGGGCACAGGAAACGCCGCGCAGGCGGTGCTGACGGGTCTGGCCGGAGACGGAGGCCTTTTTGTTCCCCGGAGCATTCCGCGGTTGACCGCTGGGGAGCTGGAAGCTCTTCGCGAAATGGATTATACCCGCCGGGCGCAGACCATCCTGGGAAAGTTTTTTGATGATTTGCCTGAGGCCGCGCAGTGTGCGGCGCAGGCTTATGCCGGTTTTGAGGTGCCGCTGGTGCAGGCCGCACCGGGGGCATGGGTGCTGGAGCTTTGGCACGGCCCCACCGCCGCGTTTAAGGACTTGGCGCTGCAGTTTTTGCCCAGGGTATTATCCGCAGCCAAGGCGCAGCAGGGCGTGACCGATGAAACCTTTATTTTGGTGGCCACCTCGGGAGACACGGGCGGCGCGGCGCTGGCCGGTTTTGCCGATGTGCCGGGTACCCGCGTGGCGGCCTTTTATCCGCGAAACGGCGTCAGCGACGTGCAGCGCCTGCAAATGGAGACCCAGCAGGCGGCAAACGCCTTTGGCGTGGCGGTGGAAGGAAACTTTGACGACGCCCAGCGCGGGGTAAAAGCCATTTTTTCCGACGCGCAGGCCCGTGAATATTTCGGCGCGCGCCATTGCGAGCTGTCCTCGGCCAATTCCATCAATTGGGGGCGGCTGGCCCCGCAAATCGTCTATTATTTCTCCGCATGGTGCGACCTGCGCAACGCGGGTGCGCTGGCGGAGGGTGAGCCGCTGGATTTTGTGGTGCCCACCGGAAACTTCGGCAACATTCTTTCGGGATGGTATGCCCGGGAGATGGGGTTGCCCATCGGCCATCTGGTATGCGCCAGCAACCGAAACCGCGTGCTGACGGATTTCTTCGAGCAGGGCGTGTATGACGCCCGCCGCGCGTTCTATAAAACCATTTCCCCGTCTATGGACATTCTCGTCTCCTCCAATTTGGAGAGGCTGCTGTATGAGCTGTCCGGGCGGGACGCCCAGGCTGTGGCCGCGCTGATGAAGCAACTGAGCGAAAAGGGCATTTATGCCGTGAGCGACACCCTGCAGGCGCAGATGCGCCGAATCTTCAGCGCAGGCAGCGCGGGGGACGACGCCACGCGCGCCACCATCAAATGGGTGTGGGACGCCTACCGTTATCTGCTGGATCCGCACACCGCCGTGGCGTGGAACGTGTGGGAAAAAACGCGGGGCGGAAACAAGGCCGTCATCGTGTCCACCGCCAGCCCGTTCAAATTTTCCGCCGATGTGCTGCAGGCGCTGGCGCTGCCCGCCCAAATGGGCGCGCAGGCGCAGTGCGAGGCGCTCAGCGATGCGACCGCCTGCCCGGTGCCCCCGAGCATTTCCGCTTTGTGGAGCAATCCGCGCGGCCGTGTGACGGCCTGTGCGCGGGACGGGATGCTGGACGCCGCGAAGCGGATACAGGCATGGGAATGAAGCTGATTCCCGGAGATCGGTTTGACCTGCATCTGCACACCGTCTGCTCGGACGGCACGTTGCCCCCGGGGGAGATGGCCGCATGGGCGGCTCGCGCGGGCATGAAATGTATTGCCGTGACCGATCACGACAGCGTAGAGGGCGTGGAGCAGGCGCTTGAGAGCGCCCGCGCGCTGGGCATGGGGGTGTTGACCGGCGTGGAACTGACGGTTCAGGACACAGCCGAGCTGCATCTGTTGGGCTATGGCCTTCAGGTGGGCACCCAGGCCTATCGCGCGCTCATCGCGCGCACGCGGGGAGACCGCCAGGCGCGCAACGAGGCGCAGCAGATGCGCCTGAAAGAGGAGAACATTCAGCTTCCGGCGGCTTACCGGCCGGAAAATGTGCCCGGTGTTTACGGCCGGATGCATGTGGCGCGGGGGCTGGTGCAGGGCGGCTATGCCGCCGACATCGACGCCGCCTTTCGGGAGTTTCTGGATCCCGGCGGCCGGGTGTATGTGCCCCGGCGGCGCCTGCCCGCGTGGGAAGCGCTGGGCATGATCCAAGCCTGCGGCGGGAAAGCCGTGCTGGCGCACCCCGGCAGGATCGCGCAATGGAACGATGAGGAGCTTCGGCAGGGCCTGACCAGCCTGGCAGCCGAGGGCCTTTCAGGGCTTGAGGTCTTTTACCCCAGCCATAACGCCGCACAAACGGCATATTACGCCGCTCTGGCTCAGGAGTTGGGCCTGACGGCAACCTACGGCAGCGATTGCCACGGGCCGCAGCCGCGCTCACCCCGCCCCGGATACGCTTTTCCCGAGGGGCAGGTGCCGGCGCAGACATACCGGTGGATCAATCAACTGCTGGAAGGATAGCAGGAGGAGAAGTATGAGCACGAGATATCCCGAACGAGGAAGAGCCACCACCGGGTCGGCACGCGGCGCGTACAGCCGCGGCACGCCCAGCAGAGGAGGGCGAGGCGCGCCTCCGTCACACCGCAAGCCGCAGCCTGCGCGGCGCTCCCCGGGCGGGCTGCTGATCGTGGTGGTGGTTTTGATCGCCGCCGTGTGCGGCGGGGGGCTTTGGCTGGCCATGTCTCAGCGCAGCGATGACGTGGAGCGGGTCACCCGCGGTGTTTCCATCAGCGGGGTAGACGTATCGGGCATGAGCTATGAAAAAGTGCTGGAAACGCTGCGTCCCACGGCGGACGCGGCCATCGCCGCTACCACCGTGACCTTTACCTATCAGGACAAAACCTGGCAGTACAGCGCCCAGCAGCTGGGCGTGTCGGACAACCTGACCGAGCTGGCCTACCATGCGCTGGATCTGGCCGTTACCCAGGAGGGCACCCGCGACAAGGAAGAGGCCGCCCGGATCCGGGAGAACGGCGAGGAGATGCAGATCGCGTATCATTATGATGAGCAAAAGCTCATTACCATCTTTGAGGAGATCTCCACCAGCCTGGGGCTGCCCGCCGAGGACGCCACCATCACGTTTGATCCCAACGCGGGCGATACCCCCGAGGAGATGTTTACCATCACCGCCGGGCGGGACGGCGAGGTGCTGCACAAGGAGCAGGCGCTGGCCGATTTCTCCGGGGTGTTTCAGGCCGGGCAAAGCTTTTCTCTGGCGCTGCCCATCGAGTATGTGGAGTCGGCGTATTCGGTGGATTTCCTCAAGCAGTGCACCACGCCGCTCATCCATTTGAAGAATGACAAGGATAAGTGGGAGGTGCAGCCCTTCCGCACCAAGGTGGGGGGCACGGCTGACCGCAAGAAGAACGTGGAGCTGGCACTGAGCAAGTTCAACGGCATGGTGGTGCAGCCCGGGCAGACCGTATCCTTTAACGAAACCACGGGAGAGCGCAGCGCGGCCAACGGCTACCTGCAGGCGCCGGGCATCGCCGGCGACTACACCAGCGAGCTGACCTACGGCGGCGGTGTATGCCAGGCATCCACCACCATTTACAACGCCATGCTCATGGCCAACTGCCGAGTTGACGAGCGGAAAAAGCATTCCATTCCGTCCAAATATGTGAAGAAGGGCTTTGATGCCATGGTGAACTGGCCGGGCACCGACATGAAGTTCACCAACACCGGCAATGGCCCGCTGTTCATCAAGGCGTGGTACGACGGCACCTATGCCAACGTGCAGGTGTATGGCCAGCCGCTGCCCGACGATGTGGTGATAGAGCGCGTGAGCACCATCGTGGAGAAGGTGGATCCGCCCGTAGAGGTGGAGACCCGGGTGGATAAAACGGGTGAGTTTGTTGTTTACAGCGACGAGGAATACATCTACCGCGATGCCAGCGCGGGGGTAAAAGCCCAGGCGTCGCTGGTGTATTGGAACAGCAAGACCGGCGAAAAGGTGGACGAAAAGATCCTGTATACCGATTATTATAAGGCCTTTGGCAAGATCGTGTATGTGGGCAAGGAGAAGCGGCCTACGCCGTCCGTCACGCCCAAGCCCACAACCACGCCGGATGACGGCGACGAGGGCAGCGACAGCGAGGCGGGTGCGCCCACGGCCACTAAGAAATAAAAACGCATGTTTTCGGCGTCGGGCTTTTGCCCGGCGCCTGCATTTTTATGATGAGCCATACGCAGGGAGGCAGCCATGGAGCTGATAATCAAAAAACTATCCCCGGAATTGCTGGACGACTTTTTGAAATTCTTTGATGAGACGGCGCACAACACCCAAAAGGTTGAGGATCGGTGCTATTGCGTGGGCTGGGGCAGCGCACGCTATGACGGGCAGGATTTTTCCACAGCGCAAAAGCGCAGGGATGCCGCCATCGCCTATGTTCGGGGGAACGATCTGCAGGGGTATCTGGCTTATTGCGGCGAAAAGGTCGTGGGGTGGTGCAACGCCAACACAAAGGCGCTGTGCCGGGAATGCCAGTACGGAAAGATGTACCTGGGCTGCGCCGACCGCCCCGAGGCTTCGCCCGATATTCGGGTCAAATCGGTATTTTGCTTTGTTGTTGCGCCCGAAATGCGCCGACAAGGCGTGGCGGAGCGCTTGCTGCGCAGCGTTTGCGAGGATGCGCGGCAGGAAGGCTTTGATTATGTGGAGGCGTATCCCAACAAAAGCTTTGTCGACACGCTTTTTGACTGCATGGGGCCCCGAAAGCTCTATGAAAAAGAGGGGTTCGCCCCGGCGTACGAGATCGAACCCAAAGTCGTGATGCGCAAAGAGCTGAAATAAGAGCCTGGCCTGAAAAAACGACGCCAAACCACCCGAGGGTTTGACGCCGTTTTTTTATACGCCGCGGCGTTTTTGCGGTTGGCGGTGCGCAGCAAACACCGCGCGCAGCAGCGCCGCGCCCAGCGCCGCCCCTCCCAGTACCCAGTAAACCCGATCGTATTGGGTAAAGCGGCCGGACATTTCCACAATGCCCCGAAACAGGCAGCCGCAGGCCAGCAGCGCTACACCCGAGTTCCACAGATAAAATGCCCACCGCACAGGCCGCCGCCCCAGCAGCAGGCAAAAAAGGGCGGGCAGCGCGCCCAGTGCCAGCGGCGGCACAAACATCCACCGCATAAAGAGCGAATCCTCCCCAAAGCTTAAGGAGCGGTAGACGGCGTAAAACAGTGCGCACAGCGCCGATACCGCCGCGTAGGTCATGCAGGTTCGCCCCATTTGCCGGCGCAGGCGCGCCGTGCCGTCAGCCGATGTAGACAATGTCGCTCACCGCCCTTTCTCCCGAGCGCTTGCCGCCGGTGGTGGGGTTGTTCACCACTTCGCCGTTGAAGACCATGGTGGAGGAGCCGCCGCCGCCCAGGTTGTAGGCGCAGGTGCAGCCCGCGTCGCGCAGCACCTGCGCCAGCTGATAAAGGGACAGCCCGGCGCTTTGGCTGGTGCGCCCGTCGGATACCACAAAAACGTAATGCAGCGGGGACACCATGCCGATGGCAGTGCGGGGATTGCTGGTCATGGCCTGTCCCACCTCTTCCCGGGTGGAAACGGAAATTTCACTGTTTTCAACCAGCGCCGGGCCAAAGGCAAACAACTGCTGCACCCCCGCGTCCAGCAGCGCCTGCGCGGTGGTTTCCGCTTCGTTTACGATGGCGAAGCTCCCGTCGGCATAGACGGCCAGATCGTCGTATGCGCTGTCGCTGCGCACGGTCTGCCGGTAAAGCACGCCGTTTTTAATCACATAACCCCGGGCGTTGGCACCGTAATAATCGCCGTTGACCGCCAGCACCGCGTCATGGGTCTGGGCCATGACGGAGGCTTTTTCGGTGACGTTCAGGCCGAAGGTGTCGCTGGCCAGCGCCGTTTTGAGCTGGGATGCGTCGCTGAGCACCACGTCGGCCACATAAATATCCGTGTCGTATTCCCGCAGCGTGGTGAGGGTGACGGAGATGCTGCCGTCGCGGTAGGCGGTGTCGGTGACCAGCGCGGTGGGCACGGGCGTCGCCGCGGCGGTGGGTTGGGCGGTGGCTGCGGGGGCTTCGCCGGCCGCCGGGGCGGGAGAAGCCGTGGGCGTGGCCGCTGCCCCCTCGGGCGTTGCCGTGGCCGCTGCGGACAGCGCGTGGGGAAGCACAAAGGTATCCAGCAGGAAAAAGGCCGTCAGCCCCGCCAAAAAGAGGGCAAACAGCCCGGCATACGCATAGGGTCTGCGCAAAAACTTCAAATCAAATCACCTCGGCCGTTCTATCAATTCCTGAATAACAGGATACGCCGGGGATGTAACGGCAATTTATGAATTGTTTGAACAAAATAAAAACACTTCCCAAAGGGGAAGTGTTCAGGGTCATCGCGGCGCGCGCAGGCGGGGTGCTTCATATTCCAGCAGCCGGCAGTTCGGCGGCTGAAAATCGTAAAGCGCTTCTCGGGGGGTGCCGGTCAGCAGCCGGTGTATCTCCCGGCAGGTGTAGCCGTGGCATACCAGCAGGACGGTCTCTTCCCGGCAATAGGTGCGCAGCAGGCGCGTCAGCCCGGCAAACACGCGGCGCGCCACGTCCTCCTCGCTCTCGCCGCCGGGCGGGCAAAAGCCCGCGGGATACATCACGGGCGAGTCGGCGAGCATGGGGAAGCGCGCGGCGGCTTCCTTCATGGTGTGCCCCTCCAGCTCCCCGGCGCAGCGCTCGCGGAATTCCTCCATGCTCACCACGCCCACACCGACCTGCCCGGCGCAAATTTC
>JAQUVY010000033.1 GCA_028693155.1 Eubacteriales bacterium
GGGCGTTGCGCGGGAGCAGATTCGCCTCACAGCCCAGGGCAGCGAGCTGGCTGTGCTGGTGACCCATCAGGCAGGCGGCGCGCGCCAGGGGGCAGGCTATCAGGCGGCGCAGCAGCAGTACAGCAGCTTTACCCGCTCGTTCCCACTGGACAACGTGCGCAGGGAGGGAATTACCGCAGCCCTTTCTCAAGGCGTGCTGCGCATCCGCCTGCCCAAGGCCGATCCCAACGCTTCGCCGTGGACGGAGATTCCCATTTCTTGACCAAACTAATAAAAAAAGGCTCCCGCCCATCATAGGGCGGGAGCCTGAAAAATCTGTGCGTCGGTTTACTTTTTGATCTGGCCGTCGCTGTAGTAGGGGTCCTTTTGCCCGGGCACATCGTCGCTGGCACCGAAGGACAGCATATCGATCATGGGACGGGGACCCAGGTAGGTGTCGCCGTCGTTGATGGTCTGGTTGCACATGTTGCCCATGAAAACCAGCGCGGAGGATGCGCCGCCGTCCAGATTGTAAGCCACCGAGCAGCCATTTTCCACAAACAGCTGGGCAAAGCCTTCGCAGGAGATGCCCTTGCTGCGGGGAAGACGACCCTCCACCACGATGGAGATGTAGTGGTTCGGCTCCACCATGCCAATTCCGCTGCGGGGGTTGTTGCTGCCGTTGATCTTGCGGGGATTCCGCATTTCCGTATTGACCGCGCCGTTGACCACCAGAGTGGGGCCAAAGGCCAGCGTGTTTTTCACGCCCTGCGCCAGCAGCTCATCGGCGGTGATTTCGCCCGGGCCGTAAATTTTCAGGCTGCCGTCGGGCATGAAGGCCATAATATCGTCGCACTTGCTGCCGGTAGAGCCTTCCCAATAGCACACGCCGTTGCGGATGATGGGACCCTTCATTTCCTTTTCGTTAAAAGTCATGAAGTCGCCGTTCTGCGCAAAAATGACGCCTTCGCGGCGGGAAAGCCGGGCGGGCTTGGTGTACTTATCCTTGCTGTCGCGGGTGCCGGGCGAGGCAGGGTTGTTGAAGATGGAAACCATCTGCTGCTCGTTGCGCACGCGAATGTCGGCCACATAATACTGAATGCCCAAATCCTCATTGCGCTTCATGGTGATCTCAATGCGCAGGTCATGGGAGTTGTACAGCCAGTAATCGGGCATGGAGGCACCCTTGGCATACGGATCAATCTCCGCGCCAGCGGCCTTGTATTGGATAACTTCTTCCCCTTCCCCGGCGAAGAGCGCATCCAGCGGATCGGGCGTAGGGGTGGGTTCGGGGGTGGGCGAGGGGGTAGGGGTGGGTTCAGCCGTGGGGGTAGCCTCAGGCGTCGCAGTTTCCATCACCGGGGTGGGCGCAGCTGTCGGCGTGGAAACCTGGGCGGTGCAGCCTGCCAGCGCCGCCAACACAATGATCAGCGCCAGTACCGCACAGATCCGTTTCATCGCATCGTTTCTCCTTTGCAGATCCAAGGTATTCGTGGTAAAAAGCCAGCCGCCGGATTTGTTTCCGGCGGCTGAGCTTTAAGCCAGCTATGTAATTATAGCAGATAGCTAAGGATTAGCAAACCAGTTTTTTCGCAGCGTCCACAGCGGAGGCAGCGTCGTCGGTGTAAGCATCCGCACCGATCTCATCGGCGAAGGCCTGGGTCACAGGCGCACCGCCCACCATGACCTTGACGTTGGTCAGGCCCTTGGCGCGCAGCTGCTCGATGGTGGCCTTCATGGAAGGCATGGTGGTGGTCAGCAGGGCGGACATGCAGATGATCTGCGCGCCGTTCTCGGCGGCTTCCACAAACTTTTCGGGAGCCACATCGGTGCCCAAATCGTTCACTTCGAAGCCTGCGCCTTCCATCATCATGGAAACCAGGTTCTTGCCGATGTCATGCAGGTCGCCCTGCACGGTGCCGATGGCGACCTTGCCGGCGGGTTCTGCGCCGGAAGCGGCCAACACGGGCTTGAGCAGATCCAGGCCGGCGTACATGGCGCGGGCGGCGATCAGCACTTCGGGCACGTACACTTCGTTCTTCTTAAACAGCTCACCGATCTCGCCCATACCCACAACCAGTCCCTGGTTCAGGATGTCGCTGGCGGATACGCCTTCGTTCAGCGCTTCCTGGACCTGCGCCTTTACCTTGGGAGCCCGGCCGGCCTTAAGAGCGTCGGCAATTGCACGAAAATCTGCCATAGTTAAAGTTCCTCCTTAAGTTTTGGTTTTGTCAGCGTGTTCATTATAACAGGCACAATGAGCCTTGCACACAAAATTTCATGCTTCGGTTTGCACTTTTTTGTTTTTGTCAGGTGAGGTTTTTGCGATAGGCGTTGGGGGTAAGCCCGGTGCTTTTCTTAAAAACCTTGCTGAAATAGCTGGCGTCGTCATAGCCCACCTGGTTGGCGACCGCCTGCACGGAGAGCTCCTGGTCGCTCAGCAGGCGCTTGGCCTGCTCCATGCGGATGCGCGTCAGATATTCGATAAAGGTGATGCCCAGTTCGTCGCTGAACAGATGGCTGAGGTAAAACGGGCTGAGGAACACCTGCTTGGCCACGCTTTCCAGCGTCAGCGGCTGGGCATAGGTGGCGCGCATATAGTTCATGACACGGCTCATGGTTTCGGCATTTTTTACGTTGCGCGTTTCGTAGACCTTATCCATCATGCTGTCCAACGTGCGGGTGATCCACATGCACACCCCTTCAAAGGTGTCGATGGAGTACAGCTCGCTGGTCAGCTCATAATTCAGACCCAGCATGTTTTCCAACCGGCCGCCGCCCTCCACCGCCGCGCGGGACAGCACCACCACCAGCTCCAGCACGCGTGCCTTGACCACGTTCAGATCGCCGGCGTTGTAAAGGAAGATCTCGCCCAGCATTTCGTTGAGCAGCTCGCGCGCCTTGGTGCGGTCGCCCAGGCGTACCGAGCCCAGCAGCTCCTTTTCCATTTGCAGGGGATATTTGCCGATGGAGGCATGCTCCAGGGCGGTGATGGTCTCGTAGGCCATCTTTTTATCAAATACCAGCTCGGCGATATGCGCCTGCTGGGCGTTCATTTTCTTGCGGTGCTCCAGCGTGTTCATCCCCGCGGCGGCCAAATGGTTTACCGCCATGAAAAGCAGGTCTGCCGCCGCCTGCACGCTTTTTCCCGTGCAGATGTTCAGCTTCTTCAGCGATTCGTCCAGCGTGGCCGCGGGAAGTCCCAGGTCGGCGATGCGTTGGGTGATCTCCTGATGGGCCAGGTCGTCCATCTCCCACATGAGGATGGGGCCGCAGGCCACGCAGCCCAGGTATATATCGTGAAACATGACGGGCATAAACAGCCCGACCAGCCCCGCGTGGCAGCGGGTAATGTAGGTGTCGCCGAAGCGGGCGGCCTGATGCCCGGCGTAGTCGATGAAGGAGCGGCAGCGGTTTTTGCCGTCGGGCTGGCTGTGCAGCAAGGAGCAAAACTGGCATACCCTGTCGTAATCATCGGATTTGATCCAGGCCTCGTCGCAGCAGAAAGTGGCCCCGATGTTGGTGGCCGTGGTAAAAGCGTTGAGCAATTTGCGCAGCGTTTCTTCCTTTAATATGGAAAAAATACTGAGATCCCCCTGCTGGACGTCATTCTGCTTCAAAACATGCCCTCCTGTTTACAAATCAATTACTTTATTATAAAATCAAAAAAAATACAATAGTCAACTAATTTAGGGTGGTTTTTTCCATGAATAAAGCGATCTATAGCAATCCTGTACAATTGAGCGCAAAATATGCCGGTTATTTGTGGGGAGGCGATCTTCTGCGCCGGGTCATGGGCAAGAGCAACGGCCCGCAAGACCTGGGCGAGTCGTGGGAGGCAAGCGCCCTGCCCGCGGGGCAAAGCACGGTGTGCCTGCCCGGCGGGGAAACCGTTCCCTTTGGCGAATACGCCGTGGGGCAGGATTTTTACGGAGCCGAGACCAGGCAGGATTTTCCGTTGCTGATCAAGCTGATCGGTGCCTGCAAACCGCTGTCGGTGCAGGTGCATCCGTCGGATGAGAGCGCGCAGCCGGGCGAGCGGGGGAAGACCGAGGCGTGGTATGTGCTGCACGCCCAGCCGGGCGCGCGCATGGTCTACGGGGTGGACTGCGGCGCGCAGGAATTTGCCCGCGCCGTGCGGGAGGGAACCTTGCGCGACGTGCTGCACTGGGTGGATGTCAAGCCGGGGGACGTGCTGTATGTGCGCCCCGGGCAGATCCACGCCATCGGAGAGGGCATTGCGGTTTATGAGGTGCAGCAGACCTCCGATACCACCTTCCGCGTGTACGACTGGGATCGCGTGGATGAAAAGACCGGCAAGGGGCGGCCGCTGCATGTGCAGCGCGCGCTGGAGGTGTGCGACGCGTCGCTGCCCAACGTGGTGGCGCCGGGCGCGGTCCTTGCTCAGGAAAACGGGGAGAAGACCGTTTATCTGCATGTGCCGTGCTTTACGCTGGAGCGTATCCGCGTGGCCGGCGATTACACCGACGACTTCTTTGGCGGGTTTGCCCTTTACACCGTCATCGACGGCATGACGTTTGTGGGCGCGGATGAGCCGCTGCTCCTGAAAAAGGGCGATAGCTTTGTTGCGCCGGCGGCGGCGGGCGCGGTGCGCCTGTGCGGCATTGCCACGCTGCTGAAGTCGTTTTTGCCGCCGCAGGAGGCGTATGCCCAATGGCTGACGCGCATGGGCTGCTGCACCGCTGCCGACGGCACGGTGACCCGGGCACAGGAGCGCTGAGCCGGATGGATTTGGAGCGACACCGCTTTCGCGTTTGCGGGAGCGGTGTTTTTTTATGGGAGCGGCGCTAGGGCGTTTTTCTAGCGCCTTGCTTTTTGGCGGGGTCGGGCTGCCGATGGCATGGTGACCCGGGCACAGGAGCGCTGAGCCGGATGGAGTTGGGCGACACCGCTTTCGCGTTTACAGGAGCGGTGTTTTTTTATGGGAGCGGCGTTAGGGTGTTTTTCCAGCGCCTTGTTTTTTTGGCGAGGGTGTGCTGCCGACGGCACGGTGACCCGGGCACAGGAACGCTGAGCCGGATGAATTTGGGGCGACACCGCTTTCGCGTTTGCGGGAGCGGTGTTTTTTTATGGGAGCGGCGTTAGGGCGTTTTTCCAGCGCCTTGCTTTTTGGCGGGGTCGGGCTGCCGATGGCATGGTGACCCGGGCACAGGAGCGCTGAGCCGGATGGAGTTGGGCGACACCGCTTTCGCGTTTGCGGGAGCGGTGTTTTTTTATGGGAGCGGCGTTAGGGCGTTTTTCCAGCGCCTTGCTTTTTTGGCGAGGGTGTGCTGCCGACGGCACGGTGACCCGGGCACAGGAACGCTGAGCCGGATGGATTTGGAGCGACACCGCTTTCGCGTTTGCGGGAGCGGTGTTTTTTTACGGAAGTGGCGTTAGGGTGTTTTCCAGCGCCTTGTTTTTTGGCGGGGGCGTGCTGCCGACGGCACGGTGACCCGGGCTCAGGAGCAGCGTTAAGGCGGGTAGATTTTATGGGGCATCATTTTCGCGCTTGTGAAGGAGATGCCTTTTTTCTTTATGGAAGTTTCTGCACGGCGTCCTGAGACTTTTTTTCCGCGTCTTGCGCCTTATCTTTGGCGGGGTCGGCGGCGTCGGCCGCCTCGTCCTTAAGCAGCGGAGAAAAATCCGTTTTGCAAAAGCCCATGGTGAACTGCCCTTCGCCGGGCATCGCCAGGCGGGAAAACTCCGCCAGCCCGGCGCCTTCCAGCAGCACCCGCCGCTCGTAGTAGCCGCTGGAGGGATCCTCATAGCGCACGATTACATATTCCTTTTCCTCCACAGCGCCCACCTTTTCAATGGTGCAGGTCAGGGGCACTGCTTTCCCATCGGCGCTTTGGGCGTCCTGCTGCCAGGACGCTCCCTCCTTTACGGGGGCGCGCAGCAGCTCCAGTTTTTCATAGCCGGAGTCCATCATCATGGGCGCCATGCTCTCCTGGGTCAGCGTGTTTTCCGTGGCGGTGTAGCGGAGCTCTACCGCCAATTCACTTTCGGTCTCCCCGGCGGAAGCGTCGGCCACTTCGCCGCGCACCTGCCATTGCCATTGACCGGGAGCTTTTTCGATCCGCGTGATCGTCATGGTGTGGGCATATTGGGCAAACCCGCTGTACGCCCAGCGGTAACCTTCCTGCGTGGGAAGAAAGCGCGCCATGGCCGGCGGGTCGCTTTCTTGGGTGGGCGCAGGCGCGGCAGTAGCTGCGGGCGAGGGAGAAGGAGAGGCCGACTGCCAGGCGCAGGCGCACAGCATCAGCGCAAAACCCGATAATATAATAAAACATAACGTTTTTTTCATGAAATCACCTTCATATATGAAGCCTTATGCGGCATTCTTAAGGCTAGTTTGCCCACATGACGCAAAGAGACAAAGGTAATTTTTTCTCAAAAACCCGGGCGCGCGGCGGCTCCTTAAAAAGCGAAGCATTCGGAAAACAAAAAAGCAGGCGCGCCGCGGCACGCCTGCAAAGGGATGGAGATATTTAATCCAGATTCAACCGCTTGCGCAGCAGAATATCGGTGGTGAAGAAGAAAAGCACACACAGCACCAGGCATACTCCGGCGCAGCCGCCGAACATCAGATGCAGGATCCCCAAGGGGTTGGTTTCAAAGAAGGTGTCCAGCCATGTCGTGATATGCGTCGTGTTGATGGCCATACCCAGCGGGATCAGCGCCAGCGTGTTCAGCAGCTGGAAAACAGCCGAAATGCCGAAGTATGCGCCGAAGCTGGCCAACAGCTTGTGCTTGTTGAAAAGCTGCCCAATGGCAATGGAGGCGTAGATCATGAGGATATTGGCCGCGGTGCCAAAGAGCACCAAGCCGATCCATTCAAACAGGAGCAGCCAGCCGTGGGCCATATACTCGGCGGGGACTTTGCCCAGATCCTGCAGCAGCTCGGTGAAACCGCCGAAGATGGAGGGGACAGAGGGCAGATCCAGAAATGCCGCCATCAGCGACAGCACCACCACCAAAACACTGGCCAGGGTCCACATCATGCCGGTGATGAGCTTGGCAAAAATATGGTGAGTGGGGGTGGCAGGCAGCGTGAACATCAGGTAGCCCTCGTCGCCCATCAGGTTTTTGTAGAAGCGCTGCACGATGAGCACCAGCACCATCACAAAGAGCGCAAACATGGCCAGCCCGTAAAACAGCGTTACGCCTGCGGTGGGCAAAAAGAACAGCTTGGGCAGTATGTTTTTGCTGCCCACATAGAGGAACAGCCGCGTCAGCAGCGCCAGGAGAAGCGTGGCTCCGTACATGGGCAGCAAAATGCGCCCGGTGGACTTGATCTCATATTTCAGCAGTTTTCCTAGCATTTGAACACCTCCCGGAAGAGCGCGTCGATGGATTTTCCCTGGTTCTCCCGCACATCATCCACCGCCGCGGACATGACCACGCGCCCGCCGTTGAGGAAGATGAAGTCGTCCAGCACCTGCTCCACATCGGCAATGAGGTGGGTGGAGAGGATAACAGAGGCTTCGGGGTTGTAGTTGGTGATGATGGTGTTGAGGATGTAGTCGCGCGCGGCGGGGTCTACGCCGCCGATGGGCTCATCCAGCAAATAAAGGCGGGCGCTGCGGCTCATAACCAAAATCAGCTGCACCTTTTCCTTCGTGCCCTTGGACATACTTTTCAGGTTGTCGTTGGGGTTGATGCTGAGCCTGCGGAGCATATCGTAGGCCTTGTTGGGGTCAAAGTCGGCGTAGAAATCCTTGAAAAAGCCGATCAGATCGCGCACCTTCATCCAGTCGTTCAGGTAGGTGCGGTCGGGGAGGTAGGAGACCACTTTTTTGGTCAGCACGCCCGGCGCGCTGCCTTCCACCAGCACCGAACCGCTGGTGGGCACCAGCAGGCCGTTGACCAGCTTGATCAGCGTGCTTTTGCCGCTGCCGTTGGGACCAAGCAGCCCGATGATGCGACCACTTTGGATGGTCAAATTGACATCGCTCAGGGCGGCCTTGGCTCCAAAATTCTTGTTGAGGTTTTTACATTCCAAAAGGGTGCTCATTGTTTCATCTCCTCATTGATGGATTGCACAAGTGCCAGCGCTTCCGCCCGGCTGTAGCCCAGCTGCTCCATTTGCCCGAAAAAATCCGCGATCTGCCCGGCCGCCAGCTGCTGGCGGACTTGAGAGATCTTTTCCCGATCCTCGGTGATGAAGCGCCCGGAGGTGCGCTGGGCGTAGATAAGCCCGGTGCGCTCCAGCTCGGTCAGCGCCTTTTGCATGGTGTTGGGGTTTACTGCGGCGTCGCCCGCCAGGTCTCGCACGGAGGCCAGCTTGCCGCCCGGTGGGTATTCCCCGGATACGATTTTCAGACGGATCTGCTCGACCAGCTGCAGGTAGATCGGCCGGTCAGGATGCAGCGTCCATGGCATGACATTACCTCCTTTGTGTTACTGTACTAAGAACTTAATACAATAATACGAGCGCACGATGCGGTTGTCAACCTCCTTTGCGCAATTTTTTTAGGCAATTCAGCAGATATGCGCGCGGGCACGGTGGTATACTGAAAAAAAAACAGGAGAGGACATAAAAATGACGAAAGTACAAGTGAATCCCGGTGTATGCGGGTTTGTGACGGCGGTGGAAGCGGCCTCGCCCGACGGTATGGAGGTTCAGGTGCGGGTCAAGAGCGGCTGCGCGGCGGTGAAGGGCATGATGGAGGCGCTGGGCGATACCTTTGACGCCTATGAGCTTTGCCTGGCCAAGCCCGGGGTAAACGCGCTGTATGAATACGCTGCGGAGCATTTCCCCGGCCATGCGGGCTGCCCCATCCTTGCCGGCATCGTGAAATGCGTAGAAGCCGAGTGCCGCCTGGCGTTGCCGCGTGACGCCCAGATCACCTTTGTGGCCGATAAGTAGGAAGCCTGCCGTCTGTCGCAGATGCGATGTCACAGAGCGGGCGCAGCGCGTATTTGGCGGCCTGCCGACAGCATTGAGCACTTTATGACAGGACAAATGCCGCGCAAAAGCCGATCATGTCTCAAAGAGGAGGGCAGGGCATGGAGTGGATTCTAAGCATTGGCAAGGCTGTTGCCTTTATGGAGCGGAACATGACCGCCGAAATGAAGAGCGAGGATGTATCTGCGGCGGTGTTTGCGTCCCATGCGCATTTTCAGCGGCTTTTTCATCTCACCACCGGGATTACCATTGGGGAGTATATCCGCAATCGGCGACTGAGCTTGGCGGGGCAGGAGCTGCTGCTTACGGGCGGCAAGGTTGTGGATGTGGCCATGAAATATCAGTACGACACGGCGGAGAGCTTTTCCAAGGCTTTTTCGCGGTTTCATGGAATCACCCCGTCGCAGGTGAAGAGCAAAGGCCATCAGCTTAGGTTTTTCTATCCCCTTTCCATCCATCTGTGTGTGGAAGGAGGCTTTCAAATGACGCATCCCTTAATTGAGGCATTCAGCTGGAGCAGCGCCGGCGAGGACGGGGCGGAGATGACCGCTGCCGAGAAGTACAAGAGCGTCGTACAATGGACGGGCAAAGCCCGCGGGCAGAATCCTATGGTGTTTGACGAACTGACCAAATGGATATGGGATGATGCCCAGTGGAATAAGGACAGCCTTGCCGAGAATGAGCAGATCTTTATGCAAGGCATTTTGGCCCGCTTCAAAGGGCAAAACGCGCGATTGAGGTCCTACCTGAAGGCGCTTGAGCCTGCCGGGGTGGTAAACGCGGCGGTGTTTCCCGCGTTGGATCGCTTTGACGAGGCGCTGTCCGGGCGCGTTGCAGATGGGCAGCTGCACAAGGCGGTGACCCGCGTGTTTGCCGATTTTTCCGCCATGCAGGATCCGGCTGTGCGAAAACAGATCGCCGGGGGCGTGACCGGCCCCACCGGAACGGACAGCACAGAGGTTTTCGGCTATGTTAACTGCCTGAAAGAATGCGATGCCGCGGTTCAATGGGCGTTGTTTATGCCCGAGAAGGTCAAGGAGCAGCAGCGCGGTTTTGTGGTGGTTTCCTTTCAGTATATGAGCCGGCCGGCCATGCGTTTTATCGGGTTTGAAGGGGAGGAGTACGCGGACGCGGAGCTGCGCGCGGAAAAGATGAAAGCGTTGGACGCATGGGCGCAATACGGCTGCGAACCCAAGGGAGATGTGCTTTTGATGCACCATAACGGACTGAATGTGGATGTGGGCGCGTGGCGGGGTCTTTGGGGCCGCTTTATGCAGGCCGAAGCTCCAATTCCAGACGGCTTTTTAAGCATCGATTTTGTGCCGCGCAGCAACGGGAAACCGGGGGCGCCCTATCTGTCGCAGTTTGCCTATGCGGCTTTTTCCGGGGATGCGCAGGCCATGCACCGGCGGGAGGGATACGATGTGGACGCCATGTATGACGTCACCAGAAATATCATCCTGGGGCAGGGCGTGGCCATTCCCTACCCGGAAAAGTACTGGACAGCGGAGCTGTTTCCCGACGGCTGCGACAAACAGAGCACGGGGTATCTGTTCAGCGTGGAGCTGTGAGGCGCGCAGTGACGCGCATACAAAAAACACCGCCTGGGAGAGCGTACTCCCGGGCGGTGTTTTGTTGAGCAGTTGGATCAGTTTTCCCGCTTGGCGCCCCAGAAGAACAGCGCCACCGTGCCCGGGCCGGTGTGGCTGCCGATGGTGGTGCCCACGCTGTTGATCTCCACCTTGCCGTTCAGCTTGGGGAATCGCGCTTCCACCAGGTCGGCTACCATTTGGGCGTCGGCGAGGCAGTCCGAATTGGAAAGGTAGCATTTGCCGCTGTAATCCAGCCCGTTGTCGGCAAATTCGGCCATTTTCTCGACCATCTGCGCGGCGACTCTGTTTTTGCCGCGTACTTTGAAGCGCGGGATCAGCCGCCCCAGATCGTCCATGTTCAGCAGCGGGCAGATCTTAAGCATGGTGCCGAACCAGCCCGAGGCCTTGGAGATGCGGCCGCCCTTAACATAATAGGTCAGGTCAGTAGAAAAGAACCAGTGGTGCAGGTTGAGCTTGTGCTCCTCCGCCCAGGCGTGCAGCGTGTCGATGTCCATCCCCTGCGCGCGCAGATCGGCCAGCGTGTCCATCAGCAGGCCATAGCCCGAGGAGGCACCCAGCGAATCCACCACGTAGATCTTGCGGTCTGGATACTTCTGTGCCAGCTCGTTGCGGGCGGCACAGGCCGAGTTGTAGACGCCGGAAATGCCCGAGGACAGGCACACATGCAGAATGTCCTTGCCTTCCTCCAAAAACGGCGTAAAGTAGTCGATAAATTCGTCCACGTTCACTTGAGAGGTTTTGGTGTCCGCGCCATCGGCCATGGCCCGGTAAAAGTCGGCGTAAGAGATGGAGCGACCCAGGTCATCCGCGAAGGACACACCGTCCAGAGAAAAATGGAAGCAGATATAGCGAATGTCCTGCCGGTCAAAATGCTCTTGCGACAGGTCGGCGGTGGAGCAGCAGCTTAAAATATACGAGGCCAAAACAAGCCCTCCCTTTCTTTGGCCGGTGAGATAAAACCGGCCGTTCAATATAACACATTCAGTTTACCGCAAGGCGCTTTTGAAACCAATCTACGCCCAAAAGGATGGGCTATACGCCGTGCACCTCAAACCGTATAGAAGAAAAAAACGGGCTCTACGAATCGTAGACCCGGTTTTCCCGGAAAAATGGAAGGCAATCACGGTTTTTTTACCCGGTGGATCTTGAAACACAGGGATAAAATCACCTCTGCCGGAATGCCCAATAAAAAAAGGATCCACCAGTTGTACTGCAAAAAGGATAAGTAAACCGTCGCCAAAACGCTCCAGATCAGCGCGGATATGATGTAAAAGTTGCGCGGGCGCTTTCCCCACAGCGAGTTAAACACCAGCAGCACGACCAGCGACAGCGGAAGCGCAAAGACAAACACCAGCCACTGCGCCTGCCCGCACAGCAATAAAATCACGAAAACCAGGATGGCCAGCGCCCAAACCCCCACAAAGGAGATTTTGGTGATGGTGAGCCGGTTGTGCAGCTCCAATCCCAGGGGCAATTTCTTTTCGCTGGCGTGGTCGCTGAGCAGATAATCCACCGAAACGTGGAACAAAGCGCTCATCTGCTTGAGAACGTAGGCATCGGGAATGGACTCGCCGCGTTCCCATTTGGAAATGGCTTTGTCGGAATAATTCAGCTTTTCACCCAGCTCCAGCTGCGTAAGCTTATTATACACCCGCAGACGGGCGATGTTCTGTGAAACGATCTGCTTCAGGTCTTCCATGGTGCACCTCAAGAAAGGCAGTGCGGCCTCGCCACCCTTAATATAAATCTATTCTAACATACAACTGGCGCGCGGGCAAACAACAAACCCAAGGAAAAGACAAAAAATGCGCCTGCAAAGCGGGCGCATCTCTTTGATGGAAAAGCCGTTACGAAAGGTCGGCCAAGGCCTGCCGCATCTTGACAATGCTCTTGGACACCGTTTCCGGCGCGGGGCCGCCGGTCAAGACCCGCCGCTCCACACAGGTGATGGGGTCGATGGCGGTGTAGAAGTCTTCCCGGATGCCCGGGTGGAATTCATGAAGCTCATCCAGCGTGAGGTCGCCCAGCGCCTTGCCGGTCTGCACGCAGCGCAGCACCATGCCCCCGATGATCTCATGCGCCTGGCGGAAGGGAATGCCCAAGCCGACCAGATAGTCCGCGGCGTCGGTGGCGTTGGTGAAGCCGCCGGCGGCCGAAGCGAGCATACGGGGCGCGTTGAAGGTGCAGGTGGAGAGCATGGAGGTGAAGATCTCCACACAGGCGAAGAGGGTGTTGCAGGCGTCGAAAAGCGCCTCCTTGTCCTCCTGCATGTCCTTGTTATAGGCCAGAGGCAGCCCTTTCATCACGGTCAGCAGCCCCATCAGGTCGCCGTATACCCGGCCGGTTTTGCCGCGGATCAGCTCCGCCACGTCGGGGTTTTTCTTCTGCGGCATGATGGAACTGCCTGTGCTGAAGGAGTCGTCCAGCGTCAGGAATTTATACTCGTCCGACGCCCAGAGGATCAGCTCCTCGCAAAAGCGGCTCAGGTGCATCATCACCGTGGAGGCGCAAAACAGGAACTCCAGCACAAAATCACGGTCGGAAACGCCGTCCATGGCATTTTGCGTGATGGCGGAAAAGCCCAGTTCGTCGGCCACGGCCTGCCGATCCAACGGGTAGGTGGTGCCGGCCAGCGCGCCCGACCCCAGCGGCATTTCATCCGTCCGGCTCAGGCAGTCCTGAAACCGGGAAATGTCCCGCGAGAACATCTGCGCGTAAGCCATGAGATGGAAGGCCAGCGTAACGGGCTGCGCCTTTTGCAGGTGGGTAAAGCCGGGCATGACGGTGTGCAGGTTGGCCTGCGCCGTGTCCAGCAGCACCGTTTCCAGGGCGCACAGGGAAGAGACGGCGTGACGGCAGGCGTCCTTAGCGTACATACGGCAGTCCAGCGCGACCTGATCGTTGCGGCTGCGGCCGGTGTGCAGGCGCTTGCCTGCCTCGCCGATGCGCTGCGTCAGCAGCTGCTCCACGTTCATGTGAATGTCCTCGGCGGCGGTGTCAAACACCACGTTTCCGGCCTTTATGTCGGCAAGAATGCCCTCCAAACCGGAAAGGATGGCCTCGGTGTCCTGGGCGCACAGGATGCCCTGCTTGCCCAGCATCCGGGCGTGCGCCATACTGCCGGCGATGTCCTGGGCGTAAAGCGCCTGATCAAAGCGGATGGACGAATGGAAATCGTCCACCGCCGGGTTGGTGGCTTTTTCAAATCTGCCGCCCCAAAGTTTCATAAGCTCAGTCCTTCTTTTCCAGGCTCTGCTTCATCAGCGCACCAACCTTCAGCGGCAGACCGTAGAGGTTGATGAAGCCTTCGGCGTCCTTTTGGTTATACACTTCGTCTTCTCCGAAGGTGGCGAAGTCCTCGCTGTACAGCGAATAGGGAGACTTGACGCCGGCGGAGATGCAGTTGCCCTTGTAGAGCTTCAGCTTGGCGGTTCCGGTCACGGTTTTCTGCGTGGAGTCGACAAACGCGCTCAGTGCTTCGCGCAGCGGGGTGTACCACAGGCCGTTGTAAACCATTTCGGAGAACTTGACGGACACCAGCTGCTTATAATGCGCCGTGTCGCGATCCAGACAGATGCTTTCCAGATCGGCATGGGCGGCGTAGAGGATGGTGCCTCCCGGGGTCTCGTAAACGCCGCGGGACTTCATGCCCACCAGCCGGTTTTCCACCATATCGGCAATGCCTACGCCGTTGCGCGCGCCGATTTCGTTCAAGGCCTCAATGAGGGCAACGCCGTCCATCTTCTGGCCGTTTACCGCCACGGGGGTGCCTTCTTCAAATTCGATCTCCACATATTCAGGCTGATCGGGTGCCTGCTCGGGGGATTTGCAGATCATGTACAGCCAATCCTGCGGCTCGTTCCAGGGATCCTCCAGATCGGCGCCCTCGTGGCTGAGGTGCCACAGGTTGCGGTCCATGCTGTAGGGACGCGCCTTGGTCACGGGCACGTCGATGCCACGAGCCTGAGCGTATTCGATCTCCTCATCGCGGGACTTGATATCCCAGATGCGCCAGGGGGCGATGATCTTCAGCTGCGGTGCCAGAGCCTTAATGGTGAACTCAAAGCGCACCTGATCGTTGCCCTTGCCGGTAGCGCCGTGGCAGATGGCGACCGCGCCCTCTTTTTCCGCGATCTCCACCAAGCGCTTGGCGATGATGGGGCGGGCAAAGGAGGTGCCTAGCAGGTACTTGCCCTCGTAGATGGCACCGGCCTTGAGGGTGGGGAAGATGAATTCCTCCACGAAGTCTTTTTTCAGATCTTCAATATAGATCTTGGACGCGCCGGTCTTGATGGCCTTCTCGTTCAAAGGAGCCAGCTCTTCGCCCTGACCCACGTCGCCCGCCACCGCGATGACGTCGTAATCGTAGTTTTCTTTCAGCCAGGGAATGATGATGGATGTATCCAATCCGCCGGAATAAGCAAGGATTACTTTTTCTTTTGCCATGGGGAAACCTCCGTAATTTTTATTGACACGCATATTATACGTTTACTTGCATAAAAATGCAATACCTGTTTTGCAAATATTTTTCTTGCGGGGATTTGCTACCGGACGGGGGCTTTGCTATAATAGAAAAAATCTAAACCGCTCGGGCGTGGCGGCGAATTGCCGCGCATGCGCCCCGGCCATGGAGGACAAACGAAAATGGAACTGAAGGATGAAATCATTGAAATATTGTTAAAAGACGCCCGCACGCCCGCCGCAGAGATGGCCGTGATGCTGGGGGTTGACGAGAAAGCGGTGCGCGAATGCGTCTCTCAGCTGGAAAAGGAAAAGATCATCGTGGCCTACAGCGCCGTGGTGGACTGGAACCGCGTCAGCGGCGATCTGGTGCAGGCGCTCATCGAGGTGCGCGTCACGCCCCAGCGCGATCGCGGCTTTGACGCCATTGCCCAGCGCATTTACGGCTTCTCCGAGGTGAAGTCGGTTTACCTGATGTCCGGCGGGTATGACCTCACCGTGCTGGTGGAGGGCAAGAGCATGAAGGAAGTGGCGTTTTTTGTGGCCGAGAAGCTTTCCACCATCGAAGGCGTGCTCTCCACTGCCACCCATTTTGTGCTGCGCAAATATAAGGACAACGGACTGGTTATGGATTTTGACGAAAACGGAGACAGCAGATTGGCGGTGAGCCCGTGAGCCGACTGAACCAAACGGTGGAGAAAATGGCGCCCTCGGGGATCCGCAAGTTTTTCGACATCGTCAGCGAGATGGACGACGCCATCAGCCTGGGCGTGGGCGAGCCCGACTTTGTCACGCCCTGGAACATCCGCGAGGCCGCCATTTACAGCATGGAAAAGGGCGGCACCCACTACACCTCCAACTGGGGTACTTTGGAGCTACGCGAGGCCATCGCCCAGTATATGTACCGGCGCTTCAACCTGACCTACGACCCCCGCAAGGAAGTTCTGGTCACGGTGGGGGCCAGCGAGGGCATCGACCTGGCGCTGCGCGCGGTGCTCAATCCCGGCGACGAGGTGCTGTTGCCCGAGCCTTCCTATGTTTCCTATGCGCCGGGCATTCGCCTCTCGGGGGGCGTGCCGGTGGGCATTCCCACCAATATGAAAAAGAATTTCCGCATTGAAGCGGCGGACATGGAACCCCTCATCACCCCGCGCACCAAGGCGGTCATCCTGCCCTACCCCAACAACCCCACCGGAGCGGTGCTGGAGAAGGAGCAGCTGGAGGGGCTGGCGGCGCTGCTGCGAGACAAGGAGATTGTGGTCATTTCCGATGAGATCTACGGCGAGCTGACCTATGGCGCCCAGCGCCATTGCTCCATCGCCGAGCTTCCCGGCATGTGGGACAAGACCGTGGTGCTGTCGGGCTTTTCCAAAAGCTTTGCCATGACCGGCTGGCGCCTGGGCTTTGCCTGCGGGCCGAAGGACATTTTAGGCGGCATGTTCAAGATTCATCAGTACACCATGCTGTGCGCCCCCATCATGAGCCAGGCCGGGGCGCTGGAGGGCTTGCGTTCGGGGCTGGAAAACAACTTTGCCGACGTGGGAAAAATGCGCCGGGAGTATAACCGCCGCCGGCGCTATCTGGTGGCGGCGTTCAACCAAATGGGATTGGAGTGCTTCGAGCCGCTGGGCGCGTTTTATACCTTTCCCTGCATCCGCTCCACCGGCTTGAGCAGTGACCAGTTCTGCGAGCGGCTGCTGCGCGAGGAAAAGGTGGCCGTTGTGCCGGGTACGGCCTTCGGCGCTTCGGGCGAGGGGCATGTGCGGTGCAGCTATGCCGCGTCGATGGAAAAAATCAAGGAAGCGCTGACGCGGATCGAGCGCTTTGTCAGCCGCGTGAGGAAAGGATAAACCATGCAGCAAAACACAAAGCCCATCCGGCTGAACCGCCAAAAGCCCATCGTCACCATCGTGCTTTTGGGAGTGCTGGCGCTGATCTTCGTGCTGGATCTGCTCAGCAAGCTGTTCATCACCCGGTCCGGCTACGGCGTGCTGAGCCTGTACGGAATGAAGATCAATGAGCTGGTGACGCATGGCCAGTGGTGGCGGCTGCTGAGCGCGAATTTGCTGCACGCCAACCTGATGCACCTGGCGGCCAACGGCATTGGCCTGTACATCTGGGGCCGCTATATAGAATTGTTTTACGGGCGGGGACGCTATGCGGTCATTCTGCTTTTGTCCGGGCTTGCCTGCACGGCGGCCAGCTATGCCTTTTGCCAAAACCCCTCTCTGGGCGCCTCGGGAATGGTTTTCGGGCTTTACGGTGCCATGCTGGGCATCCGCAAGTTCGATAAAAAGCTGTTCAACGCTGTTTTTGGCGTGCAGCTGCTGCTTTATATCGGCATTTCCGTTTTCTGGGGCTTCACCAGCGGCACCATCGACAACTTTGGCC
This sequence comes from Eubacteriales bacterium, assembly GCA_028693155.1. Lineage (GTDB taxonomy): Bacteria > Bacillota > Clostridia > Christensenellales > UMGS416 > STF2-111. The sequence goes on from JAQUVY010000033.1 coordinate 17,359, forward strand.
ATTTGGGCGGGCTGGCGGGCGGCTTTCTGGCCGCGCGCTTCCTGGGCATGCTGGGTGAAGAGGTGAGCATGGGGCGCAGGCTGGCCTATGGCGTGGGGTATGTGATGTTCTTCGGGCTGTGCACCTATCTCGGCTTTGCCGGGCTTCCCTTTTAGGGTCTGGAGAAGAAGCGATGGTTAGTCAAATCGTATGCACCACTTATGAAGAGAAAGCCGTGTGCGCGGCGGTAGAAAACCTGCTCAAACCGCTGGGCGGCATGGAGGCCTTCGTGAAGCCCGGGCAGCGGGTGTTCATCAAGCCCAACATGCTGGGAGCCGGCCATCCTGACGACGCCAAAACTACCCATCCCGCGGTGGTTTACGCGCTGGCAAAGATGGCGGTGCAGGCCGGGGGAGATGTGCTGGTGGGCGATTGCCCCGGGGGCGACATTTCCGAGGGCAGCGCGCGCAGGGCTTTGGAGATGTGCGGGTTTGAGGATGCGGCGCGCCGCGCCGGCGCGCGCACCGTGGTGTGTCACCGGCATCGCACAGTGCGCCTGCCCCGCACGGGCTTTGCTATGGAAACCTCGGTGGAAATGCTGGACTGCGATGTGTTCATCAACGTTGCCAAGGCCAAAACCCACACCTATGCCGCCTACACCGGCGCGGTCAAAAACCTCTACGGCGTCATTCCCGGCACCTTTAAGGCGGCCTATCACGCCACCCACCCCATCGCGCTGGATTTTATCAATTTTGTGCTGGACATTGCCCAGCAGATGCGCCCGGCGCTCAACGTGATCGACGGCATTGTGGGCATGGAAGGCCCCGGCCCCTCGGCCGGCCTTCCCCGGGAGCTGGGGATGCTGGTGGCCTCGACCAACCCGCATGAGGCCGATTGGGTGATGATCGCTCACATGGGCTGGCAGCCCATGCAGGTGCCCTCCATCGCGTTGGCCACCCAACGCGGGCTGCTGAACGCAGACGCCATCGAGCTGGTCGGCGAGGGCATCGCTGCGCTGGAGCGTCCCTTTGAGCGCCCCTGCCGCAAGGACGGAATGGGAAACTTCATCCGCCTGGTGCTGCCCAAAGGCGTGCAGCGGCGCATCAGGCTGCGCCCCGTCGTGGGCAAGAACTGCGTAGGCTGCGGCGTGTGCGCCCGCTCCTGCCCGGTGGAAGCCATTGCCGTTCAGGGCGGCCGCGCCCGCATCGACCCGGAAAAGTGTATTTGCTGCTTTTGCTGCCAGGAGCTTTGCCCCAAAAAGGAGATCAAGGCGCGAAGCCGCTTCGGCTGAGCACGGCGGACATAAGCGCAAAGAGGAGGACTGGGATGGTTTATCCCCCGTTGACCCGTGAGGAACTGAAAAGCGTGATCCACGGAAAGGGCGCGGGCAGCCGCGTTCCGCTGCTGTACCATTTCTGGTGTGATCCTCATGTTTTTGGGGAGCGCAGCGCACAGGCGGAGGCGCTGCTGCAGGCGTATCCTTCGGATGCCCAATGCGTTTCCCTGCGGATGCCCGACGTTGCCGAAGCGCCGCAGGACGCCCCGCAGTATAAGTGGATCTTCAAAGACTCGCTGGCCAAGCAGGACGGCGGCATAGACGCCCGCATCGCCATGGCCGACTGGGACGAGCTGGAAGAAGTGCTGGCTCATTTTCCCGACCCCGGCTATGAAAAGCTGGTTCCGGCCGGCGTAGTCAAGGGTGAAAAATACCTGTTGGCACATTGGTGGTATTTTTTCTTCGAGCGCTTCTGGTCGCTGCGGGGAATGGAAAACGCGCTCACGGATTTTTACCTTTACCCCGAGCAGGTGCACAGGCTGTTTGACAGGCTGGCAGATTTTTACTACGCGGTTTTGCGGCGCGCCAAAGCCGAGCTGGGCGCGGACGGCATCTTTACCTCCGACGACATCGGCACGCAAAACGCGCCTTTTTTCTCGCTGGACATTTTTCGGGAATTTTTTAAGCCCTACTATAAAAAAGTGGTGGATCAGGCGCATGCGCTGGGCATGGATTTTTGGCTGCATACCTGCGGGAATATCGAGCTGTTTCTCCCCGATCTCATTGAGATCGGGGTGGATGTGCTGCATCCCATTCAAAAGCACACCATGGACGAAGCACAAATCGCCCGGCGCTTTGGGGATCAAATCTGCATCTGGGCGGGGTTCGACGTGCAGCAGACCATTCCCTACGGAACGCCCGAAGAGGTTCGGGCGGAGGTGCGGCATCTGATGGACGTTTACGCGCGCCGGGACGGCCGTTTTATGATGACGCTGGGCAATGCCGCCACCGGCGACACCCCGATGGAGAGCCTTCACGCGCTGCTGGAGGAAAGCTGCCGATATGGCGCTGAAAAGATGCAAAGCCTCGGCGCCGACGGGCAGGGTGCGCCCGGGACACGATGAATGACAAACGTTTATTTTGTGCGCCATGCCCAGCCCGACACCTCGGATCACCGCGACCGGCAGCGGGGATTGACACAAAAGGGTCTGCGGGATCGGGAGCTGGTGACGCGATATCTGTGGGATAAGGAGATCACTGCCGTGTTTTCCAGCCCGTATCGGCGGGCGGTGGACACGGTGGAGCCCTTTGCCCGGCAGCGCGGCCTGGAGATCCGCCTGGAAGAAGATTTCAGGGAGCGTACGGTGGGGGACGGATGGATCGAGGATTTTGACGCGTTTACCCGGCGGCAGTGGGCGGACTTTTCGTATAAACTGGCGCAGGGGGAGTCGCTGGGCGAGGTGCAAAAAAGAAATGTGGAGGCGCTTTTCCGGGCTGCCCGCGCCCATAAAAACGAAAACATCGTCATTGGCAGCCACGGCACCGCTTTGAGCACGGTCATCCGCCATTTTCGTCCCGGGTACGGCTACGCCGACTTTCGGCGGGTCAAGGGGGTATTCCCGTATATCGTCCGGCTTGCGCTGGACGGCGACGCGCTGACCCAGCTGGAGGAGATCTTCGTACTGCCCGAATGAACCTTGCCCGCCTGCCCGGGGAGAAAATCCTCGGGCGGCTTTTTTTATCGATCGCGCCGGCAAGGGCTTTTCCACGCGGTTTATCGTGAAATTTGGCGAATTCACTAGTGCAATTCGCACCGTAATATGCTATAATTCATCAAGCTGTGTTAATATATTCACAAGAGCTAGCTATATCATAAGGAGGAACTCTCATGGATAAAGTTCTCGAAAAAGAGAAATTCCAGAAGCTGGATGAGCTCATCGCCCAGTACAAAGATAAGAAGGGGCCGCTGATGCCGGTGATGCAGCATGCGCAGGAAATCTTCGGCTACCTGCCTCTGGAAGTGCAGAGCGCCATCGCAGATGGCCTGAACGTGCCGCTGACCGATGTGTACGGCGTGGCCACGTTCTATTCCCAGTTTGTGCTGGAGCCCAAGGGCGATAACACCGTTTCCATCTGCCTGGGCACCGCCTGCTATGTGAAGGGCGCCAGCAAGGTGTTCGACCGCGTGCAGGAGGAGCTGGGCGTAGCGCCGGGCAAGACCACTGCCGACGGCAAGTTCACGCTGCTGGCCACCCGCTGCCTGGGCTGCTGCGGCCTGGCGCCGGTCATGATGATCAACGACGACGTTTACGGCCGCCTGACCCCCGATGTGGTAAAGGGCATTCTGGACAAATACAGAGGAGCCTGATCGGCTGTGAAAGAAATTTCGCTGCACATTCTGGATATTGTGGAAAATTCCGTTACCGCCGGTGCTTTGCACATCGGAATCACGGTGGAGGAGGATACGGCAAAGGACATCATGCGTATCCGCATCACCGACGATGGCAAGGGGATGGATGAGCAAACGCTCAAGCGCGTGAAGGATCCGTTCACCACCTCACGCACCACGCGCAAGGTGGGGCTGGGCATTCCGCTGTTTATGGCGGGGGCGCTGGCCTGCGCAGGCAGTTTCGACATTACATCCACAGTGGGCAAAGGAACGGCGGTGGAGGCGGTGTATGGCCTGAGCCATATCGACCGACCCCCGTTGGGCGATATCGCGGGGACGCTGCACATGCTCATGAGCGCCAATCCCGATATCGTGTTTACCTACCGGCATACGGTAGACGGCCGCAGTTTTGAAGTGGACGGCGCCCAGATTCGCCAGGTGTTGGACGGCGTGCCGCTGGATACGCCCGAGGTGGGGCCGTGGCTCATGGGTTACATCAAAGAAGGTATCAATGCCTTATATCATGGAGGTGGAAGCATGAAAAGCTTACAGGAGCTCGCAGAGATCCGTAAACGCGCACAGGACAACGTAAGCCTGCGCAAAGAAAACAACGGGAAGCGCATCGTAGTGGGCATGGCCACCTGCGGCATTGCCGCCG
>JAQUVY010000142.1 GCA_028693155.1 Eubacteriales bacterium
GCGTCCACGCCCTTCTGGTTCAAAAGGATCTCGGCAGGAATGCCCGGCGGCCATGCCAAGATCGGCAAAATCACCGAACAGACGTTGATCCGCAAATATGGGGAGAGAACCTCCTGCGAAAGGCCGCATGCCGAAATTCGCCAGGCATCCGAGCCGTCCAGACACGTCATAATTTCTGGGCTAACGCCACAAATAATAAGGTTGCCTAACGAAGGTTTTGAAAAGAGGATGCTGTTCACCGAACAACATCCTCTTTTTTGCTGATTTACTTGCCCAATGTGTATCGCACGGTAAAAAAAAGAAGGGCCCCCTGTTGGGGCCCCAAAACGCACTGTGCGCTCAGTCCTTGATGATGACGGCCGTCATGACCACCGGCACCTCGCCGGCGTTATGCACCGCGTGGCCGCAGCCGTTGGGGGTGGCCAACACGTCCCCGGCGCGGCAGATCCGCTTTGTGCCGTTGTCGTCCACCTGTGCCTCGCCCTGAAGGAAACTGAAGATCTCGGTCTCCCCCGTGTGCACATGATACCCGATGCCGCAGCCGGGCTGCAGGGTGATCTGCGCCATCAGGCGGCATTTCGCCGGCAGCTGTTCGCCCGTCAGGCAATGAAGCATGGTAACCTGGCCTGCGCCGTCGCGCATATGTTCCCGAATCTCGACTTTACGACCCTCGGCTTGTTGAAACACAGTAAGTCCCTCCTGCAAAACGTTTATTTTCTTATTCTTCCACGCGAATCAACGCGTCTACCTGCTTGATCTGGGGCAGCTGCGCCAGCTCGCACACGGCCTGCCGCATGGCGCTCTCCCAGGTGGGGTGGGTGATGAGCACGATGGGCACCTGCTCGTGGCCGTAGCCCTTCTGACTGCAGGTGGCAATGCTGATGCCGTGGTGCGCCAGCACACCGGCCATCGCCGCCAGCACGCCCGGCATGTCCAGCGCGGTCATGCGCAGATAAAACCGCGTGGTCCAGTCCTGAGCAATGGGCATTTCCGCCGGTGCGCCTTCGGTGTTGGCGAAGGTATTGTACCGGTGGTGCGCGGTGCGGGCGGCGGTCACCATATCTGACACCATGGCCGAGGCCGTAGGCAGGTCGCCCGCGCCTTTTCCGTAGTACATCAGGTTGCCCACCGCGTTCCCTGTAACGTAAACTGCGTTGTAGGAATCCTTCACCGCGGTCAGCGGGTGATCCAGCGGGAGAAAGGTGGGGTGTACCCGCGCCTCCACCCGATCCTCATGCTTTTTTCCGATGGCCAGCATCTTGATGTCATAGCCCAGCTCGCGGCCGGTCTCAATGTCCTGCGGCGTAATGCCGGTAATGCCTTCCCGGAAGATGTCCTCCAGCGGCACCTTGGTGTGAAACGCAATGCTGGAGAGGATGGAAAGCTTGCAGGCCGCGTCGCCGCCGCCCACGTCGTTGGTGGGGTCGGGTTCGGCATAGCCCTTGGCCTGCGCTTCTTCAAGCGCTTGGCTGTAATCCAAATGTCCCTGGCTCATGCGGCAGAGCATGTAGTTGGTGGTGCCGTTGATGATGCCCTTCACCTGCTGAATGTCGTTGGCCTGCAAGGAGCTGTACAGAGACTTGATGACCGGGATGCCGCCGCAGACGCTGGCCTCAAAATACAGCCCCGCACCGCCGGCGCGGGCAGCTGCCTCCAGCCGGGGCCAGTTGTGGGCGATGGCTTCCTTGTTGGCGGTCACCACGCTGACGCCTCTGCGCAGCAGCGTCTCCATATAGGTGCTGGCCGGCTCAACGCCGCCCAAAAACTCCGCCGCCAGCTGCACGTCAGGCTTGGCCAGCAGCTCGTCAAAGCTGGTGGTCAGGCACTGCGTGGGGAAACCCTCCGGGCGGGGCTTGTTCACGCTGCGCACCAGCGCACCTACGATGTTGAACTGCATTCCCTCGCGATGGGCAATGCCCGCGGCGTTCATCTGCAGCAGGCGAAACACACCGCCCCCGATGTTTCCGCAGCCCAAAAATATAACGTTGACCTGTTTCATATCACTTGCTTTCCTTATTGCGTTGATAGATGATGCGCAGCCCTTCCAGCGTCAGCTGTCCGTTGAGCACGTCAATGGTTTCGGAGGAAGGAGCGATCAGGGTGGACATGCCGCCTGTGGCGATGACCTTGGCCTTGCCCCCCAGCTCGCGGCGCATGTGGCGGATGATGTGATCCACCGAGCCGACATATCCGTACACGATGCCGGCCTGCATGTTGCCCACGGTGTTGCGGTTGATGACGGTGGGGGGCATGACCAGCTCAATGCGCGGCAGCTTGGCGGCGTACTGCACCAGCGCCTCGGTGGACAGCTTAATGCCCGGCATGATGGCGCCGCCCAAAAACTCCCCCTCTCCCGAAATGGCGTTGAAGGTGGTGGCGGTGCCGAAGTCAATGACGATGGCCGGGCCGCCGTACATCTCCTGAGCGGCCACCGACGAGCAAATGCGGTCGGTACCCACCTCTTTGGGGTTGTCGTAGCGAATGTTGATGCCCGTGCGCACGCCCGGGCCCACCCACATGGGATCAAAGTTGAAGTAGGTGCGGCACATATGCTCAATGGTAAAGTTGATGGACGGCACCACCGAGGACGCGCACACCGCCTCAATGCTGTGCAGGTCGATGCACTTAAAGCGCAAAAACTCCATCAGCATCAGGCCGTATTCGTCGGACGTCTTTTTCAGGTCGGTAGAAAAGCGCACATACGCGATCATCTCATCGCCGTCAAACACGCCGGTTTTGATATTGGTATTGCCCACATCAAAGGTCAGCAGCATAACAGTCTCCTTATAAAAATGCCCCGGCCGGTCAGGTCAGGTTTCTTTTAAAATAGCTCCGCCCGGCGCGATAAACGCCCAGCGTCACCAGCACCGCCATCAGCATTTCCGGCACCGTGTTGGTGATGATCACGCCGCCCAGCGCGGCGGTGATGAGCTTTGCCGAGATCTCGCTGCCGGTAAGGAGCGAAGCGGGATTGATGATCAGCAGCATTCCCAGCACCCCCACCGTATTGGTGAGCGTACCGGCGGCGGCGCACAGCCCCGCACCCCACAGATCATGCCCGCGCTTTGCCAGAACGCGAAACACCGTGCCTGCCACAAAGCCGCACAAAACGCGGGGCAGCACCGAGATCAACGGGTTCAAAAACATCACGTTGAAGGCATCCGGCTGGGTCAGCGCGCGAATCAGGCTGCTCAGGCCGAACATCAAGCCCAAAAATGCGCCGTAGACCGGCCCCAGCACCGCCGCCCCGATGATCACCGGGATATGGATGGTGGTGGCTGCCAGCGGGGGAATGGATAAATACCCCAACGGCGTATAGGTCAGGAGGAGGATGAAACCCACCATCAAAGCGGTGAGCACGAGTTTCCGGGTAGGGATCTTTTGCTTCACGAAAAAAACACCTCCGTTCAGGCTCGCCCCAGGCGATGTCTGACGATATAAAAAGAATGATACAGGCAGTCCGGCTGGCGATCCATGCCGGCTAGTGCTATATTATAGCAAAAAAGACTTCTCCGCGCAAAAAAAATTCTGCAAAAAAACAAATGCCATGAGCACAAACCGCTCATGGCATGTTTTTTCGCTATTTTTCCGAGCTGTCAGCCGGCGGCTGCGCCGTCTCGCCCTTTTTCCTGCGCCTGCCCGCGGAAAGCTTTCTTTCCTCCCCCTTGCACAGGCGCTTGATGTTGTCCCGGTGCATCCATGCCATCAGGGCCAGCGCGCACAGGCACATCACATCCGTGCTCAAGGGGATGGACGGCATCGCCCAGCACGCAACCGTGACCGCCAGCGTCCCCACCAGCGAGCCCACCGAAACATACCCGGTAAGCAGCACGCACAGCACCGCGACGCCCAGACCCGCCGCGCCCAGCCAGGGCACAATGGCAGTGATCACGCCCAGCGAGGTCGCCACGCCTTTTCCGCCCTTAAACTTCATATACGGAGAAAAATTGTGCCCCACGATGACGGCCAGCCCCGCAAGAGCCATGGCCAGCTCCCGGCACAGCCCTTCGGGCAGCACCAGGCGGGCGATCAGCACGGGGATGGCGCCTTTGAGCGCATCCAGAAAGAGGTTCAGCAGGCCGAAGCCCCAGCCCATGGAGCGCAGAATGTTGGTGGAACCTGCGTTGCCGCTGCCCACCTCCCGCACGTCAAACCCGCCGATGCGGCGGCTGATGGCCACCGAAGGCGATACGCCTCCCAAAAAATATCCGCCCGCGGTAAAGGCCAGCAGGATCAGAATATCGACCGGACGCATGACTACTCCTTCTCCTTTCGGTTCCGGCAGGACAGCAGCAGAGGCGTGCCGGAAAAGTCAAAGGTCTTGCGCAGGTGATTCTCCAAATAACGTCGGTACGATTCCTTCATCAGGTCGCCGTCGTTCACGAAAAGAAGGATCTCAGGGGGGTGTTGGCCGGTCTGCGTGGCGTAATAAATGCGCAGGCGCCGCCCGCCCACCGAGGGAGCCTCCAGCGCAGCGGTGGCATC
>JAQUVY010000034.1 GCA_028693155.1 Eubacteriales bacterium
ATTGCCAGCTTTTCTTCTTTGCTCCGTATTGTGTACTTACGCGACATGATTTCACACTCCTTTTCCGTATATTAGCACAAAAAGATGGTAGGCACTTTCGTGTCTACCATCTTTTTACTACTTCACGGATTTGCTTCGGTCGGCGCTTTTTTATCGCCATTTTGCAGGAGAAGAGGAGAAGTGACGAGAATAACGTTTTTGCGCAAGCCTCTCCATAGACAAAAAACATTTTCCGGGATAAAATATACGCAAACGTGATAAAAAGAGCGGATTTGCCGCAAAAGGAGTATCTATGCAGGAGATCACACTGCGTGCGCCGGCTAAGCTGAACCTGGCGCTGGACGTGGTTGGAGTGGATCAAAAGGGGTATCATCTTCTGGATATGGTCATGCAGAATATTGCGCTGTATGACACGCTGACACTGCGGCGCACGCAGCGCGGCATAGGCCTGACCTGCGACGACTCGGTTCCCAAAGGGCTGGACAACATTGTGGTGAGGGCGGCGCTGCGTTTGCAGCAATATACGGGTGTGGATTTTGGCTGTGAGATAGGGCTGAAAAAAGACATTCCCACGCAGGCGGGCATGGGCGGCGGAAGTGCCGATGCCGCGGCGGTGCTGCTGGGGCTAAATCAGCTGTGGAAATTGCGCCTGAGCATGGAGGAGCTGGAGGACATCGGCTTGACGCTGGGAGCGGACGTACCCTTCGCGCTGCGCGGGGGGCTTGCCCGGGCTCGGGGCATCGGCGAGAAGCTCACCTCTTTGCGCGGCGGAGTGCCGCTTTACTTTGTCTGCGCAAAAAAGAAGGGCGGCTTGTCCACCCAGGCGGTCTATCAGACCTACGATGCGCTGGAGGAGAAACCGCCGCGGTTGGATATGGAAGCGTTTTGCCGGGCGCTGGACGAAGGCGACTGGGACGCGCTGCGCGCTTCGGGCGGCAACGCGCTGGCACCGGCGGCGTTCACGCTGGAGCCCGGCATTCGCCGGTTGCTGGATAAGCTCTATGAGACCGGCGCGCTTTACGCGCAGATGACGGGCAGCGGATCGGCGGTTTTTGGCATGTATGCCGATCAGGTGGCGGCGTTGGATGCCCTGCCGACGATGGAAAAAGAAGCGGATTGGCTGTTTTACGCGGCCGGGTGTCAGGGGGTTTCGTAGGCGATGATTCCCAGCAGCCCCGGGCCCGAATGCGCGCCCAGCACCGGGCTGACCGGCGCGATGACAACATCGCGCACGCACAAAAGGGATTTCAGCTCCTGCGCCAGGGAAGCGGCCTCTTGTGCCACGTCGCCATGAACCACCGCCAGGCGTACGCTTTTGCCTTTGAACTTTTCCACTGCGGTGTCGATCATGCGCCGCAGCGCCCGCTGAAAGCCGCGGGTTCTGTGCAGGCTGTAATAGGTGCCGCTGGCGTCGCAGCCGATGACGGGCTTGATGTCCAGCAGCGTGCCCAAGGTGCCCTCCACACGGCCGATGCGGCCGCCCTTTTTGAGATATTCCAGCGTGCGCACAACGAACAAGCCCAACATGTTTTCCCGCATATGGCCAAGGTGATTTAGGATCGTCCCGATGGGCAGACCGTTCTTGCGGTCGTCATCGGCGGCCAACACCAAAAAGCCCTGTTCGTAGGAAAGGGCGCAGGTGTCGTAAATGTGCACGTGCAGTTCGGGGTAGTCATCGGCCAGCAGCCGCACAAAGTTCTTTGTGCCCGAAAGATTGCCCGAGATGGAAACATAAAGCACGTCGGTAATGCCTTGCTCCTTATATTGATCGAACAGCTTGGTAATGTCGCCTGCATCGGGCAGGGAGGTTCTGGGAATCTCCTGCGGCAGCCGGGAATAAACGTCCCGTGCTGTGATTTCTGCCCGGTCTCGAAAGTCTCCGTTGGAGTAGTGCAGGCGCAGGGGGATCATTCCGATCTCCCGCTCCCGCAGTTCATTGTCGTCAATATCGCAGCCCGAGTCGGTAAACAGGGCAATTTTTGTTTCAGCCACGGCGCTCACTTCCCTTTTCCTTAGTATTCCCAAGCATAACACAGGAAAGTCCCCGGCGCATGTGTGAAATATGAAACTCAGGTGAAAGATTGCAATGCGGTTTTTCATACTATATAATGTGCTTCGGAGGATGTCATGAAACAGACAAATGAAGCGCCTCGCGCGGGGCAGGATCTGAAGCAGGTGGAGGAGCGCATGGCGGGGCTGATCGAGCAGGCCGTGGCACCCGCGCTGATAGATCCGGTGGATATTCCCAAGATCGATCTTTATATGGAGCAGGTAACCTCCTTTTTCGACGACATGCTGCAGGATTCGTGCCGCAGCACGGAGGAAAAGATCTTTACCAAGACGATGATCAACAACTACACCAAGGAGGGCACGCTGCCCCGCCCGGCCAACAAAAAATACAACCGGGAGCATATCATCAAGCTGGTGTATATCTTTATTCTCAAGCAGACCATGACCATGCAGGACATCAAAAGCATGATGGAAATGGCGGATCGCAGCGAAGGTGCACGCGAGCTGTACGATGCCTATCTGGAGCTGCTGGACGAGGAACGTGAGGATTACCGGGAGCAGCTGAGGCGGCGCAGCGAGCGCGTGGAGCGGAAGCTACATCAAAAGGGAATGGATGACCCCGACAGCTACGCTTTTTTATACCTTATGCAGACGCTGAGCAGTGCGATGAGCGACAAGCTGCTGGCTGGGCGTTTTTTGGATGACATGAGCCAGCCCAAGAAAGAGAAGGAATAATATGCCCGAGAAGGAACGCGAAAAAACATTGGTTTATAACCGCCGCGCGCGCCATGAATATTTTATTGAGGAAACCTATGAAACCGGGTTGGAGCTTTGCGGCACCGAGGTAAAGTCTCTGCGCATGGGCAAGGCCAACCTGGGCGATGCCTATGCCGAGATAAAAGGCGCAGAGGTATGGGTGCAGAGCATGCACATCAGCCCCTATGAAAAGGGCAATGTCTTTAACCGGGATCCGTTGCGCAGCCGAAAGCTGCTCATGCATAAGCGGGAGATCACCAAACTGATCGGCCTGACCCAGCAAAAGGGATACACCTTGATCCCGCTGCGGCTTTATTTAAAAGGGAGCCTGGTCAAGCTGGAACTGGGGCTTGCCCGCGGAAAAAAGCTGTATGACAAGCGTGCCTCGGCTGCCGAGCGCGATGCGCGCCGCGATGCCGCGCGCGCCATGCGGGAAGACCAGCGCAGATAGGGGAGCATCAAGAAAAGGCGACTGAAAAGATCAGTCGCCTTTTTTATGCTTAAACCATGCGCGGAGAGGGGTAAAGCAAAAGCCTTTATGACAGCTTGCCGAAGATCATGCGCCCGGCAGAGGTCTGCAAGGCGCTGGTGACGATGATCTGCCGCTCTTCGCCGATCAGGTGGGCGGCGTGTTCCACCACCACCATGGTGCCGTCGGTCAAATAGGCCACCCCCTGGGAGGCTTCCTTTCCGGCCTTGATGATGCGCACGGTCATGGGCTCCCCGGGCAGCACAACCGGCTTTACCGCGTTGGCCAGGTCGTTGATGTTGAGCACGGGAATGTTTCGCACCCGAGCAACTTTATTGAGGTTGAAATCGTTGGTCAGGATCACTCCGGAAAGCTGCGCCGCCAGCCGAAGCAGTTTTTCATCCACGTCGGAAAGGTCGTCAAAGTCCTGATCATCCACCTCTACCGGCAGGGAAAGCTCGTTTTGCAGCCGTGCCAAAATATCCAACCCCCGGCGGCCGCGAGAGCGTTTGAGCGAGTCGTCGGCGTCGGCAATGGTGCGCAGCTCGTTGAGCACAAAATTGGGCACGACCAGCCGCCCTTCCAAAAACCCTGTTTTGCAGATGTCGTAGATCCGCCCGTCAATGATGACGCTGGTGTCCAGCAGCTTTATGGGAGACGCATCCTTGGAAGACGATGGGAGAGGGGCTTCCTTGGAGGCGCGCCTGGTAAAATATTGCACGACCTCTCGGCGGCGCGTGCTGAAATAATGCATGAAAAAATAGCCCAGCAAAAGATAGCACAGCACGGAAAGCGTCACGCTCAGCCACCCGAAGCGGATCATTTCCAGCAGGCGGGAGAGCAAAAACGCGATAAACAACCCAATGGCCAAGCCCAGCGTGCCGGAGAGAAAGTCTGCCACCGGGACGCCCCGCACCGCGGCTTCTCCCTTTTCATAAAGCTTGATGAGTGCAGTGGAATAGACCAGCCCTAAAATAAGACCGAGGATGCTCAGCACGCTGTAGAGACTGATGGTGATCCAGATCTGAGCACCCACCAGCGGAATTCCCACCAGCTGCAGGCATTCCACCGCCAGCGCCGCCAGCGCCACGCCCAGGGAAACCCCAATGAGCGGGAATAGGACGCGAAGCAATTTGTGCATAAATACCTCCCGTTAATATAATAAATAAAATAATGCCAAAAGAAAGACCCGCATTCCTGCGGGAGGGAGATCATTTTTCGCAGACGACCAAGGCCAGCTTGCGGCCTGCTGTGACAACCTCATAAAAATCGGCCAGTGTAAGGGTGCTGCGCACGGCGCTCAGCGCTTCCTTTGTGTCCGGGCACAGCATAACCAGACGGCCGCCTTTTTTCAGGCAGCGGCGAGCGGAAGCGAGAAATTCCAGATAATAGGCGGAAATTTCCGCTTTGCCCGCTTCTTCCGGCTGGAGAAAGGCGATCATGCGGTCGGCAGCCCCGCCGGGCAACCCGGGCAGCGCCGGAGCGGCGCACAACAGAGGAGACACCTGCGGGCAGGCGGCGAAGCGCGCGTTCAGCTCCTGCACCGCGCGCGGGGCGTTTTCGCAGACAACGATTTTTTCAAAGGGGTATTCCAACGCGGCGGAGGGGATGGCACCGTGCCCGGCAGAAGGAACCAGCAGGGTCATGCCGGGCAGCGGATCGCACAGCCTGCACAAATAGGAGGCAATATCCGCGCGAACTTCCCCGGGCTCGGGGTTCTTTCCGCGGGTATGACCGGTGAGGCGCAGCAAAAGGAAGCCGCAGCCTTCGGGGCGATAGATAAACCAAAATTCCACGTCGGGGTGTGCCCGGTCCACCGTAAGCCCGGAAAATATGGTGAGCATGGTTTCGGCGCGTTCCAGTGTTTTGGGTCCCACATGCGCCACCGCGCCGTTTTCCATAAAGAGCGCACGAAAGGTGGTCGCCTCGGGGGGCAGGTAATCGGTCAGGGTGTCGGCGTCAATGCCGCGCGTGTCGGCAATGCGCACCATCTCCTGCAGGGGATTTTTATCCAGCCGGGCAAAGGTGGTCAGCGAAAGAAAGGTGTTGTTCAGCCAGGAGGGCGGCGCCTTGAGCGCGCCCTTGCGGCGATACTGCACCGCGCCGGAAAGAACTTTTTCGATGCTGCAGCCGGGCATATCCCACTGAAACAGGCGCTGGGTGGGCTCTTCCAGCCCGGGAACAAAGGTTGAATAAAATAATGGCATAATCATAACTCCGTTTTCTGTTTTTTTAGCTACAGCATCAGCTTTAGTGCGTCGCCTACGTTTGCAATGCCCACGGCATCCAGCCCATCGGGGATCTTAATGCCTTTTAAGTTGCGGCGGGGCAAAAGCACCGTGGAAAAGCCCGCCTTATAGCACTCCTGCAGGCGTGCCTCCGCCCTGCTGATGGGGCGAATCTCGCCGGAGAGCCCAACCTCGCCTAAAAAGGCGGTGCTTTGCGGTAGGCGCTGGTTGCGCAGGCCGGAAGCGATGGCCACCAGCGCCGCCAGATCGGCTGCCGGCTCGTTCAGGCGCAGCCCGCCTGCCACGTTTAAGTAAATATCCTGATCGCTCAAGCGCATTCCCGCCCGCTTTTCCAGCACGGCGGCCAGCAGTACCATGCGGTTATAGTCGATGCCCGTTGCCATGCGCCGGGGATTGCCAAAGGCCGTGGTGCACACCAGCGCCTGCAATTCCACCAGCACGGGACGCGTGCCCTCCATGGCGGCGGTCACCGCCGATCCCGCGGCGTCCGAGCGGTCTATGAGCATCATCTCCGAGGGGTTTGGGATCTCGGCCATGCCCGTATCGCGCATTTCAAAAATACCAATCTCGTTGGTAGACCCAAAGCGGTTTTTCACCGCCCGCAAAATGCGGTAGGTGTGCTGCTCGTCCCCCTCGAAATAGAGCACGGTGTCCACCATGTGCTCCAAAATACGGGGGCCGGCCAGCGCGCCTGCCTTGGTGACGTGCCCCACCAAAAAGACGGGGCAGCCCGAGTCCTTGGCAAAACGCATAAAGGACGAAGCGCACTCCCGCACCTGCGTGATGCTGCCCGATGAGGAGGAAACGTCCTCGCGGTACATGGTCTGGATGGAGTCCACCACCAGAAAATCCGGATGGGAAACTTCCGCTTGGTGCAAAATTTGCTCAACACACGTATCCGCCAGCAAAAAAAGCTGTGCCGACGACGCGCCCAACCGACCGGCGCGCAGCGCCACCTGCCGGGTGGATTCCTCACCGGTGACATAAAGCACGCGATAGCCGCTCTCCGCCAGGCTGTTTGCGGCCTGCAGCAGCAGGGTGGATTTGCCGATCCCCGGGTCGCCGCCGATCAGGATGAGCGAGCCTTGCACAATGCCGCCGCCCAGCACGCGATCCAGCTCGCCAATGCGGGTGGACACGCGGCCAAAGTCTTCCATGGGCACATCCCGCAGCGATATGGGGTCGGCACCAAGCGCAGGGGGAGCGGAGGTCTTTTTTGCCGCCGGTGCCTCGCGCACCGTCACCTCCTGCAAGGTGTTCCACTGGTCGCACTCGGGGCATTTCCCCAGCCACTTGCGGGATTCATAGCCGCATTGGGCGCATTGATAAACGGTGCTCGTTTTTCCAGCCACTTAAGGGTGTATCTCCTCTTCTGTCAGCACTTTATAGCGCAGCGTGTCCTTCTTGGAATCAGACGACAAATTATACCATACAACGGTGCGGTTGTGCACCAGCGGGAGCATTCCTTTTTCGCCTTCGTGGGTCAGCCGGCAGATTTCACCTGTGCTGATGACGTAGCACCACACGCCCTGATCCTTGCCGTAGACGACGATGCCGTTGCCGATGCTGTAGGTGGTGACGCCCTGGTCAATGACGGTGGGCGCTTCCCCGTCCTTGCCGATGTACAGCTTGGCATTGGGGGATTTGTTGCCGTCGATCCATACAAAATATTCCCCGTTATAGAGGGGCTCGTGCACATAAGTGCCGGGGGAATAGGTGTGAGAGTTCAGGGTATCGCCGGTGTAGGTGTCTTCGCCCAGCGCCACCCAGTAAACCGAGCTTTTTTCGCCGTTTGCGGTTTTGTCCTCGTCGGTTTGGGTCGTGTCCGGCCCGGACCACACGATGGTGTCCTGATAAATGCACGGGGCGGATACCCCGTAAGTAGATACATCCTTGATTTCAAACAGGGACAGGTTCTCCTGCGTTTCCAGATCGATCATGTACAATTCATCCAGAGAATCGTCCACCTGCTCCATCCAGATCAAAATGCCGTCGTATAAACGCAGCTTGGGCTTGCCGTTGCTGCAGTTTTTGATCATGCTCACCGCGCCGGTCGCCCGCTTCATGGTGTAAATTTTGTTGTTCTTGCCGTGATCGGTTTCCAGCCACACGATCCAATCGGGGCTGATCAGCGTTTCGTAATATTCGCCCTGGTAAAGGTTGCTTGTGCTGAGCAGCTTTTCCTCGGCGGTGTCCAGGTTATAGTAGTACAGCTTGTTAAGCACGGGACCGGACAGGGAGCCGGTGCCGGCCGAAAATACGATCTCGGTGTCGTAGATGGAGGGTTGGTTGATCTGCTTCTCGGCAAAGTTGAAGTCCTGCGCGCCAAAGCCGATGTAGCGGGCGGCGGCGACAGGCGCGGCCAAAGAAGGCGCTGCCAGCCGGGCGGCGCGTTCGCCGCTTTGCTGCGGCTCGGCCGCGGCGCTTTGCTGGGGGGCAGCGCTCTGGGAGATTTGCGGAGAACCGGCGCTGGGCGCGGACAGCTTTACAATTACGATGATCAGCACCGCAAGGAGAACCGCCGTCGCGCCGGCGACCCAAACCAGCGGGTGCACCTTGCGCAGCGCGGCTTCCACAGGCTGAAAGCCCGGCCGACGCTGAACAAAAGACGATTTCGGAGGCACCCGCACGGGGCCTTTGGAAAACGGATCTTTTTTAAACGGATTCATCAGTTGGCATACTCCTGTAGTGTGAAATTGCCCATGACCATGGCCGCAGGCATAGATGTACTTGCATTAATTATAGCACATTTCCTGCTAAATCAAAACCGTGCACCCGGCTTGTATGAAAGATATTTGTATCGGGAATGTTAATCTTGAAAGAGGGTGACAGGATGAATATCCGTACAGACCTGGCCATGGAGGCGCACGACGCCCACGGCGAGCAAAGCCTTCCCGGCGTAAAAATGGAGACAATCGGAGACGACCGGGACATTACCATCTGCCGGGTAACCGTGAGCGAGGAAGAGGGTGCGCGGCTGTTGGGGAAGCCTTTGGGCACTTATGTGACACTGGAGGTTTCCGCCATGCGGGAGCGCGATCCGGCGCTGGAGGAGCGGGTCAGCCGCTGCATTGCGCAGGAGGGAAGAAACCTGCTGGGCGACATGAAAAAGGACATGACGGTGCTGGTGATCGGCCTGGGCAACTGGGACATCACGCCGGATTCGCTGGGGCCGCGGGTGGTGGGCGGCCTGCTGGTGACCCGGCATCTGCTGGAGACCGTTCCCGAAGAAGTGGACGAGAGACTGTGCGCCCTGTGCGCGCTGGCGCCGGGCGTGCTGGGCGTTACCGGCATCGAGACCGCCGAAGTGATCCGGGGCGTGGTGCAGCGGGTGAAGCCCGACCTGCTGATCGCGGTGGACGCGCTGGCCGCGCGGGATACCGCCAGGCTGGGCATCACCGTGCAGCTGTGCGACGCGGGCATCAGCCCGGGCAGCGGTGTGGGCAACCACCGCATGACGTTAAGCCGGGAAACGCTGGGGATCCCGGTGCTGTCCGTGGGGGTGCCCATGGTGGTTTACGCCGGCACCATTGCCCGAGATGTAATGAGCCGCCTGGGCGGCGTGGAAGAAACGGCCATCGAAGAGACGGTCAACGGGGTGCTGCGCGGTTCGGCGCTGGAAATGATGGTCACCCCAAAGGAGATCGATCAGCTGGTGGAGGATTCGGCGCGCGTGGTGGCCAACGGCATCAACCTGATGGTGCATCAGGACTTGACTCTGGCAGAGGTGGAGCGGTATCTTCACTGATCTGCCGGAAGATCCAGCCAAACGGGCGTGTGACCTGCCGCGGGCAAAAAGCGGCTGAAAAAATCCGAACCGCTCAGGCGCAGGCTGGACGTGTTGACGCAGGGATGGAACACCAGCGCCGGGCAGCCGCGAAAGACGCTGTCTATCAGGAGCGTCACCTCGTTTTCCGTGTCAAACACCAGACCCAGCGGCGAGACGGCGCCGGGCGAAACGCCCAGCAGACGCTCCAGGGCATCCGCCGTGCCAAAGCTCAGGCGGGATACGCCCAACGCCTTGGATACCTGCGCGGTGTGAAATTGCTTTTTGCCGTCGGTCAGCAGCAGATAATAACGGGTGCCCTGCCGGTTCTGCAAAAACAAATTTTTGCATACCGGCGCATTCAGCTCCTTGTCAATGGCCAGGCAATCCTCCATGGTGCCCACGGCAGGATGCTCAATGCTTTGGTAGGCAATGGACCATTCATCCAGCAGGGCGGTGATGGCGGCGGCGTTGTGTCGTTCCATGGATCAGTCTCCTCGATGGTTAAAAAATAATCTTTATTATAACCAAAAACGGCAGGCACGGCGATGCTTTTTTGTGCGCAGGGAGGTGCGAAGGATGTTCTATGCATTTCTGGCGGCCTTTTTGCTGTTCAGAGTGTGGCTGTTTTTCGGTGCGGCGCTGTATTTGCAGGTGGATCTGCGCACAAAGCCCATTTTTTTCCGCTTGAGGGTGAGCCTGGGCGTGCTGCGTCTGGGGGCGTTTACGCTGGATGAGCAGGCGCGCAAAAAAATGGCGCTGGAGGTGTGTGGGATCCCGGTAAGGCTGGGGAAAAAGGGGGTAGAGAAAAAGAAAAGGCCCCGTCCCTGGCAAAAAAAGGCCGAGCTGCTGGCGCGCAAATTGATTCCCGCGGGAATTCGGGCGGCGTGTCGCCTGTACGCGCGCTGCCGCGTCAGCGACATTTGCGCTGCGGCGGAGATCGGCTTGGCGGACGACGCAGGCGCTACGGCGGTGGTGTGCGGATCGCTCACGGTGACGCTGGGAGCGCTGGCGCAGCACATGGATGATCCCCGACGGCTGGAGGCGGTGTCGGTGCAGCCGTGCTTTGGTCAGGATCGGTTCTGGCTCACCTTTTCCTGCATAGTTTCGCTGAAACTGCGCCATATTATCATCGAAACTTTCAAGCTTGCAAAGGAGGCCTTTCAATGGGCACGCATCCTATCGAGAACATCATGGACACGACCATGACATCCATCAAGGACATGGTGGACGTCAACACCATCGTGGGGGATACGGTGGTTATGGGCGATGGAACGCTGATCATCCCCATCTCAAAAGTATCCTTCGGTTTTGTGGCCGGGGGCGGTGAATACGGCACCGCCGAGCCGGATCATCCCCAGCAGACGCCTGCCGATCATCCTTTTGCCGGGGGCGGGGGCGCGGGCGTTTCCCTGAACCCCATGGCCTTTTTGGTGATCCATCAGGGAGACGTCAAATTGCTGCCCGTGCAGTACAGCTCCTCTCCCGAGCGCATTCTGGAGCGGCTCCCCAAACTGATGGAGGAGGTCAAAAAGCTTTTTGACCAGGATGAGAAACAAAATGCCCAGGGTCAGGCGTAAGGGCGCTTTGTGGATGGCGGCGGCGCTTTGCGCCGCCCTTCTCTTTGCCCCGGCGGCGTATGCGGCGGATACCTCCGCCTCCGGTGCCGTGGTGATGGAGCAGAGCACCCGGCGTGTGCTCTACGAAAAAAACGCCCGTGAAAAGCGCCCCATGGCCAGCACCACCAAGGTCATGACCGCCTTGGTGGCGCTGGAAAATGCCGATCTTGACGAAATCGTCACCGTATCGGCGCGGGCTTCGGGTGTAGAGGGATCCTCGCTTTATCTGGAAACGGGAGAAAAGCTGACGCTGCGCGATCTGCTCTATGGGCTGATGCTGCGCTCGGGCAACGACGCAGCAGTGGCCATCGCGGAGCATGTGGCGGGCAGTGTGGAGGAGTTTGTGGAGTTGATGAACCAGCGCGCGGCCGAGCTGGGGGCGGTGGATACGCACTTCGTGACCCCCAACGGGTTGGATGCCGACGGCCATGTGACCACCGCCTACGACCTTGCGCTGATCACCGCCCAAGCCATGAGCAACGAAACCTTTGCGCAGATCGTTTCCACCCAGCGCTATACCATCCCCTGGGAGGGGCACCCCTGGGATCGCGTGGTGGTCAACAAAAACAAGCTGCTTACCCAGTACGGTGCCGACGGAGTAAAAACGGGCTATACCAAAAAAGCGGGCAGGTGTCTGGTGGGCGCGAAGACGCAGGGCGAGATGCAGCTCATCAGCGTGGTGCTCAACTGCGGCCCCATGTTCGAGGACAGCGTGGCGCTGATGGACGATTGCTTCGCGCGCTATGCAATGGTATCCGTGATGGAAGCGGATCAGGAGGTGTGCTTCTTAGGGGTAGAAGGCGGTACGAGCACCTATGTGACCGCCCGCACCGCGCAGGAAATAAAAGTTCCCTTGCGCGAGGAAGAACGTGGTATAATGACCTATAGCATTTGGGCGCAGCCCGGCGTGGCGGCTCCGGTAAAACGGGGCGACACGCTGGGAGAGGTGTGCGTGACCCTGGGAGAAGGCGGCGAGAAATTGCTGCGCGCGCCTTTGTGCGCCGGGGAAGACGTGCCCGCGCAGACATTCTGGTGGCGGGTGCACAACGAAGTAAAGAGGTTTTTATGCAGGACGTGGGAGAAGGAATCCGATTACAAAAATATCTTGCCGGGTGCGGCGTCGCCGCCCGCAGAAAATGCGAGCAATTGATCGCCGAGGGTCGGGTCAGCATCAACGGGCAGACCGTGGAAACCCAGGGCGTGCGCGTGATGCCGGGAGACCGGGTTGAGGTGGACGGCCAGGCCGTCACGCCCGAGGCGGAAAAGGTATACTTTGCCTTTTATAAGCCGCCCTTTGTGGTCAGCAGTGTGGCCGACCCTCAGGGGCGGGAAACGGTGGCGGATTATTTCACCAATACTTCGCTGCGGGTGTTTCCCGTCGGCCGCCTGGATTATGAGTCCGAGGGGCTGCTGCTGGTGACCAACGACGGCGCATGGGCGGATCGCATCACCCACCCGCGCAACGACATTGAAAAAGAGTATTTTATCCGGGTGAAGGGCAAGATAACGCCCCAGAAGGTGCAGGTGCTGCGCGAGGGCGTGATGCTGGAGG
This sequence comes from Eubacteriales bacterium, assembly GCA_028693155.1. Lineage (GTDB taxonomy): Bacteria > Bacillota > Clostridia > Christensenellales > UMGS416 > STF2-111. The sequence goes on from JAQUVY010000034.1 coordinate 12,422, forward strand.
GACACCGAACCTATCCGGCCAAGGTGGAGCATGTGGTGGCAGGCGAGGAGGTTTCCTCCATGCACGTCACCATTCATGAGGGGCGCAACCGCCAGGTGCGCAAGATGCTGGAGGCGGTGGCCTGTGAGGTGGTCTATCTTAAACGCTACCGCGTGGGCAGCGTGGGGCTGGGCGAGCTCAAGCCCGGCGCCAAGCGCGAATTGACCCCCGAGGAAATCGCCGCGTTTTAGGCAAAAAGACCAGTGTGGGAAATGCAGGATGGAACCTTCCGTCCTGCATTTTTTGGTGGAAATCCCCTGCCGGGCATGATATAATAAAGGAAGCTAGACCTTGATTAATGATATAGGCTGCGCACAGGGGCGGCAGTTGACCGCCGCCGTGCGGGGGGTTGTATATGAAAGAAAATTACGATCTGGTGCAGCGCATCAACGAAGCGCAGGGTTCCATGAGCAAAGGGCACAAACGGATTGCCCAGTTTATCCTTACCAATTACGATAAGGCTGCGTTTATGACGGCGCTTCAGCTGGGCGACATGGTGGGTGTGTCCGAATCCACGGTGGTTCGTTTTGCGATGAATCTGGGCTATGAGGGCTATCCGGAGCTGCAAAGGGCGCTTCAGGATAAGGTGCGCAACAAGCTCACCACCCTTCAAAGAATGGAAATGACCTCGGATATGAGCTGCGCAGGCGTGCTCAAAACCGTGCTCAAGGCCGACACCAACAACCTGCGCTACACCATGGACGAAGTGGATGCGCAGCTCTTTGAGCAGGTGGTGCAAAAGCTGTGCGCTGCGGAGAAGATCTATATTTTGGGTCGCCGCAGCTCGGCGCCGCTGGCGCAGTTTCTGGGGTACTACTTAAGCTATATGATGGATAACATCGTGGTGGTCACCTCGGGCATCAACGATATTTTGGAGCAGCTGGTGCACATTCGCCCCAACGACGCGCTCATCGGCATTTCCTTTCCACGCTATTCCAAGCGCACCATGGAGGGAATGCGCTTTGCCCATGACCGGGGCGCGTCCATCGTCGCCATCACCGATTCCAAATCCTCCCCGCTGGGGCTGTATGCCGATTATTTGCTGCCGGCGCGCAGCAACATTGCCACGTTTGTGGATTCGCCGGTGGCGGCTTTTTCGCTGGCCAACGCGCTGATCGTAGCCATTTCCCAGTGCAAACGGGACGTGGTCTCCAATAATTTCTCTCAGCTGGAAGGCATTTGGGAGGAATACGACGTATATCTGGAAAAGAGCCGGCAGGAGCTGCTGGGATAAAGGAGAATTTATGGATGTTCTGGTCATCGGCGGCGGGCCGGCGGGCATGATGGCCGCGCTGACCGCCGCACAGGGCGGCGCGCGCGTGACCCTGCTGGAGCGCAATGAAAAACTGGGCAAAAAATTATACATCACCGGAAAAGGCCGCTGCAATTTGACCAATGCCTGCGACAGCGAGGAGCTGGTTCGCAGCACGGTTCGCAACGGCCGTTTTTTATACAGCGCCTATGCGGCCTTTGACAACCGCGCCGTCATGGAAATGATCGAGGGCTTGGGCGTGCCGCTGAAGGTGGAGCGGGGCAACCGGGTGTTTCCCCAGTCGGAGCACGCCAGCGACATCACCCGGGCGCTGACCCGGGCGCTGGAGCGCGCAGGTGTCGCCGTGCGTTTGCGCGCGCGGGTAGCCGAGGTGCTCGCGGAGCAGGGCGCCGTGCGGGGTGTGCGGCTGAGCGATGGGCAGGTTTTGGAGGCGGACGCGGTGATCCTGACCACAGGCGGCATGTCTTATCCGGTTACCGGGTCGGACGGCGACGGACATCGCATGGCAGCGGCGCAGGGCGTGGCGCTGACGCCCTGCACACCCAGCCTGACCCCAGTGGAAACGGCGCAGGATTGGCCCAAGCGCCTGCAGGGGCTGTCCCTGAAAAACGTGCGCCTGACGCTGCTCAAAAAAGGAAAAAAGAGATACTCTGAGATCGGCGAAATGCTGTTTACACATTTCGGCGTAAGCGGGCCGCTGGTGCTGACGGCCAGCACCTTTTTAAGCGGGGAGGATCTGGGGCTGTACACGCTGCAGGTGGATATGAAGCCGGGGCTGGACGCGCAAAAGCTGGACGAACGCATTTACCGTGATTTGGAGGAAGCGCCCAATCGCCAATGGGGAAATATTCTGCCGGCGCTGCTGCCCCAGAGAATGGTGGGCGAGGTGCTGGCGCTGTGCGGCATCGCGCCGGATACCCTGTGCCATCAGGTCACCCGCGAGCAGCGCCGCGCGCTGGGCGAGCGGATAAAGGCGCTGGAGATGACCCCGGCTGCGCTGCGCGGTTGGGAGGAGGCCATCATTACCCGCGGCGGCGTGCGCTGCGGCGAGGTCGATCCCAAAACCATGGCCGCCAAGGCGGTAAAAGGCTTGTTTTTTGCCGGGGAGCTGCTGGATGTGGATGCGGTGACCGGTGGGTTTAATTTACAGATCGCCTTTTCTACGGGATATACGGCGGGAAAAAGCGCCGCGGAGGCGCTGTAGCAGATATTGCCGCGACAAATATGGCGCGGATGGGGTATACTGTTAAGGAAATATTTTGCCCGGGCGCAAGGGAGAGAGCATGAGAAGAAAAACTAAGAAGCATACCGCTCCTGTGCCGCCGATCCGTAAAATACTCTGCGCGGTCGGCTGCGCGGCGCTGTGTTTATGCCTGCTGGCCGCGGACAGACCCGTGAGCGCGGCGGGAGCGAGCACTGCAGATACGTTAACCGTCAGAGATTGGCTGACCAGCGGTTTTGGGTTGTTTCCCCAAAGCCTTCAGGCGGCTGCGCCAACCGCGGCGCCCGAGGCCACACCCGAGGCATGGCGGGCAAACATCGTTCCCCGCACGCCGGGAAAAGAAACGGTCAATATGGTTTGGCAGTACCGCCCCAGTGTGCTGGATGCGGTGCCGGCGGGCATCAATGTGATGGCTCCGACCTGGTATTATGTGGAGGCCGATGGGGAGGGCAAGGCGGTCTTTCACGATATGGCCGACATGGGATACGAGAAATGGGATCCGTCGGGATATGTGGAAACGGCGCACGCGGCCGGCGCAAAGGTGTGGGCGACGGTGGTCAGCTTTGACTCGGCCTGCACCGCGCAAATTGTGCCCGAGGGCGCTGCGCAGGACGCGTTTCTTCAGCGCTTGGCGCAGGAAGTGGAAAAGTACGCGCTGGACGGCATCAACTTTGACTTTGAAAAGATGAACCCGGCGGATACCGAGGCGTTCACCGCTCTGGTGCGGCGCGCCCGGGAAACGCTGCCCCAGAACGTGACGGTGTCGGTTTGTGTCACGGTTCCGCTGACTTATGAGGATCCGGACAACTGGTACCAAAGCTATGACCGCGCGGCGCTGGCGCAGGTGTGTGACTATATCTGCGTGATGACCTACGACTCGGAGACGGACGCGGTGGCACCGCTGTCCTGGGTGGAGCAAAAATTGCAGCTGACCCTGGCCGCAGTGCCGTCCGATAAACTGATCATGGGTGTGCCGTTTTACGGCAAGGATCTGGTCTACACGCGCAGCGAAAACTCGTCTCCCGACGAAGAATTCGTCACCAACGGCGAAAAGCCGAAGAAAACCACCTTTACCCCCGCCATGCGCGATCAACTGACGGCGCAGGACGCTTACGACGTCAAGGAGGAGCGGGTCGAGGTGCAGTCTTGGCGCGAAAAAGGCGTTTGGGATGAAGAATGGGGCTTGCGCAAATATGTGTTTTTGGATACGCTGGATCGGTGGCACGAGATTTGGATGGAGGACAGCGACTCGCTGAAGGAAAAGGCAAAGCTGGCCGGGGAATATCAGCTGGCGGGCACGGCCGTATGGCAGTATTCCTTCGGCAAGGATCAGGACGCCATGTGGCAGGCGCTGGCCGGCGAGTGAGGAAGGAGAGAGGATATGCCGAACAAGGAACTGAAAAAGGGTCAAAACAAGTTGATTTGCGGCGTGTGCGCAGGCATTGGGGAGTACTTTTCCATGCCGGCATGGGTGGTGCGGGTGATTTGGGTGGCGGCGGCGGTTTTTACGCTGACCATCCCCGTGGTCCTGATTTATGTGGTCATGGCGCTGGGTATGCCCGATTATTTGGGCAGGGGCGGCTTTATCAAGAAAGGCCGCGGCATGATTTATCTGGCGGCGCTGCTGGTTGCCGTGGGGTTGTTTATCATCCTGCGGACGCTGGTTCCGCAGATCACCAATGAGCTGGTTTTCGCCGTGTTCCTCATTGCGCTGGGCGGGTATCTGATTTTCCGCTATGTCCGCAAAGAGCGGTAGAAAGACGCCGTGATAAAAGACAAAAAACGGGCAAAGCGGCTTGTCGCCGCTTTGCCCCGCTTTCATTTCTGCGTCAACTTGCGCACCAGAGCTTCCAACTGGTTTACATCGCCGGCCTGCGCACCGCTTTGCATCAAAGCCTCCTGCACGGCCGCGGGCAGTGTGCAGAAATAGGCCTGCATCTGCGGATCATCATAGGCTGGGTACATGGCATTCACCTCCGTGATAAGGAATCCCCTTTTTGAAGAGGGCTTATACCCGATAAGGAGAATTAAGGTGGCACACAACAGCAACATACAAAAAGAAACGCAGGATATTTTGTGCGCTCTGGAGGAGCGGGGGGAGAAACCCTCGCTGCTGCTGCACAGTTGCTGTGCCCCCTGCAGCAGCTATACGCTGGAGTATCTGACGGCATATTTTCATGTGGATGTGTTTTATTTCAACCCCAACATTGCGCCGCAGGAGGAGTATGTGCGTCGCCTGAGCGAGCAAAAACGCCTGCTGGCGCAGATGCCGCTGCCCGAAGCTGTGGGATGCATCGAAGGAGAATATGACCCGGAAGCGTTTACGGCCATTGCCCGGGGAAAAGAGAGCCAGAGCGAGGGCGGGGAACGCTGCTTTGCCTGCTATGCACTTCGCCTGGCCGAGACAGCCCGCCTAGCCAAGGCGGGAGGATATGATTTTTTTACCACCACGCTGAGTATCAGCCCGCATAAAAACGCGGCGGCGTTGGATGCGCTGGGGAAGGAGATCGCCGCCCGGGCGGGCGTCGCGTATTTGCCCCTTGACCTGAAAAAGCGCGGCGGTTATCAGCGCTCCATCGAACTTTCCGCCCAATATGGGCTGTACCGGCAGGATTACTGCGGGTGCATCTACTCTCAGGAGCAAGCCCGCCAGCGGCGGTTGGGCAAGGCGCAGGAGCGGGAGACGAAGCTAGGATAAGATTTTTCGGAAGAACGCCTCGCTGCTCAAGCCGTTGGGGCGGTTAAACCGACCCAGGTGGAAAAGAAAGTCGTCGTCATAGCGAACCACGTTGATTCGCTCCTCGCAGGTCAAGGCGGCCTGAAAGCCCAGCTGACGCATGGCTTGGGCGGATTCTCCCGAATAAGAGCCAAAGGGATAGACCATGGTGTTGGGGCGCGAACCCGTCTTTTTTTCCAAGATGTCCTGAAGCAGCCCCACGTCCTCCCGCATTGCCCGGAGGTATTCCTGCGGGCTTTCCTCAGGGAGCATGTGGCAGCCTTTTCTTTTTTGAGAGGTGCCGTGCAGGTCGTAGGAGTGGTTTTGCAGCTCCACATATCCGCTTTGTCCCATCTCCTTCAGTTCGTCCCAGCTGGCGTAGGAGTAGTGAGGATTGTGGTCTTCCATGAGCGTATATTTGTCCGCGTAAGCCCCCACCACCCCAAGTACGGCGCACATGTTGTATTCCTGCAGCAGCGGATAGGCATAGGTATAGAAGCTTTCGTTCCCGTCGTCAAAAGTAATGATCACCGGCTTTTTGGGCAACGGGGAGCCCTCCTTCACGTGGCCGATAAGCTGGCTCATGGTGATGGAAGTATAGCCCTGCTCCTGCAAATCGGCCAAGTCCCGGCGGAACTGTTCCACGGGGAGAGAATATTTGCCTGCCAGGCGGGGCAGCGTGGTCAGGTGGTGGTACATCAGGATGGGAACGCGAATTTCACCCGGAGAAAACGCATTTTGCGCGCGCGGAAGGATCAGCGCGCACAGCAAAAAGGCTGCGCTGAGCAAGCCTGCTGCCATGGGAAACAGGGCGCGCCGAGAAAGTGTGAGCCACGATCTTTTTCTTTGCATATCCTACCATATGACCGTTTACGGGCAGATAGACGTTTTTTGCGCGGAAGCGGCGGTTTCACCCAGGCAAGAAAAAATTCTGTTGACAAGGCGAGGTTTTTTGCATATAATAATACCTGCACGACGCAAGACTTGGGAGCATGGCTCAGTTGGTTAGAGCATTCGGCTTACATCCGAAAGGTCATAGGTTCGAGTCCTATTGTTCCCACCATTTTGCAGTTGGCTTTGCCGGTGTTCCATCGGCGGAGCTTGTGGGATTTATGCGGGAGTAGCTCAATGGCTAGAGCGTCGCCTTGCCATGGCGAAGGTTGCGAGTTCGAGTCTCGTCTTCCGCTCCAATTTTATACGGCACCATAGCCAAGTGGTAAGGCGCGAGTCTGCAAAACTTGTATGCTCCAGTTCAAATCTGGATGGTGCCTCCAAAAAAAGAGAACATCTGTAGATGTTCTCTTTTTCTTTCCCGCAAACAGCCGGACTCGAAATGAGGAGGAAGGAAACGGTGTGCCGGCGGCACCCCGGGAAGCCCGGCGCTTGGGCAAGCGGGCGAGGTTTGCCTGCCGCTTTTTGTTTTGATTTGTTGGGTGCCTTTTCCGGAACGGCAAATCAGAATTTGTGAAGGGGCAATCAACGGTATCCGGAGAGAGGATGCTGTGGAATCGGGGAAACGAAAAAGAGTGCGGTGCGCATTTTATGACCAGCTGTACCTACAAGCGGGAACAAACACGGGGTGTTATTGACGTAGGGCAAGGGCTCTGCTCTTGCCGGCTATTCCCATCGGCAGAATTGTGCAAGCTGAAATGCAAAATATCACAAACCGTTATCCTGACGATAAAATTGACAAATCCGTTGTAATGCCAAATCATATTCATTTGATCCTTCGGTTGGCGCGGCAAGGGCAGGTTATTTGCGTGATAAAATCAATTTTTGCCCAAAAAGAAGTTTGCTGCGTATTGATTGCCCCAATGCGCTGCGCAGCCTCGCCCGCATGGACTTTTCCGGCGCTGCGATGCTATAATTCAATCAATGGATGACCCAGCCAACGCCTGGCGGAAGGGGGCGGTACCGTGCAAAAACTAAACAAACGCGAGAGACAAGTTTGCATCGCAGTTGTTTTGCTGATATTTGCTGCCATTGCCTGCCGCCACATTCAGTTTCATCCCATCAACAAGATGTTGGCCGCCATGCTCGGCATCCTGCGCGCCGGCATCTACATAGGCATGACCCTCGTCTGGACTTTTCCGGTCAAGCAGCGGATCCTGTCTGCCGAAGTGAAAAGATATTTGTTGCTCAGCGCGGCCCTTATGATATTCTGGCTTGCCATACGGACGCTGCGCTATAACCTGCCCAATGACTTTCCCACGGTGCAGCGCTATTGCTGGTATTGCTACTATATCCCATCCCCATGCTCGGCGTCTTTGCGGCGACCTGTATCAATATGCCGGAGGAATACACGATCCCCCGGCGGATGAAGCTATTATACATGCCGGCGCTTCTTGTGATCGCAGCGGTGCTGACAAACGATCTGCATCAAGCGGCATTCGTATTTCAGGGCGGCATTTTGGACGCGGGAAAGAATTACACCCACGGCCCGGTCTATTTTGCGGCGGTGCTGCTGGTTGCCGGGGAAACGGCGGCGGTGATCGGATTGCTTTGGAAAAAATGTCGGCTTCCGGGCAAGGGGAGGCGGCTGCTGATGCCGCTGCTGCCAGCGCTGATGGGGTTGGTGTATGTGATCGCTTATATCAAGCTGATCGCCGGAGATATGACAGCGGTGATCTGGCTCGTCATGATCTGCACATAGGAAGCGTGCATCCGCGCAAGGCTGATTCCTTCCAACACACGGTATGATGAGCTGTTTCGGGCGTCCACCGTCATGGCGCGAATCACGGATGAAAACTACGGCGTGCTTTATTCTTCCGACGCGGATATGAACATTTGCCCGGAGATCCTGCGGCAAACGGAGCAGGGGCCCGTTATGCTTTGCGGCAACATCCGCCTCTCGGGCGCGCCGATCCCCGGTGGGCATGTGGTTTGGCAGGAGGACATGACGGAGCTGGTAAACGTTTTGAACGAACTTCGGGAGACAAAGGAGAACCTTGAGGGCAGCAACGACTTTTTGCGGGAGGAAACCAAACTGAAAGCCCGTGAAACGCACATTGCCGAGCAGGATCGGCTTTACGGCATCATACAGCAGGCGTCAAAACGTCAGATTGAGCGGCTCGCCGAGCTGGCGGATGCGGTTGAGCAAACAGATGATGAAGAAGTGCGCAAAAAGCTCTTGGGGGAAATGACTGTCATCGGGGCATATATCAAGCGGCGCAGCAATCTGGTTTTTACAAGCGATAAAACCCCGTTCCTCGATGAAAAGGATATTGCGCTGGCATTCGGAGAATCTATTTCCAACCTGGAGCTATACGGTGTTGCCTGCGGCGTTCGGATCGACCTGCAAAAACAACTCAGCGCAGAGCATGCAATGGCCATGTACGACCTGTTTGAGCGCGTTGCGGAGCATTTTGACATGAGCGTTCTCACCGTCGTAATAAGCGGCGGCGGCCGCACGGATTCGCTCACACTGAATACCGATTCCACCGGCGACCTGACCGCGCTCGGATCCGATACCGTCTCCGTGCTGCGGGATGAGGACGG
>JAQUVY010000143.1 GCA_028693155.1 Eubacteriales bacterium
CGCCGCGCCTCTTTTTGCCCAGCCCGAATGCGCGGTGTGCACCCATGCGCCGCTGCGCCTGGAATACCCGGCCTTCTCACGGCGGTTTCCGCTGCGCCTCCCCTCTCCCTTTGCGCGGCTTCCCGTGCACGCCGTTCAAGCGGGATCGCTCTGCCTCTTTGAGGGCGAAGGCGGCGCGTTTGGCGCGCAGCAAACGCTGTGGGGCTGCTCGGCGGCGCATCCCGCACTGCGGCCTTCGGCGCTGCCGCTGTCAGCGCTGGGTCAGGACGGCATGGTGTACTGGTGCCAGCTCGAAGAAAACAATAATCCTGATGCATCTATTTAACATCCCATTCATGATTCCGTCATAAATACCGATTATACTACAAAACGTAAAGATGATTGAGCAACGCCTTTACGAATTTCATTGAACTCCTCCTCTTATTATTTTGGAACCCCGCGGGGGTTCCCGCAGCGGCGCCGACCGGTCATCGGCGTCGTTTTTCTTTGCCTTTATTGGTAAAGTCGCTTTGACGAACGCGAAGCATTTCTTTAACACCGCATTCATACTTTTTCCATAAATAACGGTTATACTAAAAGCACAAAAGATGTTTGAGCGGCATCTTTTCAAAGTTCATTGAACTCCTCCTCTTATTATTTTGGAACCCCGCGGGGGTTCCCGCAGCGGCGCCGACTGGTCATCGGCGTCGTTTTTCTTTGCCTTTATTTGTAAAATCGCTTTGACAAACACGAAGCATTTCTTTAACACCGCATTCATACTTTTTCCATAAATAACGGTTATACTAAAAGCACAAAAGATGTTTGAGCGGCATCTTTTCAAAGTTCATTGAACTCCTCCTCTTATTATGTTGGAACCTCGCGGGGGGGTTCCCGCAGCGGCGCCGACTGGTCATCGGCGTCGTTTTTCTTTTTTTGGGGGTTGACAAAACATTTTTCGGCCTTTATAATGCAAGACAATCCAAATGCAAAGACGAGGAAGAGAAGAGTAAGCCCCCGGCGCATTCATAAGAGAGCCCGCGTTTGCTGAAAGCGGGTAATGCCAAAGGAAGCTGAACATGGTCTCGGAGTTGCATATCCAAGGGCCGTTGCCCCAGGGTATGACGTGTGCGCACGTTACAGCGCCAGAGTATAAGCACATTGCCGTACTCGCTGAGCTCCGTCCGGGTGACCGCGCGGGGAAACAAAGGTGGTAACACGAAGCCAACAGCTTTCGTCTTTTTTTAGGACGAAAGCTGTTTTTATTTTCTGTGAGCATGAAGGAGCAAAGCGCATGATACAGATCGAAAATCTTACCAAGGTATTTGAAGCCAAGGACGAGGTGGTCGCGCTGCAGGGCATCAATCTGCAGGTCAACAAGGGCGACATCTTCGGCGTCATTGGCATGAGCGGCGCGGGCAAAAGCACCCTTTTGCGCTGCATCGCGCTGCTGGAGCAGCCTTCCGAAGGACGCGTCATCGTGGACGGCGTGGAGCTTTCCTCGGTGAAGGGCAGAGCTTTGATCGAGCTGCGTAAGTCTATCGGCGTGATCTTTCAGGGCTATCACCTGCTCATGCAGCGCACGGTGGCCCAAAACGTAGCCTTTCCGCTGGAGCTGAACCGAATGCCCCGCGCTCAGATCCACCGGCGGGTAAGCGAGCTGCTGGAGCTGGTGGGGCTGAGCGGAAAAGCCGATGCGTACCCTTCCCAGCTCTCCGGCGGGCAAAAACAACGCGTGGCCATCGCCCGCGCGCTGGCCAACAACCCCAAAATGCTGCTGTGCGATGAACCCACCTCGGCGCTGGATTCCTTCACCACCAAGTCCATCCTGGAGCTGCTGCGCAGCATCAACCGCGACCTGGGCGTTACCATCATCATCATTACCCACGAAATCGGCGTGGTACGCGCCATCTGCAACCGCGTGGCGGTCATCAACGAAGGCGTCTTTGTGGAGCAGGGCGACACGAAAGAAATTCTGGACACGCCCCAATCCGGGATTACCAAGCTTCTTTTAGGAATAGGAGGTGACAACTGATGCAGGCTCTTTTGCAGACACTTACCGAAAACTGGCCCATGCTGGCCACGGGGATCTGGGAAACGTTGGCGATGACGCTGATCTCTGCCTTTTTCGCCTACCTGATCGGCCTGCCGCTGGGCGTGCTGATGATCGTCACCGGCAAGGACGGCATTCACCCCATGCGCACGCTCCACGCGGTGCTGGGCAGCATCATCAACATCGGCCGTTCCATCCCCTTCATCATTCTCATGCTGGCGCTGTTCCCGGTGACCCGGGCCATCGTGGGCACCTCCATTGGCTATAAGGCCGCCATCGTATCCCTTGTGGTGGGCGCGGCTCCCTTCATCGCCCGCTTGGTGGAAACCTCCTTGGCGGAGATCGACCCGGGCGTGGTGGAAGCGGCGCGCACCATGGGCGCCACCGACGCACAGATCATTTACAAGGTGCTGCTCCCCGAAGCCCTTCCCTCCTTGGTGCGGGGAGGCTCCATCACCACCATCATGCTGGTGGGTTACACCGCCATGGCCGGCGCCGTGGGCAGCGGCGGATTGGGTGCCATTGCCATCCGCTACGGCTACTACCGCTACCAGCCCGATCTGATGTACATCCCCATCGTTATCATCGTCATTCTGGTTCAGCTGATCCAGTGGTTCTTTAACCTGACGGCGAAAGCCCTCGACAAACGCAATAAATAATTTTTGAAATGAGGTATATAACATGAAAAAGTTTACTCGCATCCTGACCGTCGTTCTTGCGGCCGTCCTCGCCTTTGCTTTGGCCGCCTGCTCCGCTCGCCCCGCCCAGCCCACCCCGCAGCCTACTAACGCTGCCGGACAGATCGTTTTAAAGGTAGGCGCCTCTCCCGCCCCCCATACTCAGATTCTAAACGTCATCAAGCCCTTGCTCCTGGAACAGGGCATCGACCTGCAGGTGATCGAATTTGACGACTATGTGCTGCCCAACACCGCGCTGGAAAGCGGCGAGCTGGACGCGAACTATTTTCAGCACCTGCCCTATCTGGAGGACTTCAACGCGAAAAACAACACGCATCTGATCTCCGCTGCCGCCATCCACTTTGAGCCCCTGGGAATTTACGCAGGCAAAACCGCCTCCCTTGACGCTCTCACGGACGGCGCCACCATCGCCGTACCCAACGACTCCAGTAACGAAGCGCGCGCCCTGCAGCTGCTGCAGGCCAACGGTCTCATTACGCTGAATGCCGATGCCGGCCTGCAGGCTACCGTAAAGGACATCACCAGCAACCCCAAGAACCTCAAGATTGAAGAGCTGGAAGCCGCGCAGGTTCCCCGGGTGCTGGCCGATGTAGACCTGGCGGTGGCCAACGGCAACTATGCGCTGGGCGCACAGATCACCGATAAACTGCTGACCAGCGAAGCCAAGGACTCGCAGGGCGCGCAGAAATACGGCAACATTGTGGCCGTGCGCGAAGGCGATGAGGATCGTGAGGACATCAAAAAGCTGATCGCCGCCCTCACCTCCGATACGGTGCGCAGCTATATTGAAGAAAACTTTTCCGACTTCGTAGTGCCCCTGTTCTAAAACCGATATTGAGAAACCCCTTTCGCGCCCCGCACGCAAACAACGCGGGGCGCGTTTTTTTATGCCCGGATGCCTCCGCGCAGCCACGCACGGCGCTGGGTGCAGCAGCCGCTGCGCCTCCGGCACGGTGCTTTCGACTTCGCAGTGCCCCTGTTCTAAAAACCGATATGCCCCCTTTTGCGCCCTGCACACAAACAACGCAGGGCGCATTTCTTTATGCCCGGATGCGTCTGCGCAGCCATGCACGGCGGGGGGTGCAGCAGCTGCACCTCCAATATGGTGCTTTCGACATCGCAGTGCCCCTGTTCTAAAAACCGATATGCCCCCTTCGCGCCCCGCACGCAAACAACGCAGGGCGCGTTTCTTTATGCCCGGATGCGTCCGCGCAGCCACGCACGGCGGGGGGTGCAGCAGCTGCACCTCCAATATGGTGCTTTCGACTTCGCAGTGCCCCTGTTTAAAACCGATATGCCCCCATTTCGCGCCTTGCACACAAACAGCGCAGGGCGCGCACGTTGCCCTGGCCATACCCGGCATATCCCGCCCCCACCCTCACGGCGACAAAAAACAGAGCCTCCCGAAGGGAAGGCTTGAACTGCACCCCAAAAGTTAGACAGTATGATATACTGAATAACAATTGGGGTGTTTTTCTATGCCAAAGGGAGTACTAAACAAGCGCTACACGCCGGAGTTTAAGGTTCTGGTGGTAGAAACAATGCAAAAAGAAAAGTTAAGCTACAGCGAAACAGCACGACAATTTGAGGTAAACGATCATCACCGCATACAGGCCTGGGAG
>JAQUVY010000035.1 GCA_028693155.1 Eubacteriales bacterium
GGCCGAAGCGCTGGCGCAGTTTTCCACCTTTTTGGGCACTGCGACGGCGGTGGCGCACAACGCTTCCTTCGATATGGGCTTTTTAAAGACCCAAGGCGCTCGCTGCGGGGAAAAATTTCCGCAGGTGGTGGTGGATACGCTGATGATGTCTCGCGCGCTGTTTCCCACCATGCGCCGACATAAGCTGGATGGGGTGTGCGCCAAGCTGGGCATTTCGCTGGAGGGGCACCATCGCGCCGTGAACGACGCCGAGGCCACGGCGCAGGTGTTTTTGAAGCTGCTGGAGATGGCGAAGCAGCAGTTCGGCTGTCAGGATGTGGGCGAGCTCAACCGCTCCATTTCCCGCGCGCAGGGAGCCTCCAACGATTATCACACCATTATTCTTGTGAAAAACAAGGTGGGGCTGAAGAACCTTTACAAGCTGGTGTCCGATGCCCATTTGAAGTATTTTCACGGCCGCCCCCGCATGCCCAAAGCCCTCATTGAGGAGCATCGGGAGGGGCTTATCATAGGCTCTGCCTGCGAGGCGGGCGAGCTGTTCCATGCCTTTTTGGACGGCAAGGACGAAGAGGCCGAGCGCATCGGCGCGTTTTATGACTATTTTGAGATACAGCCCGACGGCAACAACATGTTCCTGCTGCGCAGCGGGCGGTTGGCCAATTTGGAGGCGCTGCACAACATCAACCGCAAGATCATCGCCCTGGGAGAAAAGCAGAAGAAGTGGGTGGTGGCCACCGGCGACGTCCACTTTATCAACCCGCAGGACGAATATTTCCGCCGCATTTTGCAAAGCGGGCAGGGCTTTACCGATGCGGACAACCAGCCCCCGCTGTATTACCGCAACACCGCGCAAATGCTGGATGAATTTGCCTGGCTGGGTGAGGAAAAGGCCTACGAGGTGGTGGTCACCGCCACCAACGCCGTGGCCGACATGATCGAGGCGGTGGAGCCACTGCCGCCCTATAAGCTCTACGCGCCGCACATCGACGGCGCCGAGGAAGAGGTGGTGCGCCTGAGCTGGGAAACGGCGCATCGCATTTACGGCGACGACCTGCCCGAGCAGGTGGAAAAGCGGCTGGATAAGGAGCTGGGTGCCATCACCAAATACGGCTTTGGCGTGCTGTTTTATATCGCGCAGAAGCTGGTGGAAAAATCCTTGAGCGATGACTACCTGGTGGGGTCGCGTGGCTCGGTAGGGTCGTCCTTTGTGGCCACCATGACCGGCATCACCGAGGTGAACCCGCTTCCCCCGCACTATGTGTGCCCCAACTGCAGGCACAGCGACTGGAATGTGGATACGGAGCAGTACGCCATCGGACCGGACTTGCCCGACGCCGTTTGCCCCGAGTGCGGCGCGCCCTACAAAAAGGACGGCTTTGACATCCCCTTTGAAGTGTTTCTGGGCTTTGAGGGCGATAAGGTGCCTGATATTGACTTGAACTTTTCGGGGGAATATCAGCCCACCATGCATCACTACACCGAGGAGCTTTTCGGCAAGGAATACACCTTCCGCGCCGGCACCATCGGCACGGTGGCGGATCGGACGGCTTACGGCTATGTGAAACACTACCTCGAGGAGCGGGGGCGCACAGCCAGTCGCGCCGAGATGGATCGTCTGGTGGCAGGCTGCGCCGGGGTCAAGCGCACCACGGGGCAGCACCCGGCGGGCATGATCGTGGTGCCCAAGGAATACGATATTTACGACTTTACCCCCATTCAGCACCCCGCCGACGACAAGGAGTCGGACATCATCACCACGCATTTTGACTTTAACTCCCTGCATGACCGCTTGGTCAAGCTGGACATTCTGGGGCATGACGACCCCACCATGTTGCGCATGCTCAAGGATCTGACAGGCATCGACCCACGTTCCATCGACATCACCGATCCTGACACCATGCGGCTGTTTTCCTCCACCGAGTCGCTGGGGGTAACGCCCGAGCAGATCAACAGCAAAATGGGCACCTTCGGCGTGCCTGAGTTCGGCACCAAATTTGTGCGCGGCATGTTGGAGGACACCATGCCCACCACCATGTCCGAGCTGGTGCGCATATCCGGCCTGTCTCACGGCACCGATGTGTGGCTGGGCAACGCCCAGGACATCATCCGCAGCGGCACCGCTACCCTCAAAGAAGCGGTGTGCACCCGCGACGACATCATGAACGCGCTCATGCACTACGGGGTGGAGCCCAAAATGGCCTTCACCACCATGGAAAGCGTGCGCAAGGGCAAGGGGCTCAAGCCCGAGATGGAAGAGGCCATGAAGGCCAACAATGTGCCCGAGTGGTTCATTGACTCGTGCAAAAAGATCAAGTACATGTTCCCCAAGGCGCACGCGGTGGCCTATGTCACCATGGGGCTGCGGGTGGCCTGGTACAAGGTGCACCACCCCAAGGAATATTACGCGGCTTATTATACGGTGCGCGCCGACGATTTCGATGCAGGGCTCATGCTGGGCGAGCTGGACGAGCTGAAGCGCAACATCGACGAGCTGGAGAAGCTGGATGACGTGAAGCAGAAGGATAAAAACAAGCTCACCATTTTGGAGATCGTGCTGGAGATGCGCTGCCGCGGCATTCAGTTCGCGGGCATCGACCTGTACGACTCACAGGCGCTGAAGTTCGAGGTGATGGAGGACGGGCGCATCCGGCCGCCGCTGAACGCGCTGCCCGGGTTGGGAGACAACGCCGCCTTCAAGATCGTGGAAGCGCGGCAGGAAGGGGAGTTCCGTTCGGAAGAGGACCTCAAAAAACGCGCCGGCGTGAGCAGCGCCGTCATCGGGGTGCTCCGGGAGTTCCACTGCATCGACGGCATGAGCAAGACCGACCAGATGAGCTTGTTTGATATGTTGTAAAAGCGGTTGCCAAAAACCGGCAGTTTTCACAAACTGCCGGTTTTTGCTGGC
This sequence comes from Eubacteriales bacterium, assembly GCA_028693155.1. Taxonomy (GTDB): domain Bacteria; phylum Bacillota; class Clostridia; order Christensenellales; family UMGS416; genus STF2-111. The sequence goes on from JAQUVY010000035.1 coordinate 2,906, forward strand.
ATGATGGGGAAAAAGCACGGGTAAAAACAGCGTTTTGGTTGAAAAAAAGCCCTGCTGCGGATATAATAAAGCCAAATAGAAGACGGGGCGCAGCGCCTCGTTAAGGAGGACGGATGGAACGCTTCGAAGGGATCCCCAAGGAGGGCTTTGCTTTTTTGCTGGATCTGCGCTTTCACAACGAACGGCCGTGGTTTCAGGAAAACAAGCAGACTTATCTGGACTGCGTGAAGAAACCTTCCTTTGCGCTGGCGGCGGCGCTGGGCGAGACCGCCCGCCTGGTTGACTCGGACATGGAAACCCGGCCGGATCGCGTGGTGTCCCGCATTTACCGCGACGCCCGGCGCGTGCGCGGCGGGGCGTTTTACCGCGACGTGGTGTGGCTGAGCTTTAAGCGCAGCATGGGGGAGGAAAAGAATCCTTTCAGCTTTTATGTATATTTTAACCCCGATGAATACGGCTGGGGCTGCGGCTTTTGGGATCCGCGCCCGGCGGTGATGGAGGATCTGCGCCGAAAGATCGACGCGCGCCCCGACGCTTTTCGAGACATTGTGACCGCGCCCTGGATGAAAAATTATGAGTTGACCGGCGAGGATTACAAGCGCCCCAAGCGGGAGAGCGGGGATGCGGTGCTGGATCGGTGGTACAATAAAAAGAACTTATCGGTGGATTGGCACAGCCCGGTGAACGCAGACGCCTTTTCCCCCGACCTGGCGCAGCGGGTATCCCAGGCGATGCTGGATATGGCGCCGCTGTATCACTTTGTTTTGGGAATGGACGAGCGCTGAGCGCGCAGGGACGAAACGTGAGGATTTTTTAACGCTATGATGGTACAACAGGATTGGAAAAAATTCAAAAGCGGCAGCGACGTGCGCGGTGTGGCGCTGGAGGGCTATGAAAACCAGCCCGTGACGCTGGACGCCGCAGCGGTGCAGCGCATCGCCGGCGTTTTTGTGCAGTGGCTGGCCGACGGATACGGCAAAGCGCCGGGCAGCTTGAAGATCGCCATTGGCCGGGACTGCCGGCTTTCCTCCCCCGAGCTGGCGGTGGCGGCCATCCGCGCGATGCGCTGCGAGGATGCGCAGGTGTACGACTGCGGCTTGTGCACCACGCCGGCCATGTTCAACACCACCTTGCCCCAGGAGCTGAATTGCGACGCGGCTATCATGATTACCGCCAGCCATTTGCCCTGGAACCGCAACGGCATGAAGTTCTTCACCCGGGAGGGCGGCCTTTCCGGCGGGGAGATCGACCAGATTCTGGAGATGTGCGCCGATTTTACACCCGGGAAGCATCACGGCGAGCTGCAGCAGGTGGAGTTTTTGGCGCGCTATTCGGCCAAGCTCACCGAGCAGCTGCGCCGCAGCTTGGGGGAAAAGAAACCCCTGACCGGGCTGCATATCGTGGTGGACGCGGGCAATGGCCTGGGCGGCTTCTTTGCCCGAAACATCCTTGTGCCGCTGGGCGCGGATATTTCGGGGAGCCAGTTTTTGGAGGGTGACGGCCACTTCCCCAACCACATTCCCAACCCGGAGGATGAGACCGCCATGCAGGCGATTTGCCGGGCGGTGGTGGAAAACCATGCCGATCTGGGCATCATTTTTGATACGGACTGCGACCGTGCCGCGGTGGTGGATCACCAGGGCGGGGAGATGAACCGCAACCGCCTGATCGCGCTGGTGGCGGCAATGCTGCTTAAAGAGGAGCCGGGGGCGACCATTGTGACCGATTCCGTTACCTCCACCGGCTTGGCCGAATTTATCCGGGATCACGGCGGCGTTCATCGCCGCTTCAAGCGGGGCTACAACAACGTGATCGCCGAGGCGCAGCGCCTGAACGCCCCGGTGGGCATTGAAACCAGCGGGCATTGCGCGTTGCGGGAGAATTATTATCTGGACGACGGAGCGTATCTGGTGGTACGGATTCTGGAGCAGGTGGCGCTGCTGCACCGCAAGGGCGAAACCATTTCCGCGCTGACTGCGGGCTTGAAGCAGCCCATGGAGGCGGCTGAGATCCGGCTGAACATTCTGCCGGAGGATTTCCGTGCCTATGGCGCCGGGGTGCTGGCGGCGCTGGAAGAGCAGGCTAGGCAGACGCCCGGCTGGGAGGTGGCGGCGGACAGCGCCGAAGGCGTGCGCGTCAGCTGCTGCGGTGCGGGGGGATGGTTTTTGCTGCGGCAAAGCCTGCACGACCCCGTGCTGCCCCTGAACATTGAAAGCGATATGCCCGGCGGCGTCAAGATGATCGCCCGGGCGCTGTATGAGGTACTGCGACCCAATGAAGGTCTTGATATCAGCCCGATGATTTCATACGTCGGGTGAGCAGTTTTTTGAGGAGGAACTCATGAATAAATTGGATCAGCTCACTGTAACCACCATCCGTATGCTGGCGGTGGATGGCATCGAAAAGGCCAACTCCGGGCATCCCGGTCTGCCGCTGGGTGCCGCGCCGGCTGCCTACGCCGTGTGGACCAACATGACGCAGAACCCGTCCGACCCCACCTTCGCCAACCGCGACCGCTTTGTGCTGTCCGCCGGCCACGGCTCCATGCTGCTGTATTCCATGCTGCATCTGTTTGGCTATGGACTGACCATCGAGGATCTGAAAAACTTCCGCCAGCTGGGCAGTAAGACCCCGGGTCATCCCGAGTACGGCCACACTGTGGGGGTGGAGACCACGACCGGCCCTCTGGGGCAGGGCATTGCCAACGCCGTGGGTATGGCCATGGCCGAGGCGCATTTGGCCGCCCGCTTCAACCGCCCCGGGTACCCGGTGGTGGATCATTACACCTATGCGCTGTGCGGCGACGGCTGCCTGATGGAAGGCATTTCGGGCGAGGCCAGCTCTCTGGCGGGCACGCTCAAGCTGGGCAAGCTGATCCTGGTATACGACGACAACGACATTTCCATTGAGGGAAGCACGGATACCGCCTTTACCGAGGACGTGGGCAAGCGCTACGAGGCATACGGCTGGCAGGTGCTGCGCGTGGCCGATGGCAACGATTTGGATGCGCTGAACGACGCCGTGCTCCAGGCCAAGGCTGATGCCGACCGCCCCAGCATCATCATCGTCAAAACCCTCATCGGCTACGGCTGCCCCGACAAGCAGGGCAAGGCCAACTGCCACGGCTCGCCCCTGGGCGCCGAGCATGTGAAGGCCACCCGCGCCTTCTATAGCTGGCCCGATGAAGACTTCCATGTGCCCGCGGAAGTGTATGAGCACATGAAGGAGCTGCGCGCCGCAGGCGAAACCGCGCAGGCCGCGTGGGAAACCATGTTCCGCGCCTATGCCAAGGATTATCCCGAGCTGGCAGACCAGTGGAGCGCCGAGCACACCCGCACCGTGGATGAGAAATTGCTGGACGACGCCGACTTCATGAGCTTTGCCGGCCCCGACGCCACCCGCAACGCTTCGGGCATCGTGCTCAACCGTCTGGCTGCGCAGTATCCGGAGATCATGGGCGGATCGGCCGACCTGGCGCCCTCCAATATGTCCGATCTGAAAAACGAGTCTTATTTTTCCGCCGATAACTACGCCGGGCGCAATCTCCATTTCGGCGTTCGCGAGCATGCCATGGCGGCCATCGTCAACGGCATGGCGGTGCACGGCGGCCTAAAGCCCTATGCGGCCACGTTCTTCGTGTTCTGCGATTATATGAAGCACGCCATGCGCCTTGCGGCCATCATGAAGCTGCCCGTGGTCTACATCCTGACCCATGACAGCATCGGCGTGGGCGAGGACGGCCCCACCCATGAGCCCATTGAGCAGCTGCCCATGCTGCGCAGCATCCCCGGCTTTACCGTGTATCGCCCGGCGGACAGCCGCGAGACGGCGGCCGCGTGGATCTACGCGCTCAATGCCGACGGCCCCACCGCGCTGGTGCTCACCCGCCAAAAGCTGCCGCTGTACGAATGCACCGGCAAAAACGCGCTCAAGGGCGCTTATATCATGAAGGAAGGCCACAAGGCCAAGCCGGACATCATCCTCATGGCTTCCGGCTCGGAGGTGGAGCTGATCTTCAAGGCTTCCGACGAGCTGGCAAAAATGGGCATTTCCGCCCGTGTGGTGTCCATGCCCTCCTGGGAGGTGTTCGATCGCCAGAGCGATGCCTACAAGCGCAGCGTGCTGCCCGATGAGGTGCGCGCGCGTCTGGCCGTGGAAGCGGCAAGCCCCTTCGGCTGGCACAAGTATGTCGGTCTGGACGGCGAAGTGCTGGCCATGGAGGGCTACGGTGCTTCCGGCCCCGCCCCCAAGCTGTTCGAGCACTTTGGCTTCACGGTAAAAAATGTGGTGGAGCGCGCGCTGGTCGTGCTGTCCAAGTAAGCCCAAAATAAACAAAGTTTTTTTGCATACGCCGGCCCAATCCCGGCGTATGCTTTCGTAAAAAAGAAAACCAAAGGAGCAGGAATGGATTTTAAGGAAAAACTGGATGAGCTGTTGACCGGGTGCGATATGCGCTCCGAGCTGGATCGGCGCAGAACCTATATGAAATGCGTGGAGTACGGCGAGAGCATGATCGATGCCGATCATTTAAGCGAGTTTCTGCGGCAGGCCGCCGAGCGCCTGGGGCAGCAGCGTCTGTTTCGAGAAAACACCAGCGACCTGGTAAAGTCCGACGGAAAAGAGAAGATCCATATCCGCTTTGACGAGGGCGAGGGGATTCAGCTGGTGGCCAATCAATCGGGCCTGCTGTATCTGTCCCGCATCCTGAAGAACCTTTCGCTGGATAAAGAACCCGGAGAGTATGTATATTTTTATTATGGCGAGGACCCGCTGACCCCGGCGTCGCTGCCGCTGGCGGTTTACCGCGAGGATGATGCCTATTTTGAAGACCTGGATGAGGACGAGGACGAATACGACGGCGAAGAAGACGGCGAGGACGCGCTTCCGGCACAAACGGTGCGGGAGGTAGACCCGGCCGAGGTGGCGGGCTTCTTTGTGCTGGCGCAGCCGCCGGTCGAGTTCGGCATCCGCCCGATGAAGGTATACCCGGTGCGGGAGTGGATCGATCTGCCGCTGGATCATATGGTTTTGGACGACGACATCGGCCGGGACATCAAGCGGATGGTCATCTTTACGTTTAACAAGGACGACGGAACCGAGGCGCACATTGCGCTGGACATGGGAGACCCCGGCGTAGGCTTTCTCACCCGGGAGGATCTGCGCCTACTAACGACAGACGAAGGAAGATGAAAACATGAAAAAGGCAAATGCTGGCCTCATCGGCCTGGCGGTCATGGGGCAAAACCTGGTCATGAACATGGCCAACCACGGCTACCGCGTGGCGGTGTATAACCGCACCGCAGCGAAGACCCGCGCTTTCCTGGAAGAGACGGCCGCAGGGAAGGACCTTGTGCCCGCCTACACCGTGCAGGAGTTTGTCGCCGCGCTGGAGAAGCCCCGGCGCATTCTGATCATGGTCAAGGCCGGTGCGCCGGTGGACGCGGTGATCGACGAGCTGCTGCCGTATGTGGAGGCGGGAGATGTTATTCTGGACTGCGGAAACTCCTTCTTTGCCGATACGGTTCGCCGGGAGAAGAGCCTAGCCCAGCGCGGGCTGCGTTTCATGGGCGTGGGCGTGTCCGGCGGAGAAGAGGGGGCGCTGAAAGGCCCCAGCATCATGCCCGGCGGCTCGCCTGAGGCATGGGCTCTGGTGGGGGATCTGCTGCGCGACATTTCGGCAAAGGTAGGCGGCGACGCCTGCTGCGATTATATCGGGCCGGACGGCGCGGGGCACTTTGTCAAAACCGTACATAACGGCATTGAATACGGCGATATGCAGCTGATCAGCGAGACCTACTGGCTCATGCACGAGTTGCTGGGCATGGACGCCGCGCAGATGCAGCAGGTGTTTGCCGGGTGGAACAAGGGACGGTTGGATTCTTATCTGATCGAGATCACCACGGATATTTTGGGACGTACCGATGAGCTGACCGGCCGACCGCTGGTGGACATGATTCTGGACGCGGCCGGACAGAAGGGCACCGGTATGTGGACCAGCCAGCAGGCGCTGCAGTTCGGCGTGGCCGCGCCCACTATCGCCGAGGCGGTGTTCGCCCGCTGCGCTTCGGCGGTAAAGCCCCAGCGCGTGGCTGCCGCCCGCGCCATCCGGGGCGAGACGGAGCGCTTCTGCGGCGACGGGCAGGCGCTGCTGGCCGATTTGGAGCAGGCGCTTTACGCCGCCAAGATCTGTTCCTATGCCCAGGGGTTTGATCTGCTGAAAACCGCATCCCACGAAAACAACTGGGCGCTGAAGCTGGGCGACATCGCCATGCTCTGGCGGGGCGGCTGTATCATTCGCGCACAGTTTTTGCATCTGATCAAGCAGGCATACGACGAGAACCCGGCGCTGGAAAACCTGATGATGGCACCGGTGTTCCGCAGCGAACTGGAAAAGGCGCAAAAGGCCTGGCGCAGGGTGGTTTCTCAGGCGGCGCTGTGCGGCGTGCCCGCGCCCTGCCTTTCGTCGGCGCTGAGCTATTTTGACTCTTACCGCTCTGAGCGCCTGCCGGCCAATATGATCCAGGCGCAGCGCGATTACTTCGGTGCGCATACCTACCTGCGCACCGACCGCGAAGGGGTATTTCATACCAAATGGACGGAGGAATAGGCTTATGGTACCGGATTTTTCGGTCAAGGGAAAGGTTTTCGTGGTCACCGGCGGCTCGGGCGTGCTGTGCTCGGAGATGTGCCGGGAGCTGAACGCGCTGGGCGCCAAAGTGGCGGTGCTGAACCGCAGCGCGGAAAAAGGGCAGGCATTGGCCGACGAACTCAACGCCTCCGGCGGAGATGCACTGGCGGTGTCCTGCGATGTGACCGATGAGGACGCCGTGCGCCGGGCGCGCGCGGTCATTTTGGAAAAATACGGCCGGGTGGATGTGCTCATCAACGGAGCCGGCGGAAACCAGCCCGCCGCCACCGCGTCGGACGAGCGCAGCTTTTTTGACCTGACGCCCGAGGCGCTGCGCGGCGTGATGGATCTGAACTTTATGGGCACCCTGCTGCCCAGCCAGATTTTTGGCGAGACCATGGCTGCCCAGAAAAAGGGCAGCATCATCAACCTGGCCTCCATGGCGGGCATTCGCCCCCTGACCCGCGTGGCGGGCTACGGCGCGGCCAAGGCCGCCGTGGTCAACCTTACGCAGTGGATGGCGACCTGGTTTGCTCGCAATGCATCGGCGGAAATCCGCGTTAACGCCATTGCGCCGGGATTTTTCCTGACCGAGCAAAATCGTTTTCTCATGACCGACAGGGAGACGGGAGAACCCACGCCCCGCGGGCGCCATGTGCTCATGCAGACGCCCATGGAACGCTACGGAAAGCCCGAGGAGCTGGTGGGCGCGGTGGTTTATCTTGCCAGCGACGCCTCCACCTTTGTGACCGGCGCCTGCATTCCCATCGACGGCGGCTTTGCCGCCTTTGGGATCTGACCGATGGATACCATTGCAGCCATCGACCGGGACGAAGGGCTTTCTTTTGCCCGGCAGACCGAGGCGCTGACGCAGGCGCTGGCCGGCAAAGACCTGCGGCGCATCCTGCTGCTGCCGCCGGACATCACCCGGGCTCACTCCATGGTGGGGCCGCTGGTGAACTGGCTTTACCATTTTCTCATGCCGCGCTGCCGGGTGGAAATTTTGCCGGCGGTGGGTAGCCATCACGCCATGACGCCCGAGCAGCTGACCGCCATGTTCGGCGATGTGCCGCAAAGCGCGTTTCTGGTGCATAACTGGCGCAAGGATCTCATCCGCCTGGGCGAGGTGCCCGCGGCGGTCATCGCGGAAATTTCCGGGGGAAAGCTGAACGAGCCCTTCCCTGTGCAGGTCAGCTATCGCCTGCTGGAAAACTACGACTGCATTCTTTCCCTGGGGCAGGTGGTGCCGCACGAGGTGGCGGGCATGGCCAACCACGCCAAGAACATTTTTGTGGGCATCGGCGGGGCGGAGATGATCCACCGCACCCACTGGCTGGGCGCGGTGTGCGGCATGGAAAGCGCCATGGGCGAGGATCACGCGCCGGTGCGGCAGGTGTTTGACTATGCAAGCGAGCATTTTCTGCGAGACCTTCCGCTGCTTTATTTGCTCACCGTGGTCACCCAGCGCGGCGGCCGGGACTGCATGGACGGCCTGTTTATCGGCGACAAGCGGGACACGCTGGATCAGGCGGTAGCGCTGAGCAAAGAACGAAACGTTTTTTATTTGGATAAACCCGCGAAAAAAGTGGTTTGCTATCTGGAACCGGAGGAATTCACCAGCACTTGGGTGGGCAACAAGGCCATCTACCGCACGCGACTGGCCGTGGCGGACGGCGGCGAATTGCTCATTTTGGCACCGGGGGTCAATACCTTTGGGGAGGATGGTGCGCTGGACGCGCTTATCCGCAAGTACGGTTATCGCGGCACGCCCTATGTGATGGAAGCGGTGCGCGGCAACGCCGAGCTGGCTGAAAATCTCTCTGCGGCGGCCCATTTGATCCACGGTTCATCGGAAGGGCGGTTTCGCATCACCTACGCCGCGGGCGGCTTGAGCCGCCAGGAGATTTGTGACGCGGGTTTTGATTATATGCCCTACGCCCAGGCGGCCGCCCAATATCCTCCCCAGGCGCTTCGGCCCGGCTGGCAGCAGCACGGAGGCGAGGAGATCTATTACATCCCCAACCCGGCGCTGGGACTGTGGAAGCTGAAAAATTTTGAAGAATAATTTGTGCGCAACTGCGGCAAGCTATGGCAAAACCGAAGCAAGGAGGGTTTTACTATGGTGGCGACCGATAAAATCGCGTTGACGCTGGTCATCGTGGGTGCGCTGAACTGGCTGCTGGTCGGGCTGTTTCAGTTTGATCTGGTGGCATGGCTGTGCGGCGGACAAGCCGCGGTGATCAGCCGGATTATTTATTCGCTGGTGGGGATAGCAGGCCTGTGGTGCCTCACACTGCTTTTCAAAAAGTGGAAGCGTGACTAAGAGGACAGGCTCGTGAGAAAACGGCGCCTTTGTGCATCAGCAGAGGCGCTCTTTTTATCGCAATTTTCCTTGCACAGTGTGGTTTGGCGTGCGGCATAAGGTGGGCGGCGGAGCATGGATCTCTATGCGGCAGCGGCCGTGCGATTATCGTTCTACCCGGCAGCGCTGTGCTTTAGTGCCGGGTGGTTATTTAGGTGACGCAAAGCGTCACCTTTGATTTGTAACAAAGGTTTTGCAGGCGTGTGCCGCGGGCACAGGCCTGCGGTGCTGTCTTTTCGTTTGCTTTTTTGGTATAATGAGCGATGCATAGATTGCGGCGTGTGCCGCTGAATAAAGGGAGAACAGAATGGATCAGGAAAAGAATGAGCGTCTGCGGCCGGACGAAATGGAAAAAGCGAGCGCCAGCCAAGCGACTGATGGAGATATGACCGAACAGGACGCTGCGCGCTGCCAGGCAACGGAGAATACGGGGGAAAGCCAGCCTGCGCAGGACAGCGCCGCCGTAAGCCCGCAAAGTGACCCGCCCCAAGCCGCTTCCAACGGGGGAAAAAAGGTGAGAAAGCCCATGAAGCCCGCCGTCAAGTGGACGCTGATCTCGGCAGCGGGGCTGGTAGTGATCGCCGCAGTGGTTGTGGGCTTGTGGTTGAACAATATTTTTAACCGACCGGAAACGCTGTTTGGCGTTTCAGCCCAGGCGGCCACGGCGACACCCGCGCCCACCCCTACGCCGCGCAAGACGCTGGGGCCGGATGCCGACGCCCAGGAGGATGCCGGGCACAGCCTGGCGGAGATGGAGGGGATGGCTGATACCTCCACCATGAAAAACATCGTCAACGTGCTGCTGATCGGCGTGGACTACGCGGACGAACGGGACACCTGGCAGAAGGATTTCAACTCGGATGTGATGATGATCCTGGCCATGAATTTTGACGAGAACAAGGTGGACATGATCTCGGTGCCCCGCGATACCCACGCCAAGATCGCCAACACCGAGGGGATCTATAAGCTCAACTCGGCGCTGACGCTGGGCGGCGGCATTACCGACGCCGGCTTTATGAACGTTTGCGACAGCGTGGAATGGGAGCTGGGCGGCGTGCCGGTGGATTATTACATCGCCGTGACCATGCCCGTGGTCAAGGAGCTGACCAACGCCATCGGCGGCATCGATTTTTATGTCGACGTTCCCATCACCATACAAGGGCGGTCCATGGAGGTGGGCTATCAGCATCTGGATGGCCAGCAGGTGCTGGACTACTGCCGCGCCCGCAAAAACATGGAGGAGTCGGGCGATCTGAACCGCGTAAATCGCCAGAAGAAGATGCTGTTGGCCGTGTTTGAAAAGCTGCAGCGTTCCACCCAGATCTTTGATGTGCCCGAGCTGCTGCTGTCCATGCAGGGCAAGGTCTACACCAACCTGAACCTCAACCAGCTGGCGGCCATGGCCGTTTTCGGCAAAAAGCTGGACTCGGCGAACATCACCATGCGCACCATGGGCGGCACCTTCTGCGATATGTATAACTGGGTGTTTGTCATCACCAACCAACAGCGCCGTGTGGACATGATCAAGGAGATCTACGGCGTGGAGGTGCAGCAGAGGGTGGATTATTCGTATGACTACTGCCGCCTGGAGTGGGCATGCATCCAGGGCGACGGTTATGTGGAAATTATTGAAAAAGGCCTTTCCAACGCGGCGGTGAAGGCGACCGACCCGGACAAGCTGGCGCAGCTGTCCCAGGCGGTGAATACGTTCAAAGCCGGCAGCAAAAAATATGCAAAAAAGCTGGACGCCGCAAAAACCGCCAACAAGTTCAACATTGCCGAGGCCGATTGGATCGCGCTGGAGGCCGACAAGGACGCCATGTATCAGCTGGCGGTGGATGTGTTTGGCTCGGCGGGGTATAAGGTAAAGTGGTTTGTAAATGAAAACGGCGAGGGCTCGCGCCGCATGACGGGCTGAGCAGCTTTTTCCAGACTAGTTTCCCCCAAGCAGGAGATACTACCTCATGAAACTGGAAAAGGAGGTTGTATCAATGAACGACAAACATGGAATTTGCTGCAAAGTAGAAAGCTGCGCGCATCATTGCGCACAGGATCACTGCGACCTGGCTTCCATCTCGGTTGCCCCCTGCTGCAATTGCAACAGCGGCAAGGCCGAGGATGAGAGCATGTGCGCCAGCTATGTGTGCCGCGGGTAAGGATCCCCGCATGCTTGAGGACACCTTTGAGGGTGCCCAACAACTGACAGGCGGTGCACGGCATACTTCCGTGCAGCTGCAGCAGCCCGTATCGCCGGCGCTGTATCCCATTTTCCAGACCAACTATATCGGTGGGTTTGGCGATGGGAAGCCTGTGTTTCTAAACGATGTGATGGCAGAAGGCGCGCCGGCCACCACCGCCGAATGGAGCAGTTGGGGCATCTGTCCCTATCCGCCCATTCCGAGCAGCGCGCCGCAGCCTGCACCGGGAGGCGCGCAGAAGCGCCGGGGTGCCGGGCAAACATGACCTGAGAAGGGCGCAACAGCGTTCAAAAGCAACAAAACAGCTGGGCGAGAAGTTCTCGCCCAGCTGTTTTCATTTTTGGCGCGCTGTGGCGCACCGAGGATCATCCCCGCGAAACTCCACCCGCTGTGCCCCCAAATAGCGGCAAAACCGGTCAAATTCCCGGGCGATGGCGGCGCGCATGCCGGCGGTCGGGCGCAGCTCGGCTTGCCACCACCAGTTTTTTACGCGCAGCGCTTCCTCACCCCGAAAGGGCTCGGGCTCAAAGCGTGCCACCAGTTCATTGCCAACCAGCACCGGCAGCACATAATACCCATATTTGCGCTTTGCCTGGGGAACATAGACCTCCCAGCTGTAATCAAAGTCAAACAGCTGCCGCACCATGTCGCGATCCCACAGAAGGTTATCCAGCGGAGCCAAAAAACGCGCCTGGCGCGGGGACGCGGAACAGCCCAAAAAATCGGCGTCCTGCCGGCGCATGTAAAAAACCCGGGGGATCCCCTCCACCTGAACGTGCATCAGCTCGTTGTCCCGGTACAGCTCCTCCAATACGGACTGGCGCAGGGAATCCTCATCGAGATATTGCCCCAACCATCCGCCGCCCTTTTTGCCCCAAAGCAGGCCGACGCTGCCCACCCTGCGGGCAACATACCAGCGGACAAAGGCATGCTCATCGGCAAAGGGATCGGGCGCGTCCCAAATGCCGGGCAGCAGGCGGCTGTTGAGGTCGTACAGCTTTTGCGTGCCGCGCTTTTCCGCGATACCCGCTTCTCCGGTGTGAAACAGATAATCCAGCGCGACGCTGGAGAAGCGATTGTGCCCCCAACCGCCCTTTTCGGCGGCGTGCCCCAGGGACAGTTGCCCGCCCTGCAAAGGGCCGCGCTGAGCCAGCGCTTCGCGTACTTCCGGCAAATGCTCCAACGCTTCGGCGGAATTCCGATGTGTCAGCACCCGCCTTAAGTCCGGTTCGTTTTTTTGCCGCACGCGCGCCATGGCGGGGAAATCCTCAGTTGGGTAAATGGCCATCATCTTATCCCAGCCATCCACCAAACACCGCTTTTCGTAAAGCAGCGCGCGCAGCAGGGCGGGGGAATCATCCCGGATGCGCGCCTGCAGCACCAGATCGGCGTTGCGCCCCACCACGTTGAGCGGATCATACTGAATGCACCCCACCCGCCCAAAGAAGCGCAGAACCGCTTTTTCGCCTACCGCAGGCGGCGCGCCCAGCCCCTGATAGCAAACCAGAAAATGACGCGCCTGGGCGCGGGTAAGCGCAATGTCCATAAGCCCTCCCGTTGCAAAAACACACAAACTAATGTGCTTTCCTTTGCGAATTGGATTTGTGTTCGTAATATTTTCCTGCTATAATACTTCCGATATTATACTATATCTTTGAGAAAGGTAAAATGAGGAGGGTAAAAATGAAAAAAACCATCGCTTTATTGGCGGTGCTGATCGCGGTGATGCTGGTTATGACCGGCTGCATCACCATTCAGCTGCCGGAAAAAGGCACCGCCGAACCGACTTCGTCCGCCGCGACCGAGGCGTCCGAAGCACCCCAGGAGACCGCTGAACCCCAGTCCCCCACGGATAAGCCGGAGGCGACAACGGCACCGGCCGGCGCCGCAGGAGCACCGGAGGGAATGGAGGTTGTCGGCCCGACCACGGCGGACGCGCCCGCGGCCATCGGACAATGGGTGGAAACGAAGCGCTACAGCGCTCAGGACAGCGCTTATCATACGGTTTACTTCCGCATTCGCGAAGTGCGCCGCGCGAGCGGCGACCCGGCCGTGCAGCAGGCGATCGACGATTATAACCAAGCTGACCATATCTCCACGTTTCAGGAAATTGAAAATGCGGATCTGGAATACTGCATGGTGGAGTATGAAGTGTATTTCCCCGAGGACTTCCCTCAGGCGGATTACGGCATAACCTCTGTGGATATCAATTTCAGCGTGGGTTCGCCCAGCGGCGGCGGCATCAAGGCCAACGGTATGTCCTACATCGGCTTATCCAGCGTGTATGACATTTCGGACAGCCTGGACATCAACACCTTCTACGCCGGCAATACCTACACCCAGGGCAAAGCAATTTTCGCCATGGTAAAAGGCGTATCCGATTATGTGTTCGAGACCTATTACTTTGAAAACGACACGAAATTTTCTGCTTTTGTGCAGGGGAAATAAGCAGAAAATAATAAACGGACGGAGCTTTTTTGCTCCGTCCGTTTTTTGTTTGCGGCTTGTCAATCCCTGCGGCGGCCTGCCAGCATGAACAGGCGCAGGAGCTGCAAAATGGAGGCCAGTGCCGACGCCACATAGGTCATGGCGGCGGCCCGCAGCACCTTTCGGGTGCCCACCTGTTCTTCGGGCGTGAGATAGCCGCCGGCATCCAGCATTTGCATGGCGCGCGAGGAGGCGTTAAACTCTACCGGCAGCGTCACCAGCTGAAACACAACGGCCAGACCAAAGGCGATAATGCCCACATAAAGCAGCGGCTGATAGCTGAAAAGCAATCCCAGCAGGAAAATGGGCCAGGAAAGCGTACTGCCGATGTTGGCAAGGGGAACCAGCGTGCTGCGCAGGATAAGAGGGCCGTAGCCCGTGGCGTGCTGCATGGCGTGCCCGGCCTCGTGAATGGCCACGCCCAGGGCTGCCAGCGAGTTGGATTCATACACTTCCTGAGAAAGACGAAGCACCTTGCTGCGCGGGTCGTAGTGATCGCTGAGGCGGCCTGAGACCATTTCGATCCGCACATCCTGCAGCCCGTTCTCGTCCAAAATGCGCCGAGCGGCCTGCGCGCCCGTCCACCCGGCGCTGGAGGGCACAGCGGAATATTTGCGAAAGGCGCCGTTGACGGCCGATTGGGCAATAAGCCCGAGGATAAGCCCGGCAAACAGCAGGAGAACGGTGGGATCATAGAAAAAATAGTAAGGCACGCGAATTGACTTCCTTTCGGCGCAGAGAGCTTTGCGGATAGCATCTGCACTTTTTCATTTCCCATACCATACCACATCTCAGAGGAAGCTTAACACCGTTCATCAAATTTTCACCAAATATCTTTTTTAGCGCGCAGCGAGCCGAAAAAAATAGAAATGAGCGGCTGAACGGCGAAAAAAGGGCTTCTTGCGGGGGATTGCTTGACTTTATGCGGCACGGTAGGTATAATACACGTTAACACAATTCTCCACCCAATCTGCAAAGGTCGGGTGGCGATTATTTATTTCTGCATATGACGTCGGCATTCCGCATAGGATACGCCAGGTTTGCCAGACGCGCGGTGCACAAAGCTGTGTGCCGGCAGAAAAAGGGGTGCGCCCCTTGCCATAACGAGGGAGGATAATCAACCATGGCCGAAAAGAAAAACTACATGACCGCCGACGGCATCAAGCAGTTGGAGCAGGAGCTGGAGCATCTGAAGACGACCCGGCGCAAAGAAGTTTCTCAGCGAATTAAGGAAGCCATCGCTCTGGGCGATCTGTCGGAGAATTCCGAATATGACGATGCAAAGAACGAGCAGGCTTTTTTGGAAGGGCGTATTGCCGAGTTGGAGTCGAAGCTGAGCAATACCGAAGTGATTGCCAGCGCCGAGAGCGGAAGCAACCTGGTGGGCCTGGGCTGCGAGGTCAAGGTGGAAAACGTCAAAAGCGGCGCGCAGAGCGTCTACTCTATCGTTGGCTCCATGGAGGCGGATCCGTTTAACGGCCGTATTTCCAACGAATCGCCCATTGGCGCGGCGCTGATGAACCAAACCCTGGGCGCGGTGGTGGAGTTTGAAGTGCCCGGCGGGCATAAGCAATTAAAGATTATTGAAATCAAAGCATAAGAGGAGCCTATATGGAGACCAATGAGCAAACGACAGGCGAAGAGCTGGCACGACTGAGTGAAGTGCGCAAGGTGCGCCGGGATAAGCTGGAGGCTCTCAAGGCCGCCGGGCAGGATCCGTTTCAGATTGTAACCTATGACCAGACCCACGAGACCGGCGACCTTCTGCGGGATTTCGAGGCTCTGGAAGGGCAGACCGTGCGCATTGCGGGGCGTCTCATGTCCAAGCGCGTGATGGGCAAGGCAAGCTTTGCCCATGTGCAGGATATGCAGGGGCGGATGCAGATCTATGTGCGGCGTGAGGACCTGGGAGACGACGCATACGCTGCGTTTAAAAAGCTGGACATCGGCGATATCGTCGGGGTGGAGGGCATCCCTTTTTTGACCAAGACCGGCGAAAAATCCGTTCATGCCCATGCGGTGACCCTGCTGAGCAAGTCCCTGCAGCCGCTCCCCGAGAAGTTCCACGGCTTGAAGGATATGGATCTGCGCTATCGCGAGCGTTATCTGGATTTGATCATGAACCCGGAGGTCAAGGATACCTTTAAGATGCGTTCTCAGATCCAGGGCATTCTGCGCAGAGTGCTGCTGGAGAAGGGCTTCCTTGAGGTGGAAACGCCTACGCTGCATATGCATGCGACCAATGCCGCGGCGCGTCCCTTCCGAACCCACCATAACACGCTGGATATTGACATGGTGCTGCGGGTGGAGCTGGAGCTTTACCTGAAGCGGCTCATCATCGGCGGGCTGGATCGGGTGTTTGAAATGGGCCGCATCTTCCGCAACGAGGGAATGTCCTATAAGCACAACCCGGAGTTCACCATGCTGGAGCTGTACCAGGCCTATACCGATTACCACGGCATGATGGACATCTGCGAGGAGCTGTTTACTACCGTTTCCCGCGAGGTCAAGGGTGGCTATCAGATCACCTATGACGGCACGGAGATCGATCTCACCCCCGGCTGGACACGCCTGACCATGATTGAAGCGGTCAAGAAGTATTCCGGGGTGGATTTTGACACCATTCAGACCGATGAGGAAGCCAAAGCCGCCGCAGACAAAGCGGGCATTGAATATAACGACGAGCAGAAGCGCGGCGACATCATCAACCTTTTCTTCGAGGAATACTGCGAAGAAAAGCTGATTCAGCCGACCTTCATCTACGATTACCCCATTGAGATCTCGCCTTTGGCCAAGCGTACCAAGTACGATCCCCGCCTGACGGAGCGCTTTGAGGTGTTTGTTTACGGCCGTGAGATGGGAAATGCCTTCACGGAGCTTAACGACCCTGTGGATCAGCGTGAGCGCTTTATTGAGCAGGCAAAAAAGAAAAACATCGAGGGCGAGTTCGAGATCGACGAGGACTTTGTATACGCCATGGAGCATGGTATGCCGCCTACCGGCGGCCTGGGCATGGGTGTGGATCGCATGATCATGCTGTTCACCGATTCGCCCGGCATCCGGGACGTGCTGCTGTTCCCCACAATGAAACCTTTGGACAACGATAAGAAGGTTGAGAAGGTCGCTGAGACCCCTGCCGAAGCTGCTCCGGTTGCCCCCGAAAAGATCGATTTTTCCAACGTAGTTATCGAACCTCTCTTTGAAGAATTCGTTGATTTCGAGACATTTTCTAAGTCCGATTTCCGCGCTGTAAAGGTTCTTGAATGTGAAGCAGTACCGAAATCCAAGAAGCTCTTAAAGTTCACTCTTGATGACGGAACAGGCGTAAATAGAACGATTTTAAGCGGTATTCACGCATTTTATGAACCCGAAGAACTCGTTGGCAAGACCTTGATTGCAATCACGAATTTGCCTCCGAGACCGATGATGGGTATCGACTCCTGTGGTATGCTTCTCTCCGCAATTAACAAGCGCGGCGAAGAAGAAGAGCTCCATCTTTTGATGGTCGATAACCACATTCCGGCGGGCGCAAAGCTCTATTGATTTTGGGTGAAAAAAGGCTAAAATCTCCGTTTTAGTCACCAAAAATCACCAACCGTTCTCCAATTTGGAGCAAATCAATGTGTGATTTCCCGTATAATCACTTAAAATCACATAATAGCTTATAGTTTCCCACAAGACTCACTATCGAAAGGTAGTGGGTCTTTTTTGTTTTCTGCGTTTTGAGCAACTGACCATTTTGTCTGTGAAGATACATAAACATATATAAGGATATTTCCCGCTGTGAATTTCACGGCGGGATTTTTTGCTTTCTGGAGGTTTTACATGAGCCCAAAAAAATTTTTTGAAAAAG
>JAQUVY010000144.1 GCA_028693155.1 Eubacteriales bacterium
TGCCTTCATCCTTTTGTCAAGAACTTTTTTCACGGCTTCTTTTCGAGGCGCCGTCTCCCTCGCGGTGACAGCTTTGTTATCTTACCTCTTCTTCCTCTTTTTGTCAAGCTCTTTTCAGAACTTTTTTCGAGGTTTTCCGAGGTCTTTCTCGCTCTCACGGTCGGGCTTGTTTGTCCCGCTTGGAAAGCTTATTTAGAATAGCAAAGCCACGGGCATATGTCAACACCTTTTTGCGCAAAAAAGGAAATAAAGTCTTTTTTTGTTGGGTTGCTTTGCCTTTATCCATAGCAAAAGACGGCGAATTGCTCCGCCGCCTTTGTTGCTGTGGTCGCCTACCACTTTTTCCCCGAAGCGGTCTTTTTGTCGGTTGTTGCTTTTGGTGTTTTGGTAAGGCGGGACATATAGTCGTTTTCCCGTTGATACAGGTTGGTAAACTTGGCCTCGTTCAATTTCAGCTTGGTTGCCTGATCGGGCTGCTTTTCCGCTGCTTCCTGCGGCGCTGCAGCACGCACCACAATATACCTGTGGGCATTTTTTGCCGCGGCTTCAGCCTCGGCCTTCGCCGCCTCCTCCAATTTGCTCAGTTCCCACTGGCTCAGCTTTGCCGTGAGACTGTTCTCCTGCGCCGCCCGTTCCACCGCTGTGTTGTCCATATATTGGTTTTGATACTGGAGCTGCTGCCGCCGCAGTTCCTCCGTCTGCGCCTGCATCTCTCTTTGCGCACGGGCAATGCTGTCCGCCGTCTGCAAGCGCAGCGATGTCTCTCCCTCGGCATTGCGATCCAGCGCATAGGTGGAGCGTGTCATGCCGCGGCGCAGTGCGTCTTGCTGATAGGCCGTCGTCATGGCTTGAATGTCCGAAAGCAGCTTTGCGGTACTGCGTGCCTCATAGTCATCAAATCCCCGTTCCAGCTCGGCAGTCTCCCTTTGCGCATTCTCCAGTTTCGTATTCAGGTTGCTTTTTTGCTGGTTTTCATAGCGTGCCAGCGCCGCATCTACTTCCGCTTGCAGCTGCCTGCGATAAACTTCCTTCTGTTCCTGTATGGTCGCTGCCATTTTCCCTCCTTTCTACGGTCTGGGCGGATAAGCGCCGGTAAAGCGTTCGGGCGTTCCATCCTGCGCGCGATGGATGTTCGCAGCCAGCTCGTAATATTTTTGCTGGAAGAACTCGCTGCGCGCCGGGCGCATCTCCGCGGCGTGATACTGCGCGGCGGCATAAAGGCTCAGCGCGCCGTGGTACGCCGCCGGCAAAAAGGCAGGAACATCGCTGCCTACGGTCAACGAGGGGGGCAGGTGCCGATAGCACACCCGTACGCTCTCGCCCTGGGCGTTTTCCACCAGATAATTGCCAAAGCCCTCCTCGCGGCAGCGGCAAATGGTGCCCTGCCCCTGCGTCACCCGCAGCACCGCATCCAGCGGATAGTCCAGCGCCGTGGCCGAAAATCCCCCCTGCGCATCCAGCGTTACATCCTCAAAGGCGATGGGTCGGATTTTTTCCTGCACCAGCGCGGCATATGCCTCGTTATAGGCCTGCAAAAATTGCGGAGATAACCGCGTGCGGTTTTCGGCGGTGTCTTCCTCGCGTACAAAGCGCAGGGTCAGTGTGTCCAGCGCGTTGATGTCCATCGGTGCCTCACCCCAAATAAACTTTCTCGCCCCGTTCCAGCTTTTTGGCGATGTTTTTCATTTGCTGCTCGCTAAATTGAGCGGGCTCCACGCCGGTCTGACCGGAAACCGCGCGCACCGGTGCAGGCACGTTTTCATTGCGGTGGCGGCGCCCCTTGGCGCCTTCGGCTCGCGCTTCCTCCAAGCGCATCTCCAGCAGCTGCTTGCCCAGCACGTCCAACACCTCCGCCCCGTCCATCATCTCCTGCAGGAGCTCGGGTTGGCGGCTGATCGCCTGGGTGAATTCCTCGGGCTTGTGCAGCAGACCGATGTCCATCAGCTGCTCCAGCTGGGCACTGACATCCTCAACAAAAGCGGGCGTTTGCCTCATCCTCCTGAGCGGAGGGACGGGCAGGCTCAAGCGTTTCCTTCGCGTTGTTTTCCATCGTTTTCTCCTTCCTTTGGGTTGGTTTGGGCGTGCAGCCGAGCGGTATCCGCCAGGGCGTTGAGCACCTCCTGCTTATGGGGGATGTTCATCACCGCAAAGCCCACCGCCGGGTCAACGCGCCCGGAATCAATCAGTTTTGTCATCAGCTCGTTGAGCACGGTGCTGTGGCGTTCGGTTTCCTTTTCCACGCGCACGTTGACCGCGTATTCGATTCGCCCGGCGTCGGGGAGCACGAAATCCGAGGCCGTCAGCGCCACCTGCGTGTTTTCTCCCATGTCGTTGGTAAGAACGTACACATCGTAAGGACTCACCCGCTCGGCCATCACCTCCACCAGCAGCTCCGCAGCCGTCTGCACCGCCTGATAAATGCGGCTGATGATCAGCCGGGCGCGTTTGGAGCCGGCCTCCTGCAAGTAGGCGATGGCGCTGGCTGCCGTAACCCCCTTGCCGCCCTCTCCGCGGTTGAACTGGTTTTGCCCCGACTCATCCTTGAGCATGAGCGTTTTTTCGCTGAGCATCTGCGGGATCTGCGCGGGCAAGGGCAGCGGGTCCTGCCAGCGCAGAGCGTCGGCGCCGATGTTGTCCGCCTCCACGATCTCGCTGAGCATATCGCCCAGCGCGATGCGATCCACCCCCGCCCGGCGAGAGACCAGCTTTTTGGGGTGGCTGGCCATGAGCGCGTTTTTCACCACCGCCTGATCCAGCACGTCGATGACCGACTGGGTATCGGCAAACACATCGAACAACGACATGCCAAAGAGGCTGCCCGGCACTCTGAAGATGCTGCTCAGCGCAAACGGGTAGTGCCCGTGAGCGTAGACATCCAAGCGTTTTTCCAGCAGCACATCGCCGCAGGTTCGGGCAAAGTTGATGGTAAAGCGCGGTGCGTCGGCGTCGGAAACATCGTACTCCCGCCACCAAAAGTCCAGCACATCGGTCTTGTCCATCTCGGCGTCCCACGCGCCATCGCCGGGCAGCTCGCGCCTTTCCCTTTGCCGGGCGGCCGTCAGCTCCTGCGCGCGCGCCGGGTACAGGCTCATCAGATACCCCCGCTGCACCCGGTTCACCCGGATCACACAGGGGCTGTCGTCCAGCTCCTGCACGCTGGGATCGGCCAAAAAGGTACGCGCGTCGCAGCTTTTCATGTCGATGTCGCCCGCGCCGCCCCGGGCGGAGGGATCCCACAGCACCTCCAAGATGAAGGGGCCGTAGATGAGGGCGTTGTCGGCGGCGATCTCAAAGCTGCGGGCAAAGCCGCGCTTTTCCAGATAAAACTTTGCCACCGCTTCCACCCGGCGCGCTGCCTGGGCGTAGCCCGCTGTCTGCGCCGCCACCTCCACGGTGGGCCGCGCTTCGTTGATGTCGGCGAGCAAATTTTCCTTGGTGGACAGCAGCACCGGCGTCACGGGTCGGGGTTCTCCGGGTTGGGCGGCCGGCACGCCCTCCCATTCCCGCAGGGTCAGGAACTTTTCATTGCGCCGGTACCGCTCAAACTGCTCCTGCATGGCCGAGCAGAGCCGGTTGTACCAGCTTGTGATCTGCGCCGTCAGCGCCTCGTCGCTCACCTCGGGATGGGAAAGCGGCAGGCCGGGCACATGGGGTTGGGTTTCCAAGCGTATCACATCGTCCTCCCTTTGCGAAAAAGATTGAACAAACATTCGCACCCGTACCATAACCCACAGGCATGCCGTTTTAGGCCGTCTCCGCGGTTGACAAAATTATTTTTGCTTTTTCCCGTTCTTTGGGTGTGATACTATGTCATTATCTTGAGAAAAAAAGGACACGCCTATGAAAAAAATCAGCGCTCAGCTGGCGGTGACCATGCTGGGCATCGCCATTTCTTATTTCGGGGCGGCTCTGGCTGCCGTGGCAAACATCGGGCAGGGGCCGGTGAGCGCCTTTTGCCTGACGCTCTCCCGCCTGACCGGGCTTCCCTTTGGCACGGCGCTCACGCTTTTTCAGGGCGTGTTCGTGGTGGGGCAGATCGCCCTGCTGCGCAAAAAGTTCCCCCTCACCCGCCTTTTGCAGGTGGTGACCATTCTTTTTGGCGGGCTGGTGGTCAATTTCTTTGTCTATTATGTATTTAAGGACGCGGTGATCTCCTCCTACTGGCTGCGTCTGGCGCTGGACGTGCTGGCCTGCGCCGTCAATGCCGCGGGCGTTTCGCTCACGCTGGCGGCGGCGCTGGTGGGCGTACCGCTGGAAA
>JAQUVY010000145.1 GCA_028693155.1 Eubacteriales bacterium
CAATTTTGAACGTTACCAACTAAAATACCGTCTGACTCCATTTCAAAAACGGAGCCAGACGGCTTAAGACTTAGATATTCTACGATTGGGCTTTCTTTTTTCTGTCTATTTTCTCTGGGGCGGTTCAGTTGGCGGTGTGCCTTTTCAATTTTCATAAGGTTTTCACCTGCGTGTCATTCTGCGCATGAATTGAGCGGGTAAAATGAGAGCAAACCATGAGTGAAAGGATGACATGCTTGCGACAGCGATTTTTTGGGCGAAGGAGCGCTTTGGCTGTGCTGGGAATGGCGGTTTCGGCGTTGCTGTGTGCCTGTTCCAATGCTTCGGGTACCCATTTGCGGCTGACAGAATTGCCTGAACCGCAAAGCACAGGGCGAGCGGACAGCCAACAGAACGATTTGGTGGAGCTGCTGCTGCCCGATGTGTGCCTGGGTTATGAAGGCACGGCTCAGCAAATCGGCACGGAAGATTTGGTTTTGGAATATGACGAGAAGGCCACGGGAAAGAAAAAGGAAAGAGCATTCTCCCTGGGGCCGGATACGATGGTGCTCTCGGGCGTTATGAAAGAAAAACCCACGGAACTGCAGAAAGTAACGAAAAAAGAGTTGATTCCGGGTCAAAAAATGATTGTTTGGCAGGCAGAGGACGGACAAACCGCAGATATTATCTGCATTCTGCGCAGCCAGTGAGCAGTGCCCGGTCGGAGTGTGGCTCCGCCGGGTATTTTTTTGTTTCTAATTCATTCTTTCTCATGGGAAAGAAAAAGCGGCTGTGATACAATATCACTAAGAAAAAAAGGAGGAAGCGCCCATGTACCGTTTGCTGGTGGTTGATGACGAGGAAAATATCCGAAAGGTGATCTGCGAATACGCGCAGTTCCACGGTTGGGAGACCGTACAGGCGAAGGACGGCATGGAGGCTGTAGAGATTGCGCGGCGGGAAGATTTTGATGTCATTGTCATGGATATTATGATGCCAAGGCTGGACGGCTTTTCTGCGTGCAAGGAGATCCGCAAGCAAAAGGACGTTCCCGTATTGATGCTTTCCGCCCGTGGAGAGGAGTATGATAAACTCTTCGGGTTTGAGCTGGGGATTGACGATTATGTGGTGAAGCCCTTTAGCCCCAAGGAGCTGATGGCGCGTTTGCAGGTTATTGTGCAGCGCAACACCCCGCGACCTGTGCCGGTTGCCAATGCGGATCGTTATGAGCTGGGCGGGCTTGTCATTGACTTTGCTGGGCGCGCCGTATGGGTAAATGGAAAGCAGAAGGACATGACACCCAAGGAATATGAACTGCTTTTTTATATGGTGCGCAATAAAAATATCGCCCTGTCCCGGGAGAAGCTCCTCAGCGAAGTTTGGGGTTACGAGTTCCCCGGTGATGACCGCACGGTGGATACGCATGTGAAAATGCTGCGCAGTTCTCTGGAGGAGTACCGAACCCATATCGTTACACTGCGGGGAGTGGGATATAAATTTGAAGATTGATTTTCGCAGCCTGAACTTTCGCCTGTGGCTGTATTTCATGGTTTTTGCCGCGCTGGTGCTGGGCTGCCTGTGGGTGCTCCAGTCTGTGTGGGTGGACAGCTTCTATGAAAGTACTAAGCTGAAAAGCGTGGGTTCCGTGGTGGACGATCTCCAAAAAGGATTGGGAGAGGATCAAAGCGCGGCCGAGCTTCAGCAAAAGGCGGAGGAGCTGGCCTATGCCAATAATGTGTACATCCGCATGGTGGATATCCGCGGAGAAACCGTGTGCAGCGCCGATGCCATCGGCTTCAACAGCATTCTAAACGGGGAAGACTATGACTGGACGGGCTTTAACCAGCAGCTGTTGAAGCAGGCAACCAGAACGCTTTCTGTGCGCCTGGGTGCCGGCAATTTCGGCACCCGGGTTATTTTGCATGGGCAGGTGCTCTCGAATGCCCAGGGTGAGAATGTGATGCTGTATGTCATTTCACCCATCGACCCGCGCAGCAACGCGGCCATGTCCATTTTGCGCCAGCAGTTGGTTTATGTCAGCGCCATGGTCATCATGATGGCCGCCCTGATCTCCATGTTTATCTCCATGGGCATCGCCAGCCCCATTGTGCGCATGACGCGCTCCGCGCAAAAGCTGGCAAAGGGCGATTACACCGTAACCTTTGAGAAAAGTGAATATTCCGAGATCAATCAGCTCTCGGAAACCCTGGACTATGCGGCAAAAGAGCTGGGGCAGGTGGACGACCTGCGCCGGGATCTGATCGCCAATGTATCCCACGATCTGCGGACGCCGCTTACCATGATCAAAGCATACGGCGAGATGATCCGTGACCTGTCCGGTGACAACCCGGAAAAACGCACGGAGCACGTTAATATCATCATTGATGAGAGCGACCGTATGGCCGAGCTGGTAAACGATATGCTGGAGCTTTCCAAGCTTCAGGCCGGCACCGTCAAGCTGGATATGGAGCGCATGGACGTGGCGGGTATCATGACCAGCGTGGTGCGGCGGTTTATGCTGTATCCCAAGACCAGCGATTATCACTTTATTTATGAAGGCCCCGATGAATGCTGGGTCACGGGAGACGCGGCGGCCATTGAACGCGTGATCTACAATTTGGTCAACAATGCCGTCATGTATGCCGGGGAGGATAAGACCATTGTGCTGCGTCTGACGGAGCAAGCGCAGAGTGTGCGGGTGGAGATCAGCGACAGCGGACCGGGGATTCCCGCCGATAAGTTGAACAGCATCTGGGACCGCTATTATCGCCTGGACAAAAAACGCAGCCGCTCTACGCTGGGCGGAACCGGGCTGGGGCTTTATATCGTCAAGACGATCATGGAAGGCCACGGGCAGCCCTATGGTGCCAAAAGCACCGAAGGAAAGGGCAGCACGTTCTGGTTCGGCTTGGCAAAAGCCGACGAGGGCGGCGGCAGGGTGTCGCTGCGCAGTAAACTGCAAGGAACATTTGGACAGAAGGATTGAAGGGTCATATGAAAAAGGACGTGCTTTCTTATTGGGATCTGCCTGAGACCGAAGAACAAGAGCTGGGCACCACACACACGACATGGCTGTTCCCCGGGCGGGGCGTGGTCAAAAAATTTGACAGCCTGGATAAGCTGCGCCGTCACAACGTCTTGGCGGAGGGGCTGGCAAAAGCCGGGCTGCAGGCGCCCGTTGTTTTGCCGGGAAACCATGCGCAGCCCTATTTGCAGTGTGCGGATGGTTATTACTGCCTCACGGCATTGGTAGAGGGGGCGGCGTCGGCAAAGACGCTGCTGGCCTCGCCAGATACGGCCGCTCAGGCGGCGGAGTTTGGGGCGGATATTGCGTTGCTGCACCGCGTTTTTCAGCGCCTGCAGACGATGGACGAGTGGCCGCCGCCTTCCCGCGCCATGCTGCTGCCGCAAAGCGAGATGCGGAAGGTTGCGGAGCTGGCGGAAGTGTCCGCGCAGCCGCTCACCGACGCCGTAAACCGCCTGGAGCCGCTGCTTGACCGGCTGCCGGTTCAGCTGATCCATGGAGATGCCCATCCGGACAATCGCCTGCAAAAGGACGGCGCGCTTTCCGGCTGGATCGACTTTGACGACGTGCGCTGCGACGCCCGGGTGGTGGATCTGTGCTATGCGTCCTGTGCGGTGGTGTCGCCGCTGCTTGGCGCAGAGCCTTCGGGCGCGCTGGCTTTGCTGCCCGGCGTGATCAGCGGCTTGTTTTTGGGCTACGACCAAGCGCTGCGCCTGACGCACGAGGAAAAGCTGGCTGTCCCGGATTTGCTGCTGTGCCAGCAGGCAGGGTGTCTGCACTGGTTTTTGGATCATGATGCGCCTGACTTTGCGCGCGCAGCCGTAACGCTGCTGAAGTGGCTGGTGCAGAACCACGACAATTTGGCGATCCTGCTGCCTTAACAAAGCCCTAATACAGCTTTTACACCATGATGACCTGCCTGACACCCGATGATCACACGAAAGTATATAATGAAAGGTGCAGAAGAAAGAAGACGGCTTTTGCAGCGTTAAAAACTGTGATTTGATCGGCTTTTTATGCCGCTCCCCCCGGCGGTGCCGCGTAAAATCGCAAGTTTTGATTTCATTTCATAGGTACCCCCAAAATAAAAACGGGACTCCGGTTTTCGGAGCCCCGTTTTTGTGTTCGAAGGAATCAGCACTTTTCGCCGTGGTGGCAAGTGCCTTGGCAGCTGTGGTGGTCATGACCGCCGCACGCGCCATGAGCGTGATCGTGACCGGCGCAGGTGGG
>JAQUVY010000036.1 GCA_028693155.1 Eubacteriales bacterium
ATGACATCCTTGCCCGTGCGGCGCAAATAATCCGCCACCTCGTGATCCTCGGCGGTAATCCCCTGCTTGCCGTCCACGAAGAACAGGATCAGGTCGGCCGTCTCGGCGGCCAGCTGCGCCTGCACCTTCATCTGGCGTTTGATGATGTCGTCCGAATCCATCTCGATGCCCCCGGTATCCACCAGGGTAAACGGAAAGTCCTGCCATTTGGTATCGGCATACAGCCTGTCTCGGGTCACGCCCGGGGTATCCTCCACGATGGACATCTGCCGCCCAATCATGCGGTTGAAAAAGGTTGATTTTCCCACGTTGGGTCGGCCCACAATGGCCACGATCGGTTTGCGTTTCACTGTTGCTTCATCTCCTCTGTCATGCGGCACAGCCCCTGCACCAAGTCATATCCGTCCCCGGGAATGCTCACAACCGGCACACCCAGCGCTTCGGAAAGCTCGTCTTTTGTCATGTCGTCCAAAAAGCGCTCGTCCCGCAGCGCCACATCGGGCACCACCAGCGCGTCGCCCAGCGGCTTTCCCGCCAGCGCCTGCAAAAAATCACGGCCGCACAGCAGCCCTGCCACCGTGACCGTTTCTCCAAAGGTTGTGTTGGGCACCGCCGCCACCCGCAGCGTCGTGCCCTTCATCCGCTCCATCAGGCGGTCGGCCATCTGCTGAAGAAGGCCGAAGGCCGCGGTTCCGGTGGCCAGCGTGATCACGGCGCGCTCACCCGCGGGGAGCTCGTCGCGCAGCGCGTCCTCCACGCCGTCCAAAAATTCCGAGCACAGCCCCACGCCGTTGCCCAGCTGATTGATGTAGCCCCCCTGGGTATAGCGGGGGTAAGGCAGCCCGGCGATGTTATAAAACTCATCCGCCGCATAGGCGAAAAGCTCGCCGCAGGCCGCCTGCGCTTTCTTCTGAAAGGCTTCCACCGTTTCGATGACCGCCCGCGCCTGCCCGGCTGTATAGGGTAGGATGGGATCCAACCCCTCCCGGTGGCAGGTGAGCCCCACCGGCACGGCGGCAAAGGTGCGCGCCTGGGGGTACAGCTCGAAAAGCTCCGCCAGCGTGCGCTCCAGCACCGCGCCGTCGTTGACGCCCGGCACCAGCACCGCCTGGCAGTTAAAGTGGATGCCGCCCCGCGCCAGACGCTCCAGCTGCGGCAGAATATCCGCCGCTCTCGGGTTTCGCATCAGCTCCACCCGCACCTTTGGATCGGTGCAGTGCACCGATATGTTCAGCGGGGATGCGCCCCGCGCAATGATGCGCTCAAAATCCGCGTCGTCCAGATTGGTCAGCGTGACAAAGTTGTTGAACAGCACGCTGTAGCGCCAGTCATCATCTTTGCCATACAGGCTTTCTCGCATACCTTGGGGCATCTGATCGACAAAGCAGAACCTGCAATGGTTGCGACACAGGCGCTCAGGCGGATATAGTTCCTCGCCCAGCTCCAGCCCCAGCGGTTCGCCCTGCGGCTTTTTCACCCGCAGCGTGCGGGTGCTGCCCTGCCCGCTCAAAACCAGCACGGGATCCTCTGCCATGCTCAGCGCGTCGTAATCAATGAAGTCCAGCACGCTGTGCCCGTCGATGCTCACCAGCTCATCGCCCGCCCGCGCGCCGGCGCGCCGGGCTGCTCCGCCCGCCGCGGTGATCCGCAAATACTTTTCATCCATAGTGCTCTATTATGACGGATTTTTCCACAAAAAGCAAGCGGAGAAGCCGTGCTACCGCCCGCGCCCGTCCGCGCGTCTGTTTGGGTTTGTTGTGTAAAATAAACGTTATGCCATTATGATTTATTGCCTTTGCAGCGAGTTTCTCCGGTTTGCGGGGCAATGGCCGCAAAGGTCGCCGTCAAAAAAGCCTGCGCCGCCGGCGTCTGCCCGCCCACATCAGGATTCCCGGTAGCTTCTCCACAGATCGGCACACGCCTCCTCCGCCTGCGCGTGCCATTGCTCCGCCTGCCGCCACGCCTCTTCGTATGCGCAGTCCAAATTCACCGCCAGCTGATAATACTGCCGCAGCGCCACATAATAGGCGCGGTACTGCTCGGGATAAGGGCAATCTCGTTTGGTCAGGTTGGTTTGTCTCAGCGCCGCTTCCTCTTTGGAAAGAAAGCCGGCGCGCTGAACCAAAAGCAGCGCCCCGCGCAGGCGCTCCCGCTCGTTCCCCGTCTGCAGGCATTCCTGCTCGGTTTGGCCTGCGCCGCGCAGCGCCTCCCACAGAGGTTCGCTCTGCCGGCCATAAATAGCCGCCAACCGCTCCACGATCATGACCTGCGACGGGTCGCGGCAACCCTCCCACACCCTCATACTGCACAGCATGGCCGACATCAGGATGCTCTCCGGGCTCTCCCCGAACGTCGCCAGCTTCGTCAGGCGGCCAAACGCGATGGCATCGCTGAGCCATTCCATCCCACCCGGGCTCTCCCCGTCTCATCCAGCTCGTCCCACAGCGCCACCAGGCGTTCCTTCAGGCCGGCCTGTGCTCCGTTGGGAAAATCGGTGACCTCCTGCGCCGCGCTCTTGTAGTCCAGCAGCACCGCCCTGCGCTTTGTTTCCCGCAGGTACTCCAGCGTTTGGGCATCCACCATGGCCAGCGCCTGCGCGCTCATCTTTTCGACCCGGGTCTCAATTTCGAGCAGGGTTTCCCAGCGCTTTTCCTCATCCTCCCAGGCAGCCTCCAAAAGCGCGTTGACCACTTGTGCCGCTGCCAAATCGCTGCGCCGTGCCATCATGGCGGCAAAGTCGGTTTTTGCCTGTTCCTTCGGGGATAGGGCGGCGTACTGGGTCTGCACAAAGTCCACCCGGTCTTGGGGAAACGCGTCGCCCGCCATGCACCGGGCAATGACCTCGTTCAATCCCGTTGCCGAAGGAACGGCTCCATCTGCCCGCGCAAGCAGCAGGCCTGCCAGCAGCACCCCCGCTGCCGCGATACGCCGCGCCCGCTGCCTACGGCTGCCCATAGATCTCCACCAGCGCCTGCCGCGCCTCCTGCGCCTTTTGCTCCAGCCGCTCCGCCCGCGCCCATACCTCGTCGTAGGGGCAGTCCATGACCGTGACCAGCTGGTAATAATCCAGCAGTGCATCTTCAAAGGCCTGATGCTGCGCGTGATAGGCGTAGTCCGGCGCAAGCGACTCCTTCATATAACCGTACGCCCGAACACCTTCATTGGCAGGTTCAAAACCGCCGCACTCCAAATACATCTTCAGCACCAGATCCAGCACCGCCCGCGCCTCCCCGCGCAGCGCCTCGTCTTGCTGCGCCCTCGTCAGCTTCTGGGTATCCATCACCTCGCGGACGCTGGTCTCATCCCGCCCCCTGATCTGCGCCAGCCGCTGCACCGTCATCTCGCCGGGCTTGTCCCGGCACTCGCCCCACACAGTCATGTTCAGCTCCAGGTAGTAATGCAGGCGCTGGATCACATTCATTTCCAAACCGGGCACCTCCAGCTCCAGCAGCGCATTTTGCATGGAAAAAATCTGCTTTCCCACTTGAGATTCCAGCGAGCCTTCCGGCTTTTCGTCGGGGCGACACGTCGGCTGCGGCGCGTCGGCTTGGGCATACTGCACCAACTCCCGTTGGCGCAGCGCCTCCCAGCCCTCCCAGTCCACCTGCTTTTGCTGCTCGGGCGTCAACTGGGCATACCTCCGCGCCAGACGGTCGGTGGTGCCCATTATATCGCCCTGCTGCGCCAGCGCTGCGCGGATCGCCCGGTTCATGGTGCCCAGCCGCGCCTCCTGCACCCAGGCCTGAAATTTCTCCATGTTCAGGCACTCCCACTGGTACTGGGGCAGCTTCCCCGCCAGCGTCATAATGCGGGTGAGCGCCTCCTCCTGCACATCGCCCCCGTCGCGCATTTCCTGCATCAGCTGCATGACCTGCCGGGTCTCCTGGGTGGGCTGCGGTTTTGCCCGCGCGCAGCCCCCCGGCAGGCACAGGCAGATGCACATCAGCAAAAGGACGGTCCGTTTCATGGCAAGGCCTCCTCTTGCGGGCGCAAAGCCCGCTTTTTTTCAGCATAATCCCGGGCAGCGCACCGCGTCAAGAGGAGGTCCTTATTTCCTGCAATTTTTACTTTTTGTGCTTGCCCGTGCCGGTGAGCTCGCGGAAAAAGTTGCCCACGCGGCCGGCGCGGCCTCCGCTGTTCATGGCGATGAGCAGAAAGGCCACACCCACCGCCGCCACGCCGCCGATGATCCACCCGATCCCCTTCACGGAGGCCTTGGTCTGCGAGGTGTCCCCCACGGCGCTTTGCCGTTCAGGCTGAACGGTAGCCCCGGGTTGGGGCGCGGCGCCCTCCTTGGCGGGCGCCTGCGTGCTTTGGGCGTCCTGCCCCGGCACGGCCCCGCCCAGCGCGTAGGCCACGATGTCTGCCACCTTGGAAGCCGACTTGAGCGCCAGCTCCTTGTCGATGGTATGTGTTCCCATCTCCACAATGAGCGCCCGCGGCATCAGATCCTGATTATAACTGCCTTTGCCGATAAAAATATCCTTCACCAGCCCGGGATACTCTTCGTCCGCGGCCTGCTTGATCTTCATGGCAAACTCCTTATTTGTCTCCACGTTTTGGTTGGAGCGCCCCACCACCAGACGAATGCGGCTGAGCTGCTCGCCGCCTACGGTGCCGATGTATTCCTCGGCGTTGGGCACGCCGTCGCGGTGGATGTCCAGCATGGCCAGCGGCTGCTGCTCGCGCATCAGGCGCACCGCCGTCTTGCGGCTGCGCCGGTAAGCGCCGGCGTCATGGGGCACATGGTTGGCGTCGTCCATGACGACGGTATAGTTGCGAGCCTTGAGCTCCTCGGCGATCTTCTGCGCCACGTCCACGATGCCGCCACCCTCGGCCACGCTCTCGGTGCCCTCGGTGGGCACGTAGCTTTCATCGGTATGGGTGCAGTAAATAGCGATGGTGCCGTTGTCCTTGGCGCCCGACGGCGCGCTGACCGCCGCGTCTTCGCCGCTTTGCAGCGTCACGTCCTCAATATATCGCGCGGCGGCGCTGCGCTGCTGATCGTCCACACTGGTCACCCGGTACAGCCGGTTTCCGCCGGAAATATACTCATCATCGGGATAGATTGCACCCGCCCGGGTAAACAGCACCTGCCCGCTTTCATCGTAGACCGTGTAATACTCCCCCGGTGCGCCGTACCAATCGTCCGCCCGCGCGCCGGGAGCCGCAACCAGCAGCCCCATCAACACCGCCAGCAGCACTGCCCGCTTACTTTTCATGCCTGGGTTCCTCCTTAATTGGCTTTACATCCACAAACTCTCCGCCGTCAAACGTCTTTTTGCCTTTTTTCTCCGATCCCCCCTGCATGCGCTCCCGAATTTCACCAATGCCCTCGGCCAGCAGCACGGCGATCAGACCCGAAAGCACCGCCGCATCCAGCACGCCCGCGCCCCCGATGGCCGCGCCGGTGGGCACGCCCTGCGCGGCGTTGACCACGCCCTGGGCAATGTCGGCCAGCAGCACACCCAGCACGCCCGCCACAAACGCGCCCCGTCGGGAGCGCCCGAACAGGTACGCGATCAGACCGGCCGCCAGGCCGTAAATATAGTTGGGATCCAGCCAAATGCTTTCTGGCTCCTCGGGCAGCACCCTGCCCAGGGTAAACACCGCCGCCGCCGCGATGACCGAGGCCAAAACGGTGCGCCAGAATTCCCAGGCCGTGCCCGCCTTGACCAGCAGAAACACGCACAGC
Organism: Eubacteriales bacterium; assembly: GCA_028693155.1. GTDB lineage: Bacteria > Bacillota > Clostridia > Christensenellales > UMGS416 > STF2-111. The sequence goes on from JAQUVY010000036.1 coordinate 5,696, forward strand.
GCCAAGGGCACCAACGCGCCTCCGATGTTTACCGACCAATCGCCGCCCAGCGGAATGTCTGGGATCAAGCTGCCAATAAAAATGGCCGCCACAAACAGCAGCGCCTGCCGGTCGGTCAGGCGCAGGCGATCCAACACCCGCTGTGCCACGCCAAACACCACCAGCAGCGCCACCACGATCAACAAAATATAACCCAAGGGCATGTTTTTGCCTCCATTGCTTGTTTTCCCTAGCTTTTCCGAAGGCTGGCTGTTTATAACTGCCATTTGCTGTTTGTCGCGGATATTTGTATAATGAAATGATAAAAAGGCGAGGAGGGATGCGGATGGCCGGCGTACCCGGCGTAATGGAGGCTTTGGAGCTGCTCTATGACAGCCAGCCGTTCAACCCCGGCCCATGGGTTGCCCATTGCCTGTACACGGGTGAAGCCGCGCGGCGCATCGCCGCTGTCTGCGGTATGGACGAAGAGCGGGCTCATACGCTGGGCCTACTGCATGACATCGGGCGGCGCTTCGGCGCGCACGACCTACGCCACGGCTATGACGGCTATCGTTTTCTCCTGAGCAGAGGGTGGCCCGACGCCGCAAAAATATGCCTGACCCACTGCAACGTTGCCCATTCTCCCGCGCCGGCCGGGCGGCGGTGGGACTGCACCATGGCCGAAATGGCGGACATTCACCGTTTCTTTTCTCAAACAAGCTATGACGAATGGGACGATCTCATCGCGCTGTGCGATGGGCTGGCCGGGGCGGACGGTTTCCTCGTTCTGGAAAAAAGGCTGATCGATGTAGCGCTGCGCCGGGGGATAAGCCCCGAGCTGCCCCGAGAATGGAAACGGCGCCTGGAGCTTTATGATCTATTCAGCCGCCGTGCCGGGCAGCCGGTTTACGCCCTGCTCCCCGGCATTGCGGAAAATACACTGGGCTTTGACCCGAAGGACGAAGCAAATGGATGAAAAAACCAACGTTATGCGCTGGCTGGATCAGAAAAAGGCGGTCTACACCCCGCATGATTACCCATCCAGCGGTGCCATCAGCGCGCAGGAGGTCGCCCGAGCTTTGGGGCAGGATCCGGCGCGCGTCTTCAAAACACTGGTCACCACCGCCGGCCCGCGCAAGTATTATGTGTTTGTCGTGCCTGCCGTTGCCGAGTTGAACCTGAAAAAGGCCGCCGCCGCCGCGGGAGAAAAGTCTGTTTCCATGCTTGCCGCAAAGGAGCTGCTGCCCCTGACGGGCTATGTGCACGGCGGCTGCTCCCCCATCGGCATGAAGAAGGCCTTCCCCACCTTTGTGGATACTTCCGCGCAAGCCCTCCCGACCATCTGTTTCAGCGCCGGGAAAATCGGCCGCCAGGTTGAAATGGAGCCCGCCGCGCTGGCCGCCCTCATCGGCTGCCGCTTTGCGCCGCTGGTATGACCGCATCAAAAAAAGCCCGCGCTTCTGCAAAAGAAAACGCGGGCTTTTTAAGGTTTGTTATTCCAACCGCAGCTGCCGGCAGATCTCATCGGCGCTTTCCTGCGCCGTTTGCGCCGACGTGTCCAGCCAAAGCCCCAGCCGGGGCGTCTGGGCCATAAAGGACGCATACAGGCTCTCCACGGAAAAGCCCGTATACCCCACCTTGCCCCGGGCAGCCTCCCGCCGGCAAATGGCCGACGGCTTCGGGCACAGCACCACCGTTTTGACGGGGTATCCCGCCAACCGTTCCAGCATATCCGGCAGCGCCCGGCCGTAGTAATTATCCTGCAAAACCACCGAAAAACCGGCGTCGTAATATCCCTTGGCCGCCTGGGCGGTCAGGTCATAGCGCAGCGCCAGCTGCCGCAGCGCCTCCTGCGTGGGGCGCTCGCTCATTTCCTCCCGCCCGGTTACCATCATCCTGCGGAAGATGTCGCCCCGCAGATGCACACACCGGGGCAGGCGCTGGGCGATAAGCTGCGCCACGGTGGATTTTCCCGCGGCCATGGGGCCGGTGATGAGCAACAGGGTCTGCCCGGTCATTGCTCCACCATGTTGCCGTACTCGCCGGGGAAGGAACCCTCAATAGCCACCGCGTTCACCTCGCGCTGATAAAAGGGCACCGCCCGATCGCTGGCCCAGCCGATGATGGCATAGCCATATCCGTCCTGGTGCATGGCGTTCATGCAGCGGTGCAGCAGCGCCGCGCCGATCTTTTTACCCCGCAGATCCTCCCGCACGCCGGTGGGGCCGAAAAAGTTTTTCGCAGCCACGTCGTAGCAGGCGAACCCCACCACCTTTTTGTCCTTCACGGCAATGTAGCAGGTGGCCGGGGTGGGGATGAGCGCACACTCGCACTCGTTGGCCCAGCCGTCGCCAAAGTTTTCCCGCACAAATTGCAGCACCCGCGCCTTATCCACGCTCACGGGGCGCTTGATGGCAACGCCCCAAGCGCGCAAATCCTCCTCGTAAGAAACAGGCTTCAAATCATACAGCTTCACCAGCATATCCGACATGGGCATTTCCTCCTTTGTTGCTCATTTCAGCTCAAAAACCGCAGCCATCAGCCCGCAGTGCCCGCGGGAATGGCGGTGAGAATGAAATTCATCCGGGTGGCAGCAGGTGCACACGCCGGAGAGGCGAATGTTTTCGGGGCGCAGTCCCGCGCGGATCAGCTGCGCATCCAGACAAGCCCACAAATCCACATGAGGCTTTTCAGCCCCCCGGCGCACCAGATCCCACCGGGGATAGGCGTCGGCAAAAAGCTGCGTCACGTCCTCCCCCACCTCGAAGCAGCACGGGCCGATGCTGGGCGCCACCGCGGCCATGCAGTCCCCCGGGTCGCTGCCATATTCCCTGCGCAGCGCCTCCACCGCATGCCCGGCCATATCCGCCAGCGTGCCCCGCCAGCCCGAATGCGCCAACGCGATGGCCTTTTTTACCGGGTCGAGCAAATAAATTGTGGCGCAGTCCGCGCTGTGCTTGATCAACGCCGCGCCGCGCACGTCGGTCATCAAACCATCGGCCTCGGGCGCAGGCTCGCCAAAGCGAATGCCCTTTCCGCCCATCGACAAATCCGCCCGCAGAATCTGCGTGCCGTGCACCTGCTGGGTCACCACGGCGCGCTCCGGCGTTGTTTCCGCGCAGCGCAGCAGCCTGCGGTAGTTCTCCATCACGTTATCCGGCGTATCCCTGCGCCGCATTCCCAGGTTCATCGCGGCCGTCTCCCCCGTGCTCACGCCGCCTTGCCGGGTGGAATACACCGTGCACACCAGACCCGTATCGTTCAAAAACGGTATGGTATAATATGCCACACCGTTTTGATTTTGCTTAACAAAGGTACCGCGATCAATCATGCAGCAGTTTGTTCAGTTCGTCGCGGAAGGTATTGATGTCCTTGAACTGACGATATACCGACGCAAAGCGAACGTACGCCACCTCGTCGAGCTGGCGCAGCTCCTCCATCACCATTTCTCCAATGTCGCGGCTGGAGATCTCCTGATCCAGCGTGTTGTATACGCGGCGCTCAATGCGCCCCACCACGGCGTCGATCTGCTCCATGCCCACCGAGCGCTTTTCGCAGGCCTTGATGAGGCTGTGGCGGATCTTCTCCACGTCGAAGCTCTCCCGGCGGCCGTCTTTTTTGACCACCAGGATCATGGGGCTTTCCACCTTTTCATAAGTGGTGAAGCGTTTGCCGCAAACCACGCATTCCCGGCGGCGGCGGATGGACAGGCCGTCCTCGGTGGGGCGGGAATCCACCACCTTACTGTCGGTGCTGCTGCAATAAATACATTTCATAGGTGTACCTCATCTTCGCAAGTACACCCATTATAGCATCGCCCGGCAACAAAATACAGTCCGCTTTACTCCAGGCTCGTCCCCTCCACCAAAATGACGTCCTCGCCGATTTTTACGATGCGCCCCCAGGGGATCACCACGTCTCCCTTGCCGGGATGCAAAATACCGGCGATGGAAAACGGCCCAGGCACGGAAATGCTGCTGATGCGCCCATCGGGGGAAAAGTTCATATCGCTGATGAGGCCCATGCGGCGGCCGGTGGTGATGTCGATGACTTCCTTTTTACGAATATCCGAGGAATTGGCCATGATGCGCCCCCCTTCGTTGGCTTTCCTCATGGATATGCCCGGGAGGGTGAAAAAAGAACAAAAGTAAACTAGTTTTGATGAGCCGTAAGCCCCAGCGCAATACTGCCACCTAATGGTGTCGGGCACTGGTCAATTCGAATCCAGCCACAATTGCGCGTAGAAACCGCTTCGCTGCCGTCCTCCACTGCAATCGCCACCGTCTCTGTATACCAGCTTAGTACATCATCGGGTTCCATATCAAACAAAATCGCGACTGCTAATGCGTTGTACATGGCTAAATTATTGATATAAGCATCGCGAACCTCCTTTGATGCACTCCCCACGTAGGGCAAGACATTCTCCTGCGGCCTTGTGGACACCTCGTAAACATTGCCCGCTTCATCGCATACAAGACGCATTTCAAAATAAAAATCCCCCCAAATAGCCGTATACTCTTGATATTCTCCGGGTTTCTGTGCCGTCACAGCAAAGTCGTCTGCTTGAAATGGCGCATCCGCCTGAGAAACCGTCTTTCCATTGAGCTCACACGCCTTAACCCAGTACTGCCTGTATTGATAAGCAAATTCATCTAACGTAATCACGTTGCACCAGAGCATCTGCGTCGCTGTAGGGTTGATCGTCGACTCGGCCATGGTCGACATGGCGGGTGTTCTCGTCGCTCCGGAATCATACCACTTCCTCCCTGACCCAGACCCCAGCCAACACAGCCCGGCGACTACCGCCGCGATCGCCGCGACCCCCACCGGGATCAGTTGTCGGTTTCTCCCTACCCAACTCCAGAAACGCCGCCATTTGTTCTGTTCCATTGTAGCATCCTCCCCCATGTATGTGGACAGGTATTTATTTTCCCGTCCCAGTCCAAGGTTACACCACTTTTAGTGTAATTGTCAATACGCCTGATCTGGTGTTTTTATGATGGCATGGGAGGTGTGTATGAAAACATATTGGGAACGCATTCGGGAGCTTCGAGAGGATCGAGACTTAAGCCAGAATGATATAGCCGCCGTGCTGGGAACCACTCAACAGGTCTATTCTCGCTACGAAAAGGGCATTAATGAACTGCCTTTACGGCATTTAGTCACCTTATGCCGTTATTTTAAAGTTACCCCCGACTATATTTTGGGATTATCTCGAGAAGAAAAAAAATAAGAACCGGTCTCGCCGGTTCTTTTCGTTTTACCGCTCCAGCTCCAAAATGGGTTTCAATTTAAAGCAGATCGCCGCCGCAATGACACATTTGACCGCATCGGGCAAGATGGTGGTGGCAAAGCCATAATACAGCACCCAGGTGACGGGCTTAGCGGCTCCCAGGTAAACGCGATAGATTCCATACATATACGGCAATCCAACGATATAAACGATTAGTGTTTCGCACATTCCGAGCAGCAGCCGCCTGAAGGTCGGCTTTCTCCGCTGCGCCAGCCCATCAGGATCACCGCCCCATGGCAAGCCCCGCGCGCTTAACGCCCGCCAGCAGCCCGGCCATCCTGGTAAAAAAGGTTGCAGCGTCATGGGCAGATGGGGCTGGCAACGTACGCACCTAGAAAAATCAGCGCCGCGCAAGGTCGTTGCCTTCCCCCTGGGCTTCTTCCGCGGCATGATGACACAAGGAGGTTGCGGGTTCTTGCGGAGCCGATATGGTACAATAGAGCTATCCCTGATGATCGGAGGTCCGTCAATGCGCCTGTTTCATGTAAGCGAGGATGCGCACATCACCCGTTTTCAGCCCCGGCCGCCCACCCGCCCCGATCTGGATCCCTCGGTGGGGCTGGTCTGGGCGATCAACGAGCGCTGCCTGCCAAACTTTTTAACACCCCGCGACTGCCCACGGGTCACCTATCATGAGGGGGCGTTTACCACTGCGCAGGAGCGCGCGCAATACTTTTCTTCCCCCACCTGCCCGCATGTGGTGGCCATTGAAAGCGGCTGGTTCCCCCGGCTGGTGCACACCACGCTGTACCTTTATGAATTCGACCCCACCGCGTTTGTTCTTCAGGACGAAACGGCGGGCTACTATGTGTCCAGCGCTGCGCAGACGCCCCTTGCGCGCCATGTGCTGACCGACCTGCCCAAGGAGCTGTTCGAGCGCCATGTTGAGCTGCGGGTGGTGGATAACCTTTGGCCGTTGCGCCGCGCCGTGCAGGCCACGGCTCTGGCCTGGTCCATGTGCCGCATGGCGCACGCGCTCCCTGCCCCAAACACAGAAGCAGAGGGCTGGTAAACGCCGCAAAAAGGCAACCGACGTACTCTTTGCCCATGCACCTGCGACAGCTCTACTCAGGGGCTTTTCGAATAGCTTTACGCAAAGCAAAACGAGCCGAGAGGGTTATCCCTCTCGGCTCGCGTTTGTTTGATGCTGTTTTCAGGATGGTTTACACGCCCTCGGGCTGGGGAAAGGTTTCAGGCGCCACGGCGGCCTCTTCTCCGCGCACAATGCGGCGAAAATCCTTGCCGTCGATCTTTTCCTGCTTCAGCAGCGCGTCGATGATGCGGTTCAGGCTGGGCAGGTTTTCGCGGATGGCGCGCTCGGCTCTCTGCTGCGCCTGTAGCAGCATTTTCTTCATTTCCGCGTCGATCTTGGCAGCCAGCTCCTCGGAGGTGTTGCGCGTGTGGCCGTAATCGCGGCCGATGAACACTTCCTTGTCGCCCGCCATATACATCGGGCCAATCTCTGCAGACATGCCGTATTCGGTGATCATCTTGCGGGCGATCTCGCTGGCGCGCTGCAGGTCAGAGGAGGAACCGGTGGACACATCGCCCAGCAGCACCTGCTCGGCCACATGGCCGCCCAGCATCATGGCCAGGTCATCCCGCAGCTTCTGGCTGGATACAAACTCGTTGTCCTCCTCGGACAGCGTTTGGGTGTACCCGCCGGCGCTGCCGCGGGGAATGATGGAAACCTCTTTGACCGGGTCGCACAGGGGCATGACCTCAGCCACCAGCGCGTGGCCGGCTTCGTGGCAGGCCACCAGCTTGCGATCTTTGTCGGTCACCTTGTGGCTGCGCTTTTCCGGGCCCATCTGCACGCGGGTGATGGACTCGATGATGGTGGCGCGGTCGATGGCCTTGGCACCGCGGCGAGCCGACAAAATGGCCGCCTCGTTCAATACGTTTTCCAAATCGGCCGGGGTGAACCAGGAGGTCATCCGGGCGATCTCTTCCATATCCACATCCTCAGCCAGCGGCTTGCCCTTGGCATGAATGCGCAGCACGGCGGCGCGTCCCTGAATGTCAGGATAGCCCACCGTCACGCGGCGGTCAAAGCGGCCGGGGCGCAGCAGCGCGGGGTCGAGTATGTCGGGGCGGTTGGTCGCCGCCAAAATGATGATGCCTTCGTTGGCGGCAAAGCCGTCCATCTCCACCAGCAGCTGGTTCAGGGTCTGCTCGCGTTCGTCATGACCGCCGCCCAAGCCTGCGCCGCGCTGGCGACCCACCGCGTCGATCTCGTCGATAAAGATGATGCAGGGGCTGCTGTGCTTGGCCCGCTCAAACAGGTCGCGCACACGGGAAGCGCCCACGCCCACATACAGCTCCACAAAGTCGGAGCCGGAAATGGTGAAGAAGGGGACGCCCGCCTCGCCGGCCACCGCTCTGGCCAGCCAGGTTTTGCCGGTTCCCGGAGGGCCCACCAGCAGCACGCCCTTGGGGATGCGCGCGCCCAGCTCGCGGAACTTGGCGGGCTTGCGCAGGAAATCCACGATCTCGGCCAGCTCTTCCTTTTCCTCCTCGGCGCCCGCCACGTCGGCAAAGGTGACCTTCTTGTCGCTGTCGTCGGCCATGCGGGCGCGGGAGCGGCCAAAGTTCATGGCCTTGTTGTTTCCGCCCTGCATCTGGCGCATAAAGACGAACCACATCACGCCGATGATGGCGATGATAATGAGGTTGGGAATGAGCAGCGACCAAATGCTGTCCTGCGTGGGGGCGATGTACTGCACCTTAAAGCCCCAGTCCGAGGAGTTGACCTCGTCCTTGGTCACGCCCAGCTTGCGCGCTGCGCGGCTGTTCAGCTCTTCGTTGAGCACCTGCTGCGAAGGGATGGCGCAGGTAAAGTCGTAATCCTTGGGGAAGGAGCTGTCCTTCACCTTGGTGGTTGTGCTGACGCCCACCAGGGTGCCGGTTCCGGTATTGACGGCAATCTGCTGCACCGTGCCCCCATCCACATAGCTGAGGAACTGGTCAAAGGTGACCTCTTCCTTTTCTCCGGAGTTCATGGTCAGCGGGCCGGACAACAGGCTCATCGCGATGATGACGATCAGCACCGCTATGACGACGATGCCGCCCCGCACAAAATTGTTTTTCAACTGATTCCTCCCCGTAAGTTCTTGCCTTACTTATACTCGCTTTCTGGTTGACCGATTATACCATAGATTATACCCGCTTTCAATGAGGCAGGCAGGCTCTTTTTGTCAAAAAGCCTGCCTGTCGTTTAGTTTTCATCGCTTATTCACAGTTTGGTCATGGTTTGCCATGGTGGCGGACGGCGCCCCTGACGCTGCCCAGGATGCTGCCTTTCACCTCGCCGCCCACATCGCCGGACACCTCGCCCAGCACCGAGCCGCGAATGTCGCCGCCCACATCGCCGCCGACTTTGCCCATCACGCTGCCGCCGATGTCGCCGGTCACATCGCCCTTGACCTCACCCATCACCTTGCCGCCGATGTTGCCCTCCACGTCGCCGCCGATGCTGCCCAGCACGCTTTTTCCGACGTTGCCCTTGACATCACCCTTGACTGTGCCGAAGATGCTGCCGCCCACGTTGCCGCGCACATCGCCCCACACCTCGCCGAAGATGCTGCCCTTCACATTGCCCAGCACGTCGCCTTCCACCGTGCCCATCAGGCTGCCGTGAATGTCGCCCCTGACGTCGCCCTTCACGCGCGCCTTCAGGTCGCCTTTTACGTCCTGCTCCACATCACCGTTGATGACGTTCTTCTCGCTGTCGTGGATGCCGATCATGCCCTCCACAAAGCGGTCGATGCCGTCGCCCATTTTTTCAAACGCGCTGCCCATATCCTGCCAGGCGGTGGTATAGGGTTCCTCCGGCGAATCTCCCGTTTCCCGTCCGGGCTGCTCGGGCGTGGGCTGCTCGGGTTCGGGCATCTCGTCCATCTCCACACCCAGCTCTTCCAGCCGGGCACGCGCCGCCTCGGGCGCGATGTCCCCCGCGCGCACCTGTTCCAGAATTTTCATGATCTCCTCGTTCATGCCTCTTGCCCTCCTTGGCCGTTTTGTGCCGCCTTTCCCGGCTTCATGCGCTTCATCGCCTCATCCACGGTGATCTCTCCTCTGCTGAGAGCCTCCAGGATGTCGGCATTCTTCTCTTCGGTTTTGCGCTGTGCCAACCCCAGGGCGGTCAGCGCCTCGTCCAGTCGGGCCCGCACCGTGGGGTAGGAGATGCCCAGTTCCTTCTCCACCTCGCGGATGTTGCCCCGGCAGCTCAAAAAAGCCTCAATGAACCTCAGCTGTTCGGGCAGCAGGCGGTCAAACCGCCCCGCGCCGAAATGCCCCTCCAGACGGCTGTGGCAGCCGGTGCATTCCAGCTGTGTGATCTCATAATTTCCCCCGCAGACCGGGCATCTGGGCGGTATATTCCATTGCTTAGCCATGTTCTGCCTCCTTGTTGACCACAGTATACAGCGTCAGCACAGATAATGCAAGCCCAAAATCAATATTTTTAATTTTCAAATGAATTATTTAAAGCATGTGCGTTCCATTTATTGTATTCATTCTTTTTTTCAAGCAAGGCTGTCCGTTTCCTCGCACACCCGCTGCCAGCCTTTCACCGACCGCGCCAGCGCCTCACCGTCTTTGACCTCCAGCACGACCCGGCAATGCGCCCGCTGCGCCAAAGCTGCCAGCGCGGGCATATCCAGCTCGCCGTCGCCCAGCGCCAGGTGGCAGGCGCGCGCGGTCGCGTCGTGCAGGTGCATATGTGCCAGCTGCTCCGGGTGCGCCTGATAAAAATCGTCGTCCTGCCCGGCGGCGGTGTGGGCATGCCCCACATCCAGCGTAAGCCCAAAGCCCATCTGCAACAACGTCTGCGCCATGCGCCGCTCATGAGGCCGCCACCCGGCGGTGTTTTCGATGCACAGGCGCACCGCGCCGCCCGCCGCCGCCAGACACTGCCTGCCAAAGTCCTCCATCGCCTGCCGGTAATGCGCCTCATGGCGTTCGTACAGGAACACCTTCTGGGCGGGCAGCGTGATGTAGCTGCCGCGGGGCAGGTGAAGATTGACCAGCGGAACACCCACCTCCCGCGCGAGGGTCACGGCGCGCACCGCCGTGCGGGTATACGCCTGCGCCACACCCGGGTCAAAATTGGCCGGGTCGGTGTTTTCGTCCAGGTGAAAGGTAAAGTAGACTCCCGTTTGCGCTTGCAGCGCGCGCAGCTGCCCAGCCGTCAGGCGCTCGGGACGCCACTGGGGAAAACTGAAGTTGACCTCTACAAACGCCAGCCCCAAAGCCGCGCATTGGCGCGCCGCCTCTGCCAAAGTGGGCGTTTCCAGCAGCGTTGGCATTCCCACATCCATCTTTTCGCCCCTAATTCTCTGCGCGGTAGCGCAGTTCGGCCTCGAACATGGTTTTCCCGTCGGCCTTTTGCCCGTGGATCACCATCCCCTGCGGGCTGCGCCCGGCGCTTAGGTCTATGACCTCTCCCGGGCGTCCCTCGTTTACGAAGTTGATCTGCCAGGCGCTCAGGCCGCCTTTACTCAGGCGGTCAAACTCGGCCAGATCACAGATCCAGTCCGCATAGCGGGCGTTGTTCATGTGGCCGTTAAAATCCAGATCACTGTAGCAGACCATGCGCTGCCCCACCGGCGTCACGCCTTCCAGATGCAGCTTGCCGGGGGCGGGCATGGGCGCGGGCCGATCCCCGAGGCGCAGCTCGCCGGGCAGCGCCGACGGGCGCAGCAGGTGCCGATCCTCCACCTGAAAAAGCACCCACAGCGTGGAGGCGCATCCCAAAGGCGTGCCGTCCGGCCGGGTGAAGGAATAGTGCCGGGGAAAATACAGTCCCTGCACCGGGGAAGCCCAGGTGGTCACGCACACCTCCTGGCCGTAAACCGGGTACTCGTCCATGGCAACGGACAGCCGGGACAGCACCCAGCACATGCCGTTGCTCACCAAAAACGGGCGGGAAAAGCCCAGCACCGCCGAGTGATCCTCCCCGGCCTCCTGCATCTCCAGCAAAATATCAGAGGGCTTCCAGCGCCCGGCGCTGTCGCAATTGCAGGCGCGCAGCGTCATGGTGCGCGTCAGTTGTTCTGTCATCGTTCTCACGCTCCCATAAAGAAAATTTCCCTCGCCATTTTACCACTTTTTCCGCCCCTGGCAAATCCGCCCCATGGCAATGGAACGCGGCAGGCTGTATAATGATTTCATCTCAACAATCCCAACATGATCGGAGGATGGGTAAGATGATTCGATCCGTAAAGCTGGACGGCGGCCTTCTGCGCAACAAGCAGCGGGTGGCCGTGGAAAAAATGCTTCCCTACCAATGGGCGGCGCTGAACGATCAGGTGGAGGGGGCTGAACCCTCCGGCTGCGTCAACAACTTCAAGATCGCCGCAGGCAAGGCCAAGGGCGAGCACGTGGGTCTGGTGTTTCAGGACAGCGACGCGGCAAAATATCTGGAAGCCGCCGCCTGGGCCGAGCAGGTCAAGCACGATGCTTCCCGGCGGAAAAACGTCACGCAGATGATCAAGCTTTTTGAAAAGGCGCAGATGGAGGACGGATACCTCAACACCTGGTACACCCTCAAGGAACCGGGAAAGCGCTGGACCAACCTGCGCGAATGCCACGAGCTCTACGTTGCCGGCCATATGCTGGAGGCCGCCGTTGCCTGGTTTCGCACCACGGGCGACCGCAGCTATCTGGACGTGATGGAACGCAACATCGACCACATCATGACCGTGATTGGCCCCGAAGAGGGCAAGATCCACGGGTACGGCGGGCATGAGGTGCTGGAGATGGCCTGTGCCTCGGCCTATGAGGTCACCGGGCAAGAAAAGTACCGCGCGCTGATGACCTACCTCATTGACGAGCGCGGCAAGGAGCCAAACTTCTTTGACGAAGAGCTGAACAGCCGCAACGGCGAGAGCCACTGGTCGCGCAACTGGCCGCTGTCCTATTTTCAGGCGCACAAGCCCGTGCGCGAACAAACCGACGCCGACGGCCACGCGGTGCGCGCCTGCTATCTTTACGCGGGCATGGCCGACGCCGCCCGCATCAACGGCGACGACTCGCTCACAGCCGCCTGCAAGACGCTTTGGCGGTCGCTGGTGGATAAGCGGATGTACGTGACCGGCGCCCTGGGCTCCACCAACGTCATCGAGGGCTTCACCTTTGATTATGACCTGCCCAACGAGCGCGCCTACAGCGAGACCTGCGCCGCCATCGCGCTGGTGTTTTTCGCCCAGCGCATGCTCCGCCTGGAGCCGGCCGGGGAATACGGAGATGTGATGGAGCGGGCGCTCTATAGCGCCGTGCTGCCCGGCGTGTCCGAAGAGGGAGACAAATTCTTCTATGTGAACCCGCTGTCCGTATGGCCCGAGGCCTGCCAGAAGAACAACGACCTGCAGTTTGTGGCGGCTCAGCGCCAGCCCTGGTTTGGCTGCGCGTGCTGCCCGCCCAACCTGGCCCGCCTGCTGTGCAGCCTGCAAAACTATCTTTATTTACAGCGCGATGACGGGCTGTACGCCATCCTCTACGGCTCCAGCACCGCCCAGGTGGAGACGCCCGCCGGGCAGATCTCCATCCGCCAAAGAGGGGGGTATCCCTGGAGCGCACGGCAGGTGTTCGAGTTTGAGGGCGATACCAACGAGCCCTACAGCATTTTCTTCCGCGTGCCTGCCTGGTGCAAAAAATACGAAGCGGTACTCAACGGCCAAACCGTGGCACTGGTCTGCGACAACGGCTTTGTTCGCCTGAACCGCCGCTGGCAAACCGGCGACAAATTCGTGCTGGATATGAAGATGGAAGTGCGCTTTGTGCGCGCCAACGCAGCGGTGCGCGCCGATGCCGGCAAGGTAGCGGTTTTGCGCGGCCCGGTGGTTTACTGCGCGGAGGAGGCGGACAACGGCGCCAACCTCAGCGCGCTGACCATTTCGGTGGGCACCAAGGTGACTGCGCAGTATTGCAAGGATCTGTTGGGAGGCGTGGTCGCTTTGGAAGCAAAGGGTCACCGCGAGCTGGCCGCCCTGGATACGCTGTACGGCGATGCGCCCAGGCATATAGAACGCGTCAAAACTCCCATTCGCCTGGTTCCCTACTTCGCCTGGGGCAACCGCACGCCTGGTGAAATGGACGTATGGCTGCGCCGGGAGGACTGATCCACCGGAAAAAACGCCCTTTTGTGCCGCCTGCTGGGAACACCGCCGGCGGCACTTTTCATGAATTTATTGCCGGTCAACGCAAAAAATAAAAAAAACTTCAAATTGGGTGTTGACATATGATCCATTTTTCGATATAGTATCACTTGCGCCGAGCACCGGCCAAGCGATGCGGCGGCGGGGTGTGGCGCAGCCCGGTAGCGCGCCTGCTTTGGGAGCAGGATGCCGCAGGTTCAAATCCTGTCACCCCGACCAATGATGGACGGTTCGTGGCCCCTTGGTCAAGCGGTTAAGACATCGCCCTTTCACGGCGGTAACAGGAGTTCGAGTCTCCTAGGGGTCACCATTTCTTCTATGGGCATGGACCTTTAGCTCAGTTGGTTAGAGCAGTCGGCTCATAACCGATCGGTCCTTGGTTCGAGTCCAAGAAGGTCCACCACAATGTAATATGGTTTATTATGGCCCGGTAGCTCAGTTGGTTAGAGCGCCAGCCTGTCACGCTGGAGGTCAAGGGTTCGAGCCCCTCCCGGGTCGCCATTATTCTCCCCCGCGTCCTTTGGGCGCATTTGCCTCGGTAGCTCAGTCGGTAGAGCAAGGGACTGAAAATCCCTGTGTCGACAGTTCGATTCTGTCCTGAGGCACCATTGATCATTGGCTGGGAATCAGACAAGGACGCATCTGCTGGTGTAGCTCAATTGGCAGAGCAGCTGATTTGTAATCAGCAGGTTGCGGGTTCAAGTCCCATCACCAGCTCCATGATATGTGGAGGGATTCCCGAGTGGCCAAAGGGAGCAGACTGTAAATCTGTTGTCTCCGACTTCGATGGTTCGAATCCATCTCCCTCCACCACCTTATGCGAGAATGGCGGAATTGGCAGACGCGCACGGTTCAGGTCCGTGTGAAAGCAATTTCATGCAGGTTCAAGTCCTGTTTCTCGCACCA
>JAQUVY010000037.1 GCA_028693155.1 Eubacteriales bacterium
TTTTCATTTTATCCTCCTGCGCGCCGAGCCAAGGATCAGGAAAAAAAATTTGCCGCCCGACGCTTTTCACCTGACCGTCATATCACAAAACCCATCAAATAAAAGGCGGCTTTTTGTTGAATTACTGTATATTCTTTGTTGCGCGGCGATTTCACACCGGGTCGGGCATAAGCCGCCTCGGCCTAGACGCCGCCCTTGTCAAGCGCCTCGCCGACGCGGTCATAAAGGTCGCCCACCTGCTTCAGCTCCTGCGGGGCGCACAGGCTGTCCCGTATGATGTTATAACCATAATCGTGCATCAGCAGCGCGCGCACAAATTTTTCCGTCAGTTCCCGCCGGTCGTATTGACCAAAATACCCCGCCAAAAAAGGCTGTTCAAACCGAAAAAGCTCGGCCAGCGGCGCCAGCTCCACATCTGCCGCCCCAACATTTGCGTCGGCAAAGTCCAGCAGGTACAGCTGCCCGTCCTCCCCGGCAATGAGGTTATCCGGGTTGAGATCCAGATGGACAAACACCGGCTCGGTTTGGCCGGCCTGCGCCAGCAGCGCCTCCCGCTGCGCCTGAAAACGCCGGGGGAACGCCCCCCACCGCGCTCGGGCGCGTTCCCTCGCCGCAGGGTCGGCCTTTCGAAAAGGCGGGCAGGGCGTATCCATCTTGTCCACCGCGCCGCGCAGGCAGGCGGCATATCGTTCCTTTTCCTGCGCCGTCCATGCCGCACGACCCGCCCCAAAGGAAATGCCCGCGATGTGATCCAATATGAGATAGTTAAACGCATACCTATCTTGGATACACCCTTCGCCCCGCACCGCGGGGACGGGTACCCCCAAGGCCTGCGCCCGTTTCATGGCGAAGCGCTCCACGGCAAAATCCTCCCGGGTGTCCACCCCGCTTTGCAGCGGCGCAAAGATCTTGACCACAAATCCACCGGCGCGAAACACGGCGTTGCTGCCGGGCGCGCAGCGGCTCAGCCCCGCAAAGGGCAGCCCATGCCGACGGAAAATTTCCTCTGCCAGAGGAGAAAAGGCCTCTGTGTCCTGAAAAACCCGTCCCCAGTCGGCCCAGCCGTCCATGCTTTTCGTAAAACGTTCCATGCGCCCCTTACAGTTCCTTTGCCAAAATAATCTCCAAAGGCTCGCCGCTTTGCAGCAGTGCGCCCGTGTCCACATAACCCAGGTGACGATAAAAATGCTGGGAATCCTCGTTGGACTGGGTGGAGGTCATGACGCGGTCATACCCCGCGTCCCGGCAGTCGGCCTCCCAGCGCTCCACCAGCGCGCGTCCCCAGCCCTCGCCCCGGTGCCCGTCCATCACCCACAGCAGGTTCATGAAGGGGATCTCATCCCAAAACAGGCCGTAACGCAGCCAGCCCTGGCGCGCCGCGGCCTCATCCTCTAAAATATAGATCTGCCCGCAGCGCAGCTTTTCCGCCAGCTGCTTTGGGGGTAAATGATGATCCCATTGCAGCAAAAAATCCCGATCCTCTTGGGTCGCCAAACGAACTTTCATCGGTTTCTTCCTCCTTTTTTATCAGTTTACCAAAAGCCTGCCCGCCTTGGCAGTGGCCAGTATCCCTAAAAATGTTCTTTCCCAGGCAAAAGCAACGCCCGACCGCGCAAGGGCTCGGTCGGGCATCCTCTTTTTTCATTTTCGCGCTTCCCGTTCCCTGCGCAAAATCCTTCGAATGGTATCCGGCGCCAGATAATAGCGCTGGGAAAGGGTTTCTTCATCTTCTCCCCGCTGAAAGTCCCGATAGATGCGGGCATTGCGCGCGGTAAGCGCGGCGCGGGCACCGCTGGCGCTGCCCCAGGCCCGTCGCAGACGGTCGGCGGAAAAGTATACCAGTTCTCCCCGGGCATACTCCAATAACTGTTCCAGCAGCTCCGGCGGGAACACATCCTGTGCTTTTCGATAATTCATGTCTCGTCGCTCCTTCATGTTGCATCTCATGACGGCCTGCGACGCGGCAGTTGGGATCGCTCCAGGCGAATTGACGCGCAGCGCCAACTGCTACATCGCATGGAGCAACATCTTATGTCCTCTCATTATGACTATCCTGCCTTTCCTCATGCAACGATTATACACACGCGCGCGGCCCCGCGCAAGCACTTGACAGGGGGTAAGAACCGTGCTATTCTTTGCCTAACGAACGTTAGGTAGGTGACAACATGGCACAGAATCCTCCGGACACGCGCGAGCGCCTGCTGGAAACAGCGCTGGAGCTGTTTTCCCAGCGAGGATACCACGCGGTTTCCATCCGCGACATCGCCTCGGCGGTGGGTATCCGCGAGGCCTCCATTTACCACCATTTTTCCGGCAAGGAGGCCTTGCTGCAGGCCATTTTTTTCCGCGCGGAAGAATATATAGCGGCATGGAAAACGCGCTTTGACGCGGCGTTGAGCCAGGCCAGCCGGGTTTCGCGGGAGGACTTTATCACCAGCGGCATTTTCTATTTGGAGCATTATTTTTTGCACCCTGACATCGGGCGGATCCTGGATCTGCTGGCAATGGAAAAGCGCAGCAGCCCGCAAGCGGCCGAAATGTACCAGCGCTTTCTTTTTGCGGTTCCTTTGGAGCATCAGCAGCAGGCCTTTGCCCATTTGATCCGCACCGGCTGCTTTATGGCGGACGACGCCCGCCTGCTGGCCGACGAATACCAGGCGCTGGTGCTGTATGTCTTTCAGCAAAAGGATTCGCTGGACGCGGCAGCGCGCCTGGCCACCCTTTTGGATCGATTTTATCTGGCGCATTGCGCGCCTAAGGAGGACTTGCCAAAATGAAGCTTTACCGCAGCAAAAAATCGCAGCAGCTTATTCAGGAATCTTACGACGCCCTGCTGGCTTCCTGGGACGTAACGCCGCAGCAGCAGCTCGTCCCCACCCGCTATGGCCATACCCATGTGCTTGTGTAGGGGCGGGAAGACGCGCCGCCTCTGGTGCTTTTCCACGGCGTGGGGGATGACGCGGCACTCATGTGGGTATACAACGCGGCGGCTCTGGGGCAGCATTTCCGCGTTTATGCGCCGGACACGCTGGGCGGCCCCGGCAAAAGCGTGCCCGATGAGCGCTATCGCAAGGGCTTTGACGACGCCCTTTGGCTGGACGATGTGCTTGACGGCCTGGGGTTGGAGCAGGTCAGCATCGCCGGCGTTTCTCACGGCGGCTATCTGGCGCAGTATTACCTTTTGCAGCGCCCGCAGCGCGTGCGCCGCATCGTTTGCATGGCCGCGTCGGTTCCCGCAGGCAGCGAAACTTCCCGTTCCATGAAAACCATGCTCAAGGTGTTTTTCCCCGAGGCCGCCTTTCCCACCCAGCGCATGGTGAAGCGCCTGCTGCGCAAGCTTTCCGGAGACAACAGCGCCGCCTTTACCGACAATCCCCTGATCCTGACCCACTTCACCGCGCTGATGAAGGGCTACAACAACATGGCAATGGGTTTTCACATGGTGCGTCCCTTTACGCCTGAAGAGATCGACCAAATTCGCCCCCACGCGCTCTATCTGATGGGTGACGCAGATCCCTTTGCGCGCTTGGGCGGAAAAGACGCCCTGCTGCGCTGCGGCATGAACGCCAAGTTTTTCGCCCGGGCGGGGCACGGCATCAACCATGAGCTGCCGCGGGAGATCGAGCGGGAGATCACGGATTTCCTGGGCTAGTTCGAAAAAAAATTCCGGCAGGAAGACCCTTCGCAAGGAAGTGGTCTTCCTTGCTTTTTTATATTATACTTCATGTAAAGTTATTGATGTAATGGGAAGGATTTATTGTTATGAAACCAGATATAAATAATTATTCTGATATCATGGATTTGTTAGATGAACAAGTAGCTACCGTTCCGTGGAATGAATTTTATAGACAACGAAAATTTCAAGCTCCTTTTATTACACAAAATACTATGCCCGATGAAAATTTAGTTGTATTGCTGCAGAAAAACAACATAAAAACAGCGATTGAATTTGGTCGTGGTGAAGGCAGAAATGCTATTTATATGGCAAAACATAACGTTGAGGTTACTGCGTATGACATTTCAGATGTTGCCATAAATAATGCTACTCAGATTGCTAGTGAAAATGGTGTAGAGACAAAATTTATTTGTGGCGATGTTCTAAAAAACAGATTTGAAAGGGCAATATGACCTTGTTTATGATAGTGGTATGTTCCATCATCTTCCCCCGCACAGGAGGATTACCTACATTGAACTATTACAAAAAATATTAAGTACAGGTGGGATTTTCGCCTTAACATGTTTTGCAGCGGGTGAAGGTGTGGCTGATGAAATAAGTGATTGGGATTTCTATAAGCAAGGGTTTAATGCCGGGTTAGCCTTTACAGAGAAGCGTTTACGAGAACTCTTCGCTCCATACTTTCATGTTCATGAAATTCGGAAATATAGAAATGGCGTCCCTAATACCATACAGGGATTACAGTATATGTGGGTTTGTTCTTTTCAAAAGAAATAACTATCTATTATGAGTATTTTATCCATAAGCCGATAACGCCGCCCAAACAAGCAAAAAAAGATATCACCTGCAATTTTTGCAGGTGATATCTTTTTTATCCTTGCCGCCTTATGTCGCAGCGGATCACGCACCTTGAAAAGCTGCGCAGTCATGATCCATCGGGCAGCATTTTGGCAGCCTTCTGGCGAAAGCCGCTCCCCTATCGGGATCTTTTTCTTTACTCAACCAATTCTGCCTTAGCCGAACATGGCCAGCAGGAATCCCGCGGCCACAGCCGAGCCAATAACGCCGGCCACGTTGGGTCCCATGGCGTGCATCAGCAGATAGTTGGTGGGGTTGGCGCGCTGGCCTTCCTTCTGGGATACACGCGCTGCCATAGGCACGGCGGATACGCCGGCCGAGCCGATCAGCGGGTTGATCTTGCCCTTGGTAATCCAGCACATGAGCTTGCCGAAAAGCAAGCCGCCTATCGTGCTGAACGCGAACGCAATCAGACCCAGCGCGATGATGGCCAGCGTCTCGATGCGCAGGAAGTTGTCCGCCGCGGCGGTGGCGCCTACGGTGATACCCAGGAAGATGGTCACGATGTTGATCAGGTTGTTCTGCGCAGTCTCAGACAAGCGCTCAACCACGCCGCTCTCCCGGAACAAATTGCCCAGCATCAGCATACCGATCAGCGGCGCAGTGGAGGGCAGCAGCAGAATGACCAGGATGGAGCAGACGATGGGGAAGATGATCTTCTCGGTCTTGCTCACCTGACGGCTCTGCTGCATGACAACGGCGCGCTCCTTCTTGCTGGTCATCATGCGCATCAGCGGCGGCTGAATGATGGGGATAAGCGCCATGTAAGAATAGGCCGCGATGGCGATGGCGGGCAGCAGCTCGGGCTTGAGGATGGAGGTCAGCAGGATGGCCGTGGGGCCGTCCGCGCCGCCGATGATGCCGATGGAGGCAGCCGACTGCACGTCAAAGCCGATGAGCCGGGCCAGCGTAAAGGCACAATAAATGCCCAGCTGCGCCGCGGCACCCAGCAGCAAGCTGGAGGGACGCGCCAGCAGCGGACCGAAGTCGGTCATCGCGCCAATGCCCAGGAAAATGAGCGACGGGTAAATACCCTTTTTCACGCCCAGATAAAGGTAGTAGAGCAGGCCGCCGTTTTGATCGCCCACGGCTTCCTTCATGACGCCGGTAAACGGCAGGTTGACCAGCAGCATGCCAAAGGCGATGGGCAGCAGCAGCAGGGGTTCATACTGCTTTTTGATGGCCAGATACAGCAGCACGCAGGCCACTACGATCATCACCAGGTTTTTCCATCCGCCGTCGGCAAACAGCTGGGAAAAACCCGAATCCGCAAGCAGCTCCTGCAGTTTGATAAACATTTCACCCATGATTCACACTCTCCTTCCGTTACACGAGCGTAACGAGCGGAGCACCGGTATCCACACTGGCGCCCTTGGCGACCAGCACCTGACCTACGGTGCCGTCGTGCGGCGCGCTGATCTCGTTTTCCATCTTCATGGCTTCCAGCGTCAGCAGCGTCTGGCCGGTCTTCACCGCATCTCCGGGCTTTACCAGCACGTTGAGGATGGAGCCGGGCATGGGTGCCGAAACCGTCTCTCCCGCGCCCACCGGGACAGCGGCGGGAGCCGGAGCCGCGACGGGGGCGGGCGCCGCAGCGGCGGCAGGCGCAGGCGCCGCAGCAGCGGGAACGGCTGCGCGAGCGGCCGCGGGTACGACGCTTTGCAGAATCGCCTCACCGCGTTCCACATCTACTTCATAATCATTTCCGTTCAGCGTTACGATGTATTTCATGATTTGCTTCTCCTTTTTCTTCGCTCACGCACGCTTGATCGAGGTAAAGCGCAGTTCTTCCAACGGAATATCCGTTTCATCGGCAACGATCGCCATGATCATGGCCGCGGTCTTGTCATCCACATCGTGCAGATCCACCGCCGTATCCACGGCCGCGGCAACCGCCACAGGTGCCGGCGCGGCGGCTACGGGCTGCGCAACCGGAACAGCGGAGTGCTTGCCGGCCGTCAGCTTGGAAACCAGCCAGGACTGACCCTTGATGGCTGCCATCAGCAGAACAAGAGCCAGCATGACCACTGTCATACCCAGCAAACCCAGCAGCAGACTTTCGGGCAGGGTTTCCGGGGAAAATTTCAAAGAGATGTCCATTGTGTTCTCTCCTTTACGCTTTGCGGATGCTGTAGGTCACCGTATTGCGGGCCTTTTCCTCGCGCGCGGTGAAGAACTTCTCGGCCACCGGGGGGAACAGCGCGTAGGACAGCGCATCCTCCACCGTGTCTGACCACTTGGCAACATTGGCCATGGCCTCGTCCATGCCGGGCTTCAGGGTGTCGGCATAGCGGCCGGTGATGGGCTGTTCGTCTCCCAGCACCTTCTTGGCCAGCGCATCGTCAACGTGGCCGGGCGCCGTGCCGTACTCGCCGCGGATATAGGCCTGCACTTCCTTGCCGATGCTCTTGTAGCGCTCGCCCAGCAGCACGTTGGTCGCGGCCTGTACGCCCACCATCTGGCTCATAGGCGTCACCAGCGGCGGATAGCCCAGATCCTTGCGGACATTGGGTACCTCGGTCAGCACCTCTTCCAAGCGGTTCAGCGCGTTTTGCTGCTTCAGCTGGCTCATCAGGTTGGAGAGCATGCCGCCCGGCACCTGGTAGGTCAGCGCGTCGGTCTCGGTGGCCAGGATCTTCGGGGTCAGCGAGCCGTTTTCCACAAAGCTATCCTTAACGGGCTTCATCATATCGTTGATCTTCTTGAGCTGCTTGGCGTCAAGGCCCGTGTCATAGCCCATCTGGCGCAGCGTGTACTCCATGGTCTCGGTGGGGGGCTGGGAGGTTCCGCCGGACAGGCAGGAAATGGCGGTGTCGATGCAGTCCACGCCGGCTTCCACGGCCTTCAGGCAGGTCATGGCGCCTAGACCGGTGGTGCAGTGGGTATGCAGCACCAGCGGCGTGGTGATGCCCGCCTGCTTCAGCGCCGTGATCAGATCATAGGCTTCCTTGGGGCTCATAATGCCCGCCATGTCTTTAATGCAGATGGAATCGACCTGCATCTCCTCCAGCTGCTTGCCCAGCTTGACGTAAGCCTCCAGGTTGTGGATGGGGCTGATGGTGTAAACGATAGTGCCCTGGGCATGGCCGCCGGCCTTGCGGGTCTCGTCCACCGCCACCTCGATGTTGCGCAGATCGTTCAGCGCGTCAAAAATACGGATGATGTCGATGCCGTTCTCCACGCTCTTGCGGACAAAGGCGCGCACCACGTCATCGGGATAGTGATGATATCCCAGCAGGTTCTGGCCGCGCAGTAGCATCTGCAGCTTGGTGTTTTTGGCCACGCTGCGGATCTTGCGCAGGCGTTCCCAGGGATCCTCATTCAAAAAGCGCAGGCAGGAGTCGAACGTTGCGCCGCCCCAGCACTCCAGCGAATAGTAGCCCGCCTTATCCAACTCGGCCAGCACCGGCTCGAAGTCGGAAAACGGCATACGCGTCGCAATGAGCGATTGGTTCGCGTCACGCAGGACCGTCTCGGTAAACAATACCTTTTTCATATGAACTCTCCTTTTTGTAAATTTGGAAACCTTTATTCGAAACCCCGCTCGGATTACGGACTTTCCGGCGGTTCCGTTTCCCTAAAATATAGAAAAACCATTTTATTTTTCCATCTTTTTTACCAAAAAACCAATTTTCCGCATATTAACCATATGATACCACAAAAGCAAGCGCTCGAAAAGCCCGTTTTTTTTCGGTGCGGCATCTTTTTTTGCAAATTTTCCCGCCATCTCCATCTTTTTTCTCGACCCTTGTTTCCCATATGTAGTGCCGCACAAATATTATGTCGGCACATGTAGTATTTTAAACGATTTTCCGCAGGTGCGCAACCTCCGTTGCCTGTGGATAACATCGTTTTTCTCTCTTGAAGATGGGCGCCATATTTGATAAAATGTAGGAATCATGCGGGGTGTGGCCATTCGCATCCTGTGGATATCCCAGCGGATATCCTGTGCATAACTTTCTTCTTCCCGGCATTCTGCCTAGGGTTTCAAGTTATGCACAGCTTGTGGAAAACCATTGCGAGGAGACGAGTTCATGCCCACCCAAAGCACCCAGCCCAATCTCTGCGACGTCTGGCAGCAGGCCAGCGAGTTGCTGAAAAAGTCAATGAACATCACTGCGTTCAATACGTTTATCGGCGACTTGAAGCCCGTGGCCAATCTGTTGGAGGCTGACCGCCCCGAACTGGTCATGGAGACCTCGTCCTCCTTTTTTCAAAACGTACTGACGGCGCAATATGCCGAGCTGATCTCCCAGAAACTGGGCGAGGCCGCCGGCTGCCCCTGCGGGGTGCGCTTTATCTTGCCCGCCCAGCGGGAGGAATATGCTTCCCGACAAAACGCGCCGGTGCGCAGCGAGCCCACCCGCAGCGTTTTCAACCCGAAGTATACGTTTGACAGCTTCGTGATCGGCAACAGCAACCGCTTTGCCCACGCGGCAGCGCTGGCCGTGGCCGAGGCGCCCGCCATGGCGTACAACCCGCTGTTTATTTACGGCGGCGTGGGGCTGGGCAAAACCCATCTGCTGCACGCCATCGGCCATCACGTCACCCAGCAGAACCCCGACGCAAAGGTGACCTATATTTCCAGCGAAAAGTTTACCAACGAGCTGATCCAGGCCATCAGCAACAACTCCACCGAAGCCTTTCGCCAGAAATACCGCCATGAGGACGTGCTGCTCATCGACGATGTGCAGTTCCTGGCGGGAAAGGCCTCCACGCAGGAAGAATTTTTTCACACCTTCAACGTATTGTTTGAGGCGCAAAAACAGATTATTCTCTCCAGCGACCGCCCGCCCAAGCAGATCAACATTGAGGATCGACTGCGCAGCCGCTTTGAATGGGGACTGATCGCGGACATTCAGGCTCCCGATTTGGAAACCCGCATCGCAATTCTGCATAAAAAGGCCCGGTTGGAGAATATTGATATTCCCGACGACGATGTTTACGAGTTCATCGCCCTGCGCTCGGAAAACAACATCCGCGAGCTGGAAGGCTCGCTCAACCGCGCCGTGGCCTATTCCCGCGTCAGCCAGCGCCCGCTGGACATGGCGCTGGTGCAGGAGGCGCTCAAGGACATCATTTCCGACTCCTCCAGCCGCTTGGCCACCCCCGAAACCATCATCAACATGGTCAGCGAGCGTTTCAGCATCAGCATCGCCGATCTCAAGGGCAAGAGCAAGCAAAAGGAGATCGCCTCCGCCCGGCAGATCGCCATGTACCTGACCCGGGAGCTGACCGACCTGTCGCTGCCCCGCCTGGGCGAGGTTTTCGGGCGCGACCACACCACCGTACTGCACGGCTGGAAAGCCGTTTCCAACCGCATGGCCGAGGACAGCGAGCTGCGCACCCAGCTGGCCGACATGCGGGAAGAACTGATCGGGCATTAAACCCTGCCTACCAATTGAAACGGAGTGAAAAAAATGAGATTTATTTGTGACAGCACGCAATTATCCGAAGCCATGGCCACCGTATCCAAGGCGCTGGCCTCCAAGTCTGTTATGCCGGTGCTGGAGGGCGTCCTCGCCCGCGCATCGGGCAGCGGCGTCAGCTTCTGCTGCACCGATCTGAAAATGGGCATTGAAACGGTCATTCCCGCTCAAATTGCCGAGGAAGGCGAAGTGGTTTTGCAGGGTCGGCTGTTTTATGAGATCACCCGCCGTCTGCCCGAAGGCAACGTGGAGATCGCCGTCACCACCGAGGGCGAAAACGCCGGTGCCGTCATCACCGCGCCCGGCCTGCGCACCCGCCTTTTTATCATGGACGCCGCGGACTTCCCCGCGCTGCCCGTGGTGGAAAACGCCCAGCGCATTGTACTGCCCGGCAAAAGCCTGCGCGACCTGATCCGCCAGACCGCTTTTGCGGCCTCGCTGGATGAATCCCGCCCCATCCTCACCGGTGTGCTGCTGGAGATCAACGCCGGAAGGGTGCGCTTTGTGGCGTTGGACGGGTATCGCCTGGCCATGTGCGACGCACCCTACGACGGAGAGGTTCAGGGAATGAAGGCCGTGATCCCCGCCAGCACGCTGACGCGTCTGGCCGGCATTGTGGGAGACAGCGGCAACGTGGCGCTGGAGATCGGCCCCTCGCACGTGGGCGTGGATGTGGACAACACCCGCCTGGTATCCCGCCTGCTGGAAGGCGAGTTCATCCGCTATGAGCAGATCATTCCGCAGGACTATACGACCCGCGCCATTGTGGATCAGGCCGCCATGGCCGACGCGCTGGACCGCGCCGCCATGCTGGCAAGAGACGGCCACAGCAACCTGGTGCGTCTGCGCCTGGCCGATGCCAAGCTGTACATGACCTCCAACAGCGAATCGGGCGATATGTATGAGGAAGTGCCCATTCAGCTGGAGGGCAAAGATCTGGAGATCGCCTTTAACGCCCGCTACCTGGTGGATATTTTCAAAAACATCGGCGCAGGCACGGTGGTCATGTCCTTCACCACCAATGTCAGCCCCTGCATTTTGCGGCCCGAAGCCTCCAGCAACACTTATCTGGTGCTGCCCGTGCGCGTATACGGAGCATAAGAAAACACATCGTTTATTTTTAAAAAAAGGCCGGGGAAAAATACTTTTCTCCGGCCTTTTTTTCTGTGTTGCCGGCGCTCTGCCCGCCCGGTTTTCCGAACTACACCAATCTTCGCAAAACCGCCGTTGCCGCAGCTTGGTCTTAGGCGGCGGTGCGCGCGCAAGGGAGCGCCTTTCATCGCAGAGATTGTCTGTGTATCTCGGGAGAATTCTTATTGAAATCCCCTCCTGTTGATGCTACTATAAAAACAATATAGTAATGTTGTCGATCTCGCTTGCGGTGTTTTCCCAATTCGGTTGTATTATTTTCGCAAGTAGTTCGGTGCGGGGGGAGCAGATGGAGTATTACAGCCTCAACGAAATGGTGGAACGGGGGACTCCCCATTTTCCCATCAGCTTTTACAACCTTTCCTGGTGCGCGCAGGGGCCGATTTTTCCGTACCACTGGCACACCCAGTGGGAGATCGTCTTTGTCAAGGAGGGCAGCTGCATCGTCACGGTGGACGGCAGCAAATACCCTGCCCGGCAGGGCGACGCCTTCTTTTTGCTCAGCGGCCAGCTGCACACGGCCGAGGCCGTGCCTCCCGACGGCTGCCAGCTCATTTCGGTGGTCTTTGACTGCGACATGCTCATCCGCACCACCGATGTATGCAGCCAGTATGTGCATTGGATCGAAACGGGAGAGATGATCCCGCTGACCCATTACAGCGTGGTGCACCCCGACCATCAGGACGTCACGCGGGCCGCCGAGCACCTCATGCAGCACATGACAAGGCAAAACTTCGGCTATGAGCTTTTGGTCAAGGCCTCGCTGTATGAATTTTTAGGGTCTGTGTTCAGCCACAGGCTGTATTCCCAAACCCGGGAATCTCCCAAGAGTAAAAAGCAGCAGAACATCAACCGCCTGAAGATCGTCATGGGCATGATACAGGATCATTACAAGGACGGCATTACGCTGGACATGCTGGCCAACAGCGTGGATATGTCCGTGCAGCATTTTTGCCGCTTCTTCAAATCCATGACGGGCACTAGCGCCATGGACTATGTGAATTACTACCGCATCTCGGTTGCCTGCGACCTGCTGCAGCAGGGCACCTTAAGCAAAACCGAGATCTCGCTGGAGTGCGGCTTCAACAACCTGAGCTACTTCATCAAAACCTTCCGAAAATATAAAGGCTGTTCCCCGTCGGAATATATGAGGGAATAAAAATGGACGAACTGCTTACCCCCCGGCTGCGCATCCGTCCGCTTCGCGATGCCGATCTGGATGCCATGTGGGCGGATATGAGCGCGCCCGAGGTCACCCGCCCGGCAGGAGGCTATCTGCTGGCGGATCGCTCGGCCTGCGCGCGCCGCCTGACCGCCATGATCCAGCAGGGCAGCAATCTGGCCGTGGCTCTGCGCGGCAGCGATCAGCTGATCGGCACCATCGGCTTATACCAAATACCCCAATATCCGCCTTACCGGCGCATGGTAGGCTTTGCGCTGGGGCAGCGCTATTGGGGGCAGGGGTATATTCCCGAGGCCTGCCACGCCCTGTTCCGCCTCGCCTTTTCCCGGGGCGTCACCGAGATCATCGGCAACCATTTCATAGGAAACCACGCCTCGCAGCGCGTTTTGGAAAAGCTGGGCTTTTTATACCGGGAGACCCTATACGACACTTTTGCCGGCCAGGACGGCACCCATTACGATGAAGTGAGCTACCTGCTCACGCGGCAGCGTTACGAAGACCTTTTCGGCACTTTGGGAGATTGAACGCATGACACGAAATGATATTTGGCGCATCGCCATGGAGCAGTCCTGCGTTGATTTTAACTGCCCCGCGGAAACGTTCACCTCCCCCGGCGTTTATATTTCCCCTTCCGTTTTACTGCCCGGCGCAAAAAAATGTTATCACCGGCCCATGTTCTGCGGCTTTGCCACCTACGGCGACGGGCTGGCCGTCATGGCACATGACAGCATTCGGGAGCCTGTGGAGGCGTTTTTGCGCCGCCAGCCGGGGTTTCGCGCCTTTGACGCCCCGCAGATCATCGCGTTGGATCGTCTGCTCATGCCCTACGGAAAGGCTGTCTGCTTTCTGGCCGAATTTTTTCTGCCCGATCCGGAAAAATCCGTCGCCCCGTGTCCCGGTGTGGAGATCCGCCTGCTGGAAGAGGAGGACATCCCCTCGCTGTATGGGGACAAGCGCTTTCCCATGGCCTTGAGCTACCAAAAGGACGGCGACAAGCGCGACGTGCTGGCGGCTGTGGGCTATGTGGACGGGCAGCTGGCCGGTGTTGCCGGTGCCAGCAATGACTGCGACACCATGTGGCAGCTGGGCATCGACGTGCTGCCCGCATTTCGCCGACGGGGCGTGGCCGGGGCGCTGACCAAGACGCTCAGCGATGCGGTGCTTCGCCGCGGCAAGATTCCCTACTTCTGCACGGCCTGGTCGAACATCGCCTCGAAAAGCAACGCCCTGCGCAGCGGCTACCGCACCGCATGGGTGGAGCTGGGTGCCATCGACCGCGGCGACGCTCTGTCCATGATCGGCGAACCGAACCCGAAACAAGCTTGAGGAGGTATTCCATGGATCCACAACAGCAGCGCGCGCTTTTGCGCTCCCTTTTGGGCGATTTGCCCGACGTATCCGGCCCCGTCGCCTGCGACACGATCCGCACGCAGGATATGGGCGGGTGGATATTGGAAACGCTGGAGCTTGACCTGAACGGCGAAGAAAAGGCCGCGGCCTATTTGGCTCGCCCCGCCCAGCCCGGGCGCTACCCCGCCGTGCTGTACAACCATTATCACGGCGGGCAGTACGACGTGGGCAAGCAGGAGTTCATCCAAAAATTCGCGTATCTGGATCACCCCTACGCGGAGGATCTGGCCACGCGGGGTTACGTGGCGCTTTGCATCGACCACTACAACTTCGGCGAACGCCGGGGACGCAGCGAGGACGCGCTGTTTAAGGAGCTGCTGTGGCAGGGCAAGGTTCTGTGGGGGCTGATGGTGTTTGACAGCATCCGCGCCCTGGACTATCTGTGCGGCCGGGCGGATGTGGATGCCTCGCGCGTCGCCACGCTGGGTCTTTCCATGGGTTCCACCATGGCCTGGTGGCTGGCCGCGCTGGATGAACGCATCAAGGTTTGCGCGGACATTTGCTGCATGACCGATTTTCAATCGCTGATCGAGCATAACGGCTTAAACGGGCACGGTATTTACTATTATGTGCCCGCTCTGCTGAAGCATTTCACCACCTCGGACATCAACGCCCTTATTTGCCCTCGCGCGCATATTTCCTGCAACGGAAAATACGACGCCCTCACGCCCTGCGACGGTCTGATGAAGATCGACGCCGCCATGAAGGATTGCTACGCCAAAGCCGGCGTGCCCGGCAATTGGCGCATGATCGTGGAACCCCACGGGCATATGGAAACGCCGTATATGCGCCGGGAGATCCTCGCCTTTTTAGAGGAACACCTGTGAAGGATTTTCTCGATCTGACCGGCCTGACCCCGGGGGCGCTGGGGGAGCTTTTCGCGCTGGCAGATCGGGTAAAAAGCGGCGCCTGTTCCGCTGCGCTGCGGGGCAAGTACGTGGTGCTTTTCTTCCCCGCCTCCAGCCTGCGCACGCGCGTCTCCTACGAGCGTGCCGTTGGGCAGTTGGGCGGGCAGGGCATTCTTTTTCCGCCCGAAACGCTGGACAAACGAGAGGATTTGGCCGATGTGGCGGGTTACCTGGCAAACTGGGCGGACGCGGCGGTGATCCGCCACCCTGACCTCGCCCTGCTGCGCCGGTTTGCCACCCAGGCACCCTTCCCCGTCATCAACGCCATGACCCGGACGAACCACCCCTGCGAGATCCTCTCCGATCTGTATGCGCTCTCCCGGCTGCGAAAGGACTTTTTACAGGCTGACTATCTTTTTGTCGGCCCGCCCGGCAACATCGCCGCTTCCTGGAAGGAGGCGGCAGACGCTTTGGGACTGCACCTGCGGCAGTGCTGCCCGCCGGGCTGGGAGCTGCCGGGCGTGCCGGTTTCGCACAGCCTGCGCGAGGCCATTGCCAGCGCCGATGTGGTGTGCACAGACTCGCTGCCCCCTGCGGCGCGCGAAGCATTCGCGCCCTTTCGGATCACGCGTGAGCTGATGGAACAAGCCCGCCCCGGCGCGCTGCTCAACCCCTGCCCGCCTTTTTTCCGCGGGGAGGAGATCGCGGCCGACGCCGTGCAAAGCGACTTTTTTGTCGGCTATTCTTTCAAAAGCTGTTTGGCGGAAATACAGGCGGCCGTGCTTTTGCGCTGCCTGGGCATCGCCTGACGGCTTCAAAGCGGTTTATCGCCGGTTCGCCGCGGTGAATCGGTGATATTTTTGCGCACAGCGCGCATTTTGGTGAAAAAAAACTTTTTATTCTGCCGGAAATGTGGTAGAATTTATTTTTGGTATTGATAATACAGACAGTCGGAAACCAAGGCTGCCAAGACCGGAAAGGGGCAACTTCTTTTGATTCGCAATGATATTCGCAACGTGGCCATCATCGCCCACGTAGACCATGGCAAGACCACGCTGGTGGATGAGATGCTCAAGCAGGGCGGCGCGTTCCGCCAAAATCAGGTGGTGGAGGACCGCGTGATGGACAGCAACGCGCTGGAGCGCGAGCGCGGCATCACCATCCTGGCCAAGAACACCTCCATCCATTACAAAGACATCAAGATCAACGTGGTAGACACGCCCGGACACGCCGACTTCGGCGGTGAGGTGGAGCGTGTGCTGAAAATGGTCAACGGCGTGGTGCTGCTGGTGGACGCCTTTGAGGGCCCCATGCCCCAGACCCGCTTCGTGCTGCAAAAGGCGCTGGAGCTGAACCACCGCGTCATTGTGGTCATCAACAAAATAGACCGGCCCGACGCCCGCCCGCTGGAAGTGGTGGACGAGGTGCTGGAGCTGCTGCTGGAGCTGGACGCCACCTCCGATCAGCTGGACAGCCCGGTGATTTACTGCTCCGCCCGCAACGGCACCGCCTCCCTGTCGCCCTATGAGACAGGCACGGACATGCGCCCGCTGCTGGACACCATTCTGGAATATATCCCCGCCCCCGAGGGCGAAGAAAACGCGCCCTTCCAGGCGTTGATTTCCAGCATTGACTATAACGAATACGTCGGCCGCATCGGCATCGGCCGCATTGAGCGCGGATCCATCACCCCCAACGATGACGTGATGGTATGCGACTATCACGGCGAGTTCTCGCCCTACCGCAGCCGCATCACCAACCTGTTTCAGTTTGAAGGGCTGGCGCGCGCGCCGGTGGATCGGGCTGAGGTGGGCGACATCGTCTGCTTTTCCGGTGTGGAAAACATCACCATCGGCAACACCATCTGCGCGGCAGACGCCGTGGAGCCGCTGCCCTTTGTCAAGATCTCCGAGCCCACGGTGGAAATGACCTTCTCGGTCAACGATTCCCCGTTTGCGGGCCGTGAGGGCAAATATGTCACCTCCCGCCACCTGCGCGACCGCCTGCAGCGCGAGCTGCTCAAGGACGTGTCTCTGCGCGTGAATGACACGGATACCACCGAGGCCTTCAACGTGATGGGCCGCGGCGAAATGCATCTGTCCATCCTCATTGAGACCATGCGCCGCGAGGGCTATGAGTTTCAGGTAAGCACCCCCCGCGTGCTGTATCACACCGTCAACGGCGTGCTGTGCGAGCCCGTGGAAGAGCTGGTGGTAGACGTTCCTCAGGATTCGGTGGGTGCCGTCATGGAAAAGATGGGTCTGCGCAAGGCAGAGCTGCAGCACATGCAGCCTCAGGGCGAGCGTATGCGTGTGGAGTTCCTCATTCCTTCCCGCGGCTTGTTCGGCTACCGCAGTGAATTTTTGACTGACACGCGCGGCGAAGGAATTTTAAGCGCGGTGTTCCATGATTATGAACCGGTGAAGGGCGACATTCCCCGCCGTCAGACCGGCTCCCTGGTGGCCTTTGAAACGGGAGAAGCCGTCACCTACGGTTTGTTCAACGCGCAGGAGCGCGGCCCGCTCTTCATTGGCGCGGGTGTGCCCGTTTACGGCGGCATGGTGGTGGGCATTAACCCCAAAACCGAAGAGATTGTCGTGAACGTGTGCAAAAAGAAGCACATCACCAACATGCGTGCCGCCGGCAGCGATGATTCTCTGCGCCTGGTTCCCCCCACCATCTTCTCGCTGGAAGAATCTCTGGAATTCCTGGCGGACGATGAGCTGCTCGAGGTGACGCCCAAATCG
Organism: Eubacteriales bacterium; assembly: GCA_028693155.1. Taxonomy (GTDB): domain Bacteria; phylum Bacillota; class Clostridia; order Christensenellales; family UMGS416; genus STF2-111. The sequence goes on from JAQUVY010000037.1 coordinate 17,301, forward strand.
CTGCGCATCCGCAAGCGCATTTTGGATCACACCGCCCGCATGCGCGTGCGCGCGCAGGGGCAGAAAACCAGCGAGTGATTACTTTTTCGGTGATAAAAACAGGAAACCGCCTCATAAAGAGGCGGTTTTTCATTTTTGTGCAAAGTTCCTCTTGTCTTTTTCCCAAAGTATCCCCTACAATAAGAATAGAGCCCGGCAAGCTCGGAACCGTGAGGTGAACATGGAATACCTTCAGGTCAATGTTGTCTGTGCATTATTTTTAGCGCTGCTGCTCATCTCATTCCGCAGAAAGAGCAGTGATATCTTTTTGTCCGATCGGCGCCTGTTTGAATGGATGCTCATGCTGAACATCGTAATTCTGGCCTTTGACAGCTTTACCTGGGTTTTGGACGGAAGCAGTTTTTCCGGGGCCAAAGCGCTCAACCGATTTGTGACCGTTGTCTATTATTCCTTGAATGCCGGCATGGGGCTGCTTTACCTGCTGTATTGCGAGGTTAAGACCGGCGTCTCCCATCAGGAGCTGGGGCGGCGCATCGTTATTTATTTACTGCCCGTCATTGCCAATATTGTGCTGAGCATCCTGAGCCTATACGTTCCTCTGTTCTTTCGGTTGGATGAAGCCAACCGTTACCACCGGGGCACGCATTTCTGGCTGTCTCTTTTGCTGTCTTACTGTCTGGTGGCGGTGGCCTTTGGCCTGGTGATTGTGCGGATGCGCCGGCAGGGCGGCCATTCGCAAATGAGAATCGTTTATCGTTCTCTGCTGCTCTTTCCGCTGCCCCCGCTGTTGGGCGGGCTGCTGCAGGTCTGGCTGATGGGCATGCCGGTTGTGTGGGTAAGCACGGTTTTTTCTCTGCTGATCATCTTCATCAACATTCAAAACGTGCAGATCACCAGCGATCCGCTCACCGGGCTGTACAACCGCGGCCAGTTAGCGCCCTATATTAAGTGGAAGGTTCATCGGATTACCGCGGGGCACGATCTGTTTTTGATCATGCTGGATCTGGATGATTTTAAGAGCATCAACGACCGCTGTGGCCATTTGACCGGCAATGAGGCGCTGATCTACGCCGCCTCGTGCCTGAACACAAGCTGCGCCCATGGTGATTTTATCACCCGTTATGGCGGAGATGAGTTTATTGTGATCGCCGAACGGGAAAGCGAAGAGCAGATACAGGCATTGATGGCGCGCATTCAGGAGCAGGCCACCCGTGTGGACGCCTTGCGCAATGCGCCCTACACCCTGTCCTTCAGCATGGGGTTCTCGCGCTGGAGCACCAGCCAAGCCTCCCCCGAACGGTTCATTGGCGAAGCGGATCGCAAAATGTACGCCTGCAAAGTGGAAAAAAAGATTGGGCGCGCCAACTAAAGCCGCAACAAAAAAAGGCGAGGAAAACCTCGCCTTTTTTATTTATGCAGCTATGCGGTCAAATGGTCTTGGGCATACCGCAGGATCGCTCGCTCCATGAGCGAATATCCCCGGGCGTTGGGATGCATGCCGTCCTTGCAAATGACGGTGTCCAACCGTCTCTCGTTCAAAAACTCCTGCCGAATGTCGATACAATCGCAGCCCGCAGCCTGCGCGGCGCGTAAAATGGCCGAGTTATAGCGCTCATGCCAGCGATAGATATATTGCTTATCCCCCAGCCAGCGCAGCACATTCTCCCTATTCAGCCCGGCTTTGGTCACCCAGTCAAAAAAGGAAATTACCTCCACCGGCGGCAAGGTCATGGCCACCGCCTGCACGCCCTGCGCCTGGATCTCCTGAAGCATCAGGGTATATGTCTTTTCAAATTGCTCCAACGGCGTGCCGGGGATGTGCTCGCTGTCGGGATCGGCCGCTATCTTTGCCCAGTCAAAATTGCTGTCGTTGCCGCCAAATTCCAGAACCACGGCATCGCAATCCTTCCACTTGTCCAGCGCACGCTCCATGTACTCCCGTCCTTTGGACACCGTGCAGCCAAACTTGGCAAAATTTCGTATTTCCATGCCGAGCGCCTGAGCAACTCGCGCGGAGACGTCATCCTTTTGCATGATATAGCGGTTTTTTTCCTCGTCCAGCAAAATGCCGCGAGCCACCGAATCGCCCCATACCGCAATTTTTTTCATTTATGCACACCTCATGTAGTATTGAATACTATTATACGCGCTTTCGTTTTCTTGTCAACGTGTAACGTACTCTCTTACATATTGGTTACAAAATTTTCACCGTTCTGTTATTTTGTTCACCGTTTGCGCACTGTTGCGGGGCAATATGTCTGGAAAAGCCACCGTCAAAGGGCTGTCGCCCTTTGCATCCCTTCTTCGGGGAAAAACCGCATAGATGCCCAAAGTATCGTTCCCGAGAGCAACCAACCTGCGGCAACCCAACTTGCTTTCTCACAAGCTCGGCGGCAAAGGATAACTGCAAACCATATTATGTACCCTTGATGGGGTTCAAGGGGCGAGCGCCCCTTGGGAAACTCACCGCTAAAGGGCTGTCGCCCTTTGCATCCCTTCTTCGGGCAGAAGCCACATAGATGCCCAAAGTATCGTTCCCGAGAACAAACAACCTGCGGCAAACCAACTTGCTTCCTCACAAGCTCGGCGGCAAAGGATAACTGCAAACCGTATTATGTACCCTTAAAGGGGTTCAAGGGGCGACCGCCCCTTGGGAAACTCACCGTCAAAGGGCTCCACTTTGAATCCCTTTTTCG
>JAQUVY010000146.1 GCA_028693155.1 Eubacteriales bacterium
TTACCCTGCTGTGCGCGGCGGCCTATGCCGCGGGCACCATCTGCTCCCAGCTGTTTTTCATCAAGGCTGTGGAGTGCGGGTCGGTGGCGCTGTCCTCGCTGCTTTATGCTTACGGTTTTTTGCTGCCCACCGTTTACGGCACGCTTGCCTATCACGAAACGCTGCGGCTTGCCCAGGTGGCGGGGTGCGTGCTGATAGCCGGGGCGCTGCTGCTGTGCCTGGGCGGCAAAAAAGGAAAATTCTCGCTGCGCTGGCTTGTCTTTGCGCTGCTGGCCACGGTGTCTTCGGGCGGTGTGGGCATTGTGCAAAAGGTGTTTCGCTGCTCGCCCTACCGCGACGCGCTGGACAGCTTTCTCATCCTGGCCTTTGCGCTGGTGGCACTGGCCTCGCTGCTGCTGTGGCTGACCGTGCCCCGCAAAAAAAGCCCCGCCGCCCCCGCAGGCAGCCGCCGCAAATTTTTCCTTGCCGCGCTGGCGCTGGCCGGGGTGGTGTGCGCCGCGAACAAGCTGAACCTCTACCTCTCGGGCGTGTTTCCCAGCGTGGTCATGTTTCCCTGCGTCAACGGGGGGTGCATTTTGCTGTCCCTGCTGGTGTCGCGCGTGTTCTTTCACGAAGTCATAACCCGCCGCCAGCTCGCCGGCATTTTTACCGGCGTCGCCGCCATTGTGCTCATCAGCCTGCCCTAGCGCTGCATCCGCTGACAACAAAAACAATCCCCGCCGGCATCAAGCCGACGGGGATTGTTTTGCATTTTGCTCAGGGTTCCGCTCAGAACGGGTTTCCCGCGTCCTCTTCCCCATCCAGACCGAAAAAGGTCAGTGCCTTCTGAATGGCCAGATCCCAGAAGCGCCATTCGTGCTTATAGCCCGGAATGGTTTCAAAGGTGGCTTCCAGCCCGATCTCTTTGGCGTGGTTCTCAAAGCGCGCGAAGGGCGCATAAAGCATATCGTCCCCGCCGCAGGCAAAGTACAGCCGGGGCAGCTCGCCGGTGCCGGCCTTTTCATCGGCCAGCCGCCAGGTGTTTTCATAAGAAGCCAGGAATGCCTCCATGCCGCCTGCGCGTTCGATGTCGCGCTTGGTGCGCTCCCACATCGTGGGCTCGAAAGTCTCCTGATCGGGGATATAGCGCGGCGCCGCGGACAGCACCGCCGCCCCAGCGAATTTCTCCGGATGGTTAAAGGCATACACGCACACGCCGCGCCCGCCCATAGACAACCCGGCAATGAAGTTATCCTCGCGCTTATCCGACGCGGGGAACCACCCGTAAATCAGCGGCATGAGCTCGTCAAACAGGTAATCGTACATGCGGAACCCCATGCCGAACTCCGGCCAGTTGCCATAGTTGGCGTTCAGCCCGCTGGGCATCACCACAATGAGATCCTTTTCGCAGGCGTACAACTCGATATTGGACTTTCGAAGCCAATCTGAGCTGTCCCCAAACGTGCCGTGCAGCAGCCAAAGAACCTTGTACTTTTTTTCCGCGCCGTAAAACTGCGCCGGCGTCTTGCTGCGAGGCTTATCCGGCAATATCACAGTGATCTCGTGGTTGTTCCCCAGGCATTCACTCTCAAAATTCATTCTAACCAGTGCCATAGCTTGCCCCTCCGGAATCCATAATAATTCTAATTATAATGCTTCGTTTACCATTTTACAACGCGTTTTTTCTGCGCTTTTGCGCCGGTTATCGCGCGCAGCGATAAACCACACCCGCCTCCGGGGCAATTCCGCGGGCGCTCATCAGCTCGGTCACCGTCACCATCTGATAGCCCCGCTCCAGCAACGCGGGGATCAGCTGCTCCACCGCCTGCGCCGTGGGCATATGGACATCATGCATCAGCACAATATCCCCATCCCGCACGCGATTGAGCACCGCTTCCAGCGTTTTTTGGCTGTTCAGCGTCTCCCAATCCCGCGTATCCAGCGACCACCGGAAAAGGGGGCGGTCTATCAGCCCGTCCACCCGCGCATCATGCGCGCCGTAAGGCGGCCGCACCAAAACGGGCGTTTCCCCCGTCACCGCCGCAATGACCGCGTCCGTCCGCGCCAGCTGCTCGGCAATGGCAGCGTCGTCGAGCTTTGTCAATTGGGGATGCTCATAAGTATGGTTGCCGATCTGCATTGCCAGCGCCTGCTCCCGGCGCACAAGGTCGGGATACAGCTCCACACGGTACCCCTGCAGAAAAAACGTCGCCTTCACACCGTAACGCTCCAGCGTGTTCAGCACCAGATCGGTCACGCCCGGCTCGGGCCCGTCGTCAAAAGTCAGGGCAATCATGGGGCGGGCAGGATCCAGCGCACGGCCGGACACGGCCTGCGAAGCCTCTCCGGCGCTTTGCCCCAGGCATGCCCGCACCTGATATGCGTATTGGACGCCGGGAACCGCCGTGTCGTCCGTCCAAAGGGTCTGCGCGGTGCTGGCCAGCGGCAAATCAGGTTCGCCGGGGGCGGCCCGCAAAAGCTCATAGCTCTGCGCCCCGGCCACGGCCTGCCAGGACACCTGCACCGCCGCGCCGGCACAGACAGCCTGCACGTCCGCCGGCACGGTCAGCAAAGGCGCAGCCCGGCACTCCTGCGACGCAGCGCCCGGGCGCCCGTCGTCATAAACAAACCCCGCCACCCTGTATGTATACGGCTGCGCCATCGCCTCCCCGGCATCGGTGTAAACCCGCTGCGAGCCGCGGTACAGCAGCTCCTCGCGGCCATCCGCCGCTGTTCGAAATACATAATATCCGCTGGCCCCCGTCACCTCGCTCCAGCGCAGCGTCACCGCCCCGGGCTTTTGGAAGGCCTCCAGGGTCGGCGCAGTCAGTCGGCGATCCTCCGGCTCCTCCTGCGGCTCGCTGTGCGCGGCGACGCTGGGGTCGTTAGGACGCACGGCCTCTTCCGCCCGCATTTGCTGCCTGCCGGTAGGAAAAGGTGCTGCAGCCAAAAGCAGCAGCACCACCGTTAACATACTGACCCGAAAAATGTATTTTCGCATACCCGCTCCTTGGAAATATTAACCAATGATAGACTTATTTTAGCCTGTCGCGGAAAATACGTCAATCCGACAAAATATGCGTTTTGCTTTTCGCTGTGCGGCTCAAGCCCCGTAATAGCACTTGCCCGCCTCGGGCGTGATCCCCTTTGCCTGAAGCAGCTCGTCCACCGTCACCAGCTGAAAGCCCCGCTCCTGCAGCGCGGGTACCAGCTGCTCCACCGCCTCAGCGGTGGTGGCGTAAACGTCGTGCATCAGCAGAATCCCACCGTCGCACGCCTGCTTAAGCACCGTCTCCACCGTTTTTTCCGCGCTCAGCGTCTCCCAGTCTTTCGTGTCGACCGTCCAGAACATAAGCGGGCGGCCGGCGATGCGGTCAACCCGGTCGTCGTGATCCCCGTAAGGGGGACGCACCGCAGCAGGGCGCTGCCCTGTGACCTGCGCAATGGCCACGTCGGCTTTTTCCCATTCGGCCGTGATCTCCTCTTCGCTGATCCAACTGAGCTTTGGGTGGTCATAGGTGTGGTTTCCGGTCTGCATTCCCAGGCTGTGCTGTCTGCGCAGCACATCAGGGTATTTCTCCACATTGTTGCCCTTCACAAAAAAGGAGGCGCGCGCGCCATATTTTTCCAGCGTGGTTAAAATGGCCCCCGTGGTTTCGGGGTTGGGGCCGTCGTCAAAGGTCAGCGCCAGCACCGGCTTGGTGGGATCCACAACCAACCCCTGCCCCGCTTCGGACTCACGGCTGACGTGGGCACTGCCCACTCTTGCCCGCACTTTGTATTGGTAACGCTTTCCCGGTTGCGCCGTGCTGTCCTTCCATACGGTGTCCGCCGTGTCGCTCATCAGCGCATACGTCTCGCCCACCCCCGCACGCAGCACCTCATAGGCGCTGGCGCCGGGCACTGCCGACCAGGAAAGGCGCAGGATACCCGATTCCTCCCGCACCCTTAGGCCGGTGGGCGCGGCCAGCTCGGCTACCACACCCTTGGCCAGAGAGCGTCTCCCCGGCCGGGCTTCCGCTCCGGCATCGGCCGCCACCTGATACAGGTAGCGATGCCCGCCGCAGACCGTGCGGTCGAGGTGGTTGATGTCCTGTGTTGCGGTCAAAAACTCGTATCTCCCGTCGTCCTGCGCACGGTAAATCAGATATGATTCTGCCCCGGCTATCTTGTTCCAAGTCA